>CAZJGU010000106.1:0-8157 GCA_964545455.1 uncultured bacterium | reverse complement strand
CGCGATGGTGGGGCGGCCCATGGCCATCACGGCGTTGTAGCGGCGCTTGAGCGGGTTGCCGGCGCCGCCGTAGACGCCGTGGAAGGTGGTCACCAACGGCCGGCCGGTGGCGGCGGCGGCCGCCCGCGCGCTCGGTCGCCGAGCGCGGGAGGCGGAGGGGGCCGCGGCGCGCGCGGGGGCGCGGGTCGCGCAGGTCCAGGAGGAGGCCCGCGGCACGGCGATCGGCGCCCTCCCGGCCCGCGCGGACGAGGTGCCGGGCCCGCTGCTGCGTGCGCGCGGGCTGACCCGTGCCGATCGCTTCGAAGGCGCCCACCTGGACCTGGACGGGGGCGAGAAGGTGGTGCTGCTCGGACGGGACGACGGTGCCGCCAGCGCGCTGCTGGCGATGCTGGCGGCACGGACGCGCTCCGACGCGCCCGACGCCGAGGTGTGGCTGCGGCCGGGCGCGCGGGTGTTCTTCGGGGACGCGGAGCAGCGCGGGTTGAGCGACGATCCGATCCGCACGCAGCTGCAGCGCTGGGTGCACGACGCGCGGGCGGCGCAACTGCTGGCGCTGGTGGGCCTGCCCCACGACCGCTGGACGGCGGCGCCCCACGAGCTCTCCGGCGGGCAGCGGGGCCGCGCGGCGCTGGCGTCGCTGCTCGCGGCCGAGCCGGACCTGGCGCTGCTGGACCGTCCCGAGGCGGACCTCGACCTGCCGTCGCTCGAACGGCTGGAACAGGCCCTCACGGACCCGCGCACGGCGGTGGTGCTGGCGACCGACGACCTGCGCCTGGCGCAGGCGGTGACGACCGACGTGCGCTCGCTGGACGACGGACGGTTGGTCGCCTTCCGCGGCGGGGTGGAGGGCTGGCGCGCGGGCCGACGCCGACGCGAGGAGGACCTGCCGGTGCACCGGCCCGTCGCGGCGCCGCGCCGCCTGGACGGTCCGGCCGACCCGACCGGCCTCGAGGACGAGCAGGCGGCGATCGAGGCGCGGCTCGAGGAGCCGGGCGCCGTCGGCGAGCGCGAGCGGGCGCGGCTCGAGCGACGGCGGGCCGAGCTGATCGCGGCCCGCATGGCCGCCTACGATCGCGACCTGCCGGCCCCCGCGCCGCGCTTCTCGGCGCTGGAGCCGCCGCTCCGGGTCGGCGGGGACCTGGTGGACGGTCGGCTGGAGCTGGTGCCGGAACCGGACTGGCCGTCGCGCCCGACGGTGCGGCAGGTCGGGCCGGTGGCGCACCTCGCCCTGCCCGATCCGGCCGGCGCGGCCTGGACGCCGTGGGCGAGGGTCGCGGCGCTTCGTGCCTGCCTGGGGGTGATCGTGCCGGTCCTGGCGCCCGGCGCCGTGCAGACGCGGGCCGGTCCAGGACCGGCGCCCGCGCCGTTCGAGTCGCTGGACGAGGCCTGGTGGGTCGCCACGCGCGAGAGCTGGGAACGATGGGCGGGCTGGGCGTGAGGCGCGCATCGGCGCGACGTCGCATCGCGACCGGCCTGGCGCTGACCGGCCTGACCGCGACGGTGCTGGCGCTGGCGGTGATCGTCTGGCCCGCGGCGAACGCGGTCTGGAGCGGGACGGCGTACCCGGCCTGGAGCGGCTGGCTCGTGCCGGTGACCGAGCGCGGACCGCTGCCGTGGACGCTTCCGGTCGCCCTGGTCGGACTGGCGGCGGCCGTCGCGACCGGTCCGCGCCGCGGCGACGGGCGCACGACGCTGCTGGGGTGGGGCGGGCTGGCGATGATCGTCCTGGCGACGCTGGTGCTCGGCTGGGGCGCGCACGCGGTCCGGCCGGAGGCGCCTGTCCGCCTCGGCTGGGTCGAGGACCCGTTGGGCGGTCCGGCCGCCTCGCCGCAGGTGCAGGCTGCTGCCGAGCGCTTGGCCGTGCGGCTGGCGGGCGTGGTGGCCGCCGACCTGCCCGACGGACCGATCGACCTGGCCGGCGCGACGGCGGCGACCGCGGTCGAGCTGGAGCGACTCGCACCCGGCGTGCGTCTCCCGCGCCGGCTGGACGTCCTGCCGGCCTGGCTGATGGGACCGCTGGGCGTCGGCGGGGTGGTCTCGCCCTGGACGCTCGAGGCGCACGTCGACGCGGGGCTCCCGGCCTGGGCCCGCGCCGCGGTCGGCGCGCACGAGCTCGCGCACCTGGCCGGCTTCGTACACGAGGCGGACGCCGAAGCGGTCGGCCTGCTGGCCGGGTTGCGCTCGGCCCATCCGCACGCACGCTACGCCGCCGCGCTGCGCGCCTGGGCGTGGCTGCCGGCATCGGCCCGCGGCAGCGCGCCGCTGCCGTCGCGGGCGACGACCGACCTCGAGCGCCTGCGCGCCTACGCACGGCAGGCGCGGGGTCCCCTGGCCGGACCCGCCTGGCGCGTCTACGACCTGGCGCTACGCGCGACCGGTCAGGACACCGGCGTGGCCGGCTACGCCGACGGGATCCGCCGCCTCGCCGCGGCCGAGGCCTCGGGCGCCTGGTGAGGAAGCCGCCGGCCGGCTAGTCGTCGTCCGCCGCCAACCCCAGGTTGCGCCGCAGCATCGCCTCGGGATCGGGCTCGCGCCCGAGGAAGGCACGGAACATCGCGTCGGGGGGTGCCGAGTTGCCGCGCGACAGCACCTCGCGCACGAAGGCGGCCCCGACCTCGGGCGAGAAGACCCCCTCCTGGCGGAAGCGCTCGAAGGCGTCGGCGTCCAGCATCTCGCTCCACAGGTAGGAGTAGTAGCCGGCCGCGTAGCCGCCCGCGAAGATGTGCGAGAAGGCCGGCAGGAAGCCGTCCGACACGTGGTCCTGACGCACCTGGAAGGGCCGCATCACCTCGCGGCCGAAGGCGACGGGATCCTCGTCGCCGGCGGGGTCGTAGTCGACGTGCAGCGCCAGGTCGACGGTGCCGAAGCTCAGTTGGCGCGCCATGTGGAGCGCCGCGCCGAAGGTACGGGCGTCGTGCATGCGTCGGCGCAGGTCCTCGGGGATCGGCCGGTCGTCGTCGACGTGGCCCGCGATCCGGACCAGCGCCTCGTCCTCCCAGAGCCAGTTCTCCATGATCTGGCTGGGCAGCTCGACGAAGTCCCAGGGCACGTTGGTGCCGCCCAGCGAGCGCACCTCGGTGCGCGAGAGCAGGTGGTGCAGCAGGTGCCCGAACTCGTGGAAGACGGTTTCGGCCTCGCGGTGGGTCAACAGCGCCGGTCGGTCGCCGTCGGGCGGCGTCAGGTTGCCGGAGATCGCGCCCAGGTGCGGCTCGAAGCCGCCCTCGTCCGGTCCGCCCTGGTGCAGCGGCATCATCCAGGCCCCGCCGCGCTTGTCGGCGCGCGGGTACCAGTCGGTGTAGAAGGTGCCGAGGTGCGTGCCCGCGTCGTCGTGGACGTCGTACGTCTCGACGTCCTCGTGCCAGGCGCCCCCGTGCTCGGAGGGACGGATCGTGATCCCGAACAGGTCCGACGCGAGGCTGAACAGGCCGTCCTGCAGGCGGCTCATCGGGAAGTACGGGCGCAGGCGCTCGTCGTCGAGGTCGTAGCGCGCCTGGCGCATGCGCTCGACCGCAAACGCCACGTCCCACGGCTCAAGCGGGTCGATCCCGAGCTCGTCGCGGGCGAAGGCCGAGAGATCCTCGACCTCGCGCCGGAAGTGCGGTTGGACCCGGTCCCACAGCTCGCGCTCGAAGCGCACGGCGGATGCGCCATCGCGGACCATCCGGTCCTCGGTCTGGACGTCCGCCCAGTGCGCGTACCCGAGCAGCCCCGCCAGCTCGCGCCGCAGCTCCAGGATGCGTGGGATGAGCGCACGGTTGTCCCGCCCCTCGCCACGGCCGCGGGCCTGGAAGGCGTCGTAGAGCGTGCGACGCAGCTCGCGGTCCTCGGCGTGCTGGGCGACGGCCAGGTAGGAGGGCTGCTGGAGCGTGAAACGCCAGCCCCGGACCCCGGCCGCCTCGGCGGCGGCCCGGGCCCGGCTGCGGGCCGAGGCGGGGATGCCGGCCAGCCGGGCCTCGTCCTCGACGTCCAGGGCGAAGGCGTTGGTGCCGTCCAGCACGTGGTTCTGGAAGCGGTTGGCGAGCTCGGCCAGCTCGCTCTGGATCGCTTCCGCCCGAGCGCGCGCGGCGTCGTCCAGGCCGGCGCCCGCGCGCCGCATCGCGTCGATCGTCAGCTCCAGGAAGCGGGCTCGCTCCGGCGGCAACGCCGCCGCCTCGTCGCTCCCGGCGTAGGCGCGCAGCACCCCGTAGACGCCGGGATCGCTCTTCCGGCGGGCCTCGAAGGCCGCCAGCTCGGGCAGGATGCGGCTCCACGCCTCGCGCAGGTGGGGGTCCTGACGGACGTTGTTTAGGTGCGAGACGGCGTGCACGGCACGCGACAGCCGCGTCTCGGCGTGGTCCAGGGCGCCCAGCAGGTCGTCCCAGCGGTAGGGCGGCCGAGCGTCGCGGATTGCCGTGAAGACGCTCCGGGCTCGGTCCAGCGCCTCGCGAAGGCCGGGCTCGACGTGCTCGGGGCGAACGTCGGAGAAGCGGATCGGGAAGCCGTCGTCCAGAAGCGGGTTGGGATCGGTGGGGGCAGGCTGGGCGTCGAGCATGGCCGGCACGATACCGTCCCGGACCGGAGCCTTCACGGGTGCGGGCGCCCGGCCTCCCAACCGGATGACGCGCCCGACCCGATCCGATCTCGCTCCCGAACCCTTCCTGCGTCCACGCTACGACGCAGCGGGCATCGGCGAACGTGACGATTCTCGCGGCAGGCCGCGACGCTCAGGTCCGCGCGACCGCCTCGGCCGCCGCGAAGGCGGCGCGCCAGGCGTCCCGGTAGCGCGCGAAGGTGTCCGCCGCCGCACGGGTGCGCGGTCCGGGGCGACCGTCGCCGATGCGCCGGCCGGCCACCTCGACGACCGGCATGACGCCCTTGGTGGTGCTGGTCAGGAAGGCCTCCCGCGACCCGTAGAGCTCCTCGAGCGGTACGTCGCGCTGCGTGACCTCGTCGCCCAGCGCCCGCAGCATGTGCAGGCGGGTGATCCCCGGCAGGACACCGTCGGCCGGCGTGGCCCAGCGCCCGTCCTCCCCCAGCACGAACAGGTTGCAGCGCGTCGTCTCCAGGGCACGGTGCCCATCGTGGTAGAGCAGGTCGGCGGCGGCCGCCTCCCGTAGCGCCCGGGCGTGCCGCACGGCCGTGAAGTAGTTGGTGGTCTTGGCGACGGGCAGGTCGCGCTCGAAGCGATGCTCGAGCAGCCGCACGCCGTCCCGGTAGTACGCCTCGGGGTAGCTCGGCAGGTCGACGATCAGCACCAGGGTGCGTGGCCGCCCCGGTGCGAAGCCGTCGTCCGGATCGCCTCCGGTGAGGAAGAGCTGCATCCCGAAGGAGCGCTCCTCGTTCGCGAGGATCACGTCGAACACGTGCTCGCGCAGCTCGTCCGGGCCGGGACGCGGCTCGAGGCCCAACAGGTCGGCGCTGCGCTCGAGGCGTGCGAGGTGGTCGTCCAAGAACAACGGGACGCGGTCCTCGACGCGCAGGAAGTCGAAGGCGCCGTAGCCGCGACGGATGGCGAGGTCGGTCAGCGGTAGCGCGGCGGCGGAGGCGGGGACCAGGGACAGGTCGAAACCGAAGGTGCGCGCGGGTGCAGCCATGCGCCATCCTACGCACGTCGGTACGACCGTCGGGCGACCTCGATACCCCTCCGGGGTATAAAAGCCGACGTAGCGAGCGCGCAGCGCGGTGCTAGCATGCGCGGCAGACCAAGGAGGGCACATGGCTCGCAAGGTGGTACACACGGACGTCGCGATCATCGGCGGAGGCCCCGCAGGCCTCACGGCCGGCATCTACGCCGGTCGCGGACAGCTCGACACGATCATCCTCGAGAAGGGTCTGCCCGGCGGTCAGATCGCCCAGACCGAAGAGGTCGAGAACTACCCCGGCTTCGATTCCGCGGTCAGCGGACCGGAGCTGTCGCAGCGCATGGTCAAGCAGGCCGAGAAGTTCGGCGCGCGCATCCTCATGGAGGAGGTCGAGGGACTCGACGGCGACGCAGATCGCGGCTTTCGCGTGCGGGGGTACGAGGCCGACTACGAGGCACGCGCCGTGATCCTCGCCACCGGCGCGAACCCACGCAAGCTGGGCATCCCGGGCGAGGACCGCTTCTACGGCCGTGGCGTGTCGACCTGCGCGACCTGCGACGGGTTCTTCTACCGGGGCAAGCGGGTCGTCGTCGTGGGCGGCGGGGACGCCGCGGTCGAGGAGGGCTTGTTCCTCACCAAGTTCGCCGACGAGGTCACGGTCGTGCACCGCCGCGACGAGCTGCGCGCCAACAAGGCCGCCCAGGAACGCGCCTTCGCCAACCCCAAGATGCACTGGGTGTGGGACACCGTGGCCGAGGAGGTTCTCGGCGACGACGTGGTCACCGGCCTGCGGGTACGCAACGTCAAGGACGGCTCGACCCGTGTGCTGCCGGCCGACGGCGTGTTCGTCTACATCGGCCACGAGCCCAACACCGCCTTCCTGGACGGCTTCGTCGAGCTGCGGGACAGCGGCTACGTCGCCGTCCGAGAGGAGATCTACACCTCGGTCGAAGGGGTCTTCGCGGCGGGCGACATCTCGGACGAGATCTACCGTCAGCTGGGCACCTCGGTCGGTGCCGGAACCCGTGCGGCGATGACCGCCGAGCGCTGGCTGGCCGAGCGTGAACCGCTCGCCGCCGCCGTCGCCGCCGACTGAGGCGACCTCAGCGCGGCTGCAGCCGCAGGGCCTCGAGACCGCCGTCGACCCGCACGAACAGCACGTCGCCCAACGCGACGCGTGGCGCGCCCACCAGGGCGCGCCACGTCGTCGTTCCGACCGTGAGCAGGGTCCATGGACCGTCGCTGGTCGCGCTCCAGCCGTCGCCCGCGACCGCCTCGCCCGCGGCGGGTCCGGACGCGCCATCGTCCAGCCGCGCGAGCGGCTCGACCGTGGCGGGGGGCGTCTGGCCCAACCAGTCCGCCGGGTCGCGGCTGTCCGGCTCGGCCTCCCGCCGGAGCACGCCCAGGATCCGCTCCTCGCCCCCGGCCCCGGGAAGCTGGCGCCAGACGATCAGCCAGCGCTCGCCCACCTCGCCGCGCACCGCCTCGGTGTCGAGCGCCTCGGCGTCCAGCCCGGCACGATCGGCAACCAACCGGATCCGCTGCCGGAAGAGCGCGTCGCGCACGGCCTCCTCCTCGTCCTCGGAGCTGCCCGCGTCGAGCGCGACGGAGGCGACCTCCTCCCGCCCCCCGTCCGGCAGAGCCCGGGCCCACCAAGCGTCGAAGGCGCGCCCATCGTCCAGCAGGTAGCGCGGCGTACCCTCGCTGCCCTCGACCCGCGCCGCCCGGGCGGTCACGTCCCAGGCCACCACCTCGGCACGCTGACCTGCCTCCAGCCGGAACCAGCGGACCGGGGCCAGCGGCAGGATCCCGGAGGGGATCGCCTCGGCCAAGGCCGGCCGCGGATCCAGCGGCGTCTCGAACCCCATCGCCCGGGCGTAGCGATCGGCGCTCAGGCGATCCCCGAAGGCGCCGACACGCACCCGGAAGACCGATCCGGCCGCCCCCTCCGCCCGCACCACGTAGGAGGGGAAGCCGCTGCGCAGCAGCACGCCCGACAGGTCGATCGCCGCGTCGCTGTCGCTCAGCGCGGCCACCTGCACGGTGTAGGGCGCTCCCCCCTGTGCCAGAGCCGGCGCGGCGGTCAACCACGCCGCCAAGCCGACCAAGGCCAGGCGGAGCGGAAGGTGGCGAAGCGGCCCGACCACGGCCCTCAGAAGTCCTTGCGCTCGAACAGCACCACGGCGACCGCGGCGAAGGCGGCCGAGTACAAGGCGATCAGGGCGATGATCCACCCGAGGCTGGCGACCGGCTCGGCGTAGGCCGACAGGTGCCGCGTGAGCAGGAACGGTTCCAGCGCCGGGAAGACCACCAGCAGCTGCATCACGATCAGCACCGAGAGCGTCGCCAGCGCCCCGGCTGCGGCGTTCATGGTCACGACGGTCGCCAGCACCGACAGCAGCGCGATCGGCACCAGCGACAACCCGGCCAGGAGGTAGGCGCCCAGCAGTTCGCTCCAGGCGGCCGCGGGCGTGGTGACCCCCTGTCCGATCAGGCCACCGTCGCCCAACCCGGTTCCGCCGACGAACGACGCGAAGCCGTAGGGAACGCCCGCCGCCAGCGAGGTGAGCAGGAAGTAGGCCATCAGCGCCAGCGG
>CAZJGU010000105.1:2500-8249 GCA_964545455.1 uncultured bacterium | reverse complement strand
GAGCCGGTGACGTTGGTGCGCTCGCCGACGTTGACGAAGTTGGTCTCCGGCCGGATGGTGAGCGGCTCCAGGCCGGAGAAGCGCGGCAGGCCGTCCCGCTCCGGCGGCACGCGCGGCGCGTAGCGCGCGGCGGCCTCGGCGAAGACGGCGATGTGCTCCGGGGTGGTGCCGCAGCAGCCGCCGATCACGTTCACCCAGCCCTCGGCCAGGAAGGTCTCCATCACCGCGATCATCGAGGCGGGGGTCTCGTCGTAGCCGCCGAAGGCGTTGGGGAGGCCGGCGTTGGGGTGGACCGTCGTCGGGATCCAGGCCAGCCGGGAGAGCTCCTCGACGTACGGCCGCAGGGCCTCCGGGCCCAGCGCGCAGTTCAGGCCGATCGACAGCAGCGGCGCGTGCTGGACCGAGGCCCAGAACGCCTCCAGGGTCTGACCCGACAGGGTCCGTCCCGACGCGTCGGTGATCGTGCCGGACAGCATCACCGGGAGCTCGCGCCCCAGCCGCTGCTGCACCCGGTCGCAGGCGTACAGCGCCGCCTTGGCGTTGAGGGTGTCGAAGACCGTCTCGATCAGGATCAGGTCGCAGCCGCCGCGCATCAGCGCCGCCACCTGCTCCTCGTAGTCGCGCGCGAGCTCGTCGAAGGCGACCGCGCGGAAGCCCGGGTTCTCGACGTCGGGACTCATCGAGGCGGTGCGGTTGGTCGGCCCGACCGAGCCGGCGACGAAGCGCGGTCGTTCGGGCGTCTCGGCCGCATCGGCCGCGGCGCGGGCCAAGCGGGCGGCGGCCTCGTTGATCTCGGCCACGTGGTCCTCGAGCCCGTAGTCGGCCAGGCCGATCCGGGTCGAGGAGAAGGTGTTGGTCTCGACGATGTCGGCGCCCGCCGCGAGGTAGGCGCGGTGGATCCCAGCGATCAGGTCGGGCTGCGTGAGCGACAGCGCGTCGTTGGCGCCCTGCAGCGGCCGGTCGTGGCCGGCGAAGCGCTCGCCGCGGAAGGCGGCCTCGTCCAGGACGTGGCGCTGGATCATCGTGCCCATCGCCCCGTCGAGGACCAGGATGCGTCGCTTCAGCTCGCTGCGGATGTCGCGGATCGCCGGCACCTCCCGTCGCGGCGCGCGGCCGCGAGCGTTCATGCTATCCGGCGCCGCCTCAGTCGACGTCGCGTCGGACGAACGACCAGGTCAGCAGCGCGCCGAAGAGCAGCGCGTAGATCGCCATCACCATGCCGGCGTGCGGCAGCGTCAGGCCGCCGCCGATCAGGCCGGCCAGCGGCGTGCCGGCCAGCTCGCCCTGCAGGTCGGCCAGGCCGGTGCCGCCCGCGAGCGCCTCGACCACGTCCAGGGCCGGCGTGCGGGCGGGCAGGTAGAGGTTGTCGGTCAGGAACCAGCGCGGCAGGTTCTCGAGGGTGTCCTGCAGCTCCAGGGCCTGGAACAGGGCGTTGAAGCGGTTGAGCGGCTCGAAGCCGACGGTGGTCCGCCAGACGGCGTACAGCCCTTCGACCAGGGCCGGCAGGAAGAACACCGCGACGATGCCCAGCGCCACGTTGCGGATCCAGAAGATCAGCAGCGACGCGAAGATCGTGAGCGTCGCCAGGTGCCCCCACTGCTGCAGGTACAGCCCGGCCAGGCCGGCCCAGTCGCCGCTCAGGTCGGTCGGCAGGAAGAGCATGCCGGCCAGGCCGGCCAGGATCGACGCCAGGCCCGCCCCGATCAGCAGAGCGCCGGAGACCAGAAGGATGGCCAGCTGCTTGCCCCACAGCACCGCCCAGCGGTTGGGCTGCGCGACCAGCGTGGTCTTCCACATCGACAGGCTCTTCTCCTCGCCGACGACGGCGGCGGCCAGCAGCGCGACCGCGACGGCGTAGAAGCTGGGGCTCAGGAAGGCGGGCCCGGTCAGCGCCACGCGCGCCAGCCCGAACGGCGATCCCAGCTCCTGCAGCACGGCGGCGACGGCCACGCCGGTCTCGTCGACGAAGGAGCCGGTCAGGTTCACCTGCAGCACCCGCGCCAGGATCAGCGTCAGGACCGGCAGCAGGATCCACCACAGCCCCGCCAGCACGTAGCTGCGCCGCTTGCGGACGGCCTTGAACAGCTCGGCCTGGACGACGCGTGCCAGGGCGTTCACGACGGCCTCCCGTCCTCGCGCAGCAGCGCCAGGTAGGCGCCCTCGAGGTCCTCGCCCTCGCGGCGCACCTCCAGCAGGTCGACCCCGGCGGTCAGCAGGCGCCGCAGCAGGTCGGGCACCTCGGCTTCGGGCAGGCTCAGGCGCACTCGGTCGCCCTCCAGCGGCTCGAAGGGAACGTCCTCGGCCTCCAGCGCCGTTCGCAGCGCGTCGCCGGAGGTGGCCTCCAAGCGCACGCGGACGGTGCGCTCGTCGATGCGGTCGATCAGGTCGTGCAGCGGACCGTCGAAGCGCACGCGACCGCGTTCGATCGCGACCACCCGGCCGACCAGCTTCTCGATCTCGGCCAGGATGTGGCTGCTGACCAGCACCGTCACGCCCTCGGCAGCGACGTCGCGCAGGTTCTCGCGGATCTCGGCGATGCCGACGGGGTCGAGGCCGTTGGTCGGCTCGTCCAGCAGCAGCACGTCCGGCTTGTGCAGCAGCGCGCGGGCGAGACCCAGGCGCTGGCGCATGCCCTGCGAGTAGGCGCGCACCTTCTTCGCCGCGGCGTTCTCCATCCGCACGAAGGCCAGCACCTCGTCGATCCGGCCCGGCGGCACGTCGCCGTGCAGGGTGGCGGCGTAGCGCAGGTTGTCGCGACCGGTCATGTAGGGGTAGAAGCTCGGTTCCTCGATCATCGTGCCGACGCGGCGAAGGCCCGGCCCGGGCACGGGGGCGCCGAGGATCTCGGCGCGGCCGCGGCTGGGCCGGATCAGCCCGGCCAGCATCCGCAGCGTGGTGGTCTTGCCCGCCCCGTTGGGGCCGAGGAAGCCGACCAGCTCGCCCCGCTGGATCGCGAGGTCGAGCCCGTCGACGGCGAGGGAGCGCCCGTAGCGCTTCGAGAGGCCGCGTGCGGCGATGACCGACATGTCGGCATCCTACCGGCGTCGGGCCTCGAACTCGTCGCGCGGGTCGCGCGCCAGCAGCGCGGCCAGCGCCTGGTCGGCGGGACGGCCTGCGAAGGCGACGGCGGCGACCTGCTCGGCGATCGGCAGGATCAGGCCGTGGCGCTCGGCGTAGGCGTCCACGGCGCGGACGGTCCCGAGGCCCTCGGCGGTCAGGCCCTCCTCCTGGAGCGTCGCGACCGTCTCGCCGCGGGCCAGGCGTTCGCCGGCGGCGTGGTTGCGGCTGGTGGGCGAGACGCAGGTCGCGACCAGGTCGCCCACGCCGGCCAGACCGTAGAAGGTGCGTTCGTGACCCCCCAGGTGGCGACCCAGTCGGACCGTCTCGCTCAGGCCGCGGGTGATCAGGGCCGCCTTGGCGTTCTCGCCCAGGCCCAGCGCGTCCGCCATGCCGGCGGCCAGGGCGATGACGTTCTTGTAGGCGCCGGCGACCTCGACCCCGATCGGATCGTCGGCGGCGTAGACGCGGAAGCGCTCCGATGCGATCCAGCCCTGCACCAGCTGCGCGACGTGCGGGTCGCGCGCGGCGACGGTCGCGGCGGCGGGCAGGCCGGCGGCGATCTCGCCCGCCAGGTTGGGGCCGGAGAGGGCCACGACCGGGCTGGTCGGGAGCGCCAGCTCGATGCGCCGGCCCGGCCGGGTCAGGTCGGGCGCGAACAGCCCCTTGGCGCACGACACCAGCGGCGCCCCTGGGGGAAGCGCCTGGCGCAGAAGGGCCAGGGTGCCCTCGAGGGCGGCAGTGGGGACGGCGACGAAGGCGCCGGCGACCTCGTCCAGGGCCTGGCTCAGGGAGGCGGTCGGCGTGACGCCGTCGGGCAGGGCGACCGGCGCGCGCCCGCGGGGGTCGTCGCGGTCGCGCGCCCAGCGGGCCGCGCGGCCCGCATCGCGGGTCCACAGGGCGACGCGGTGGCCGCGTCGCGCCAGCAGCCACGCCAGCACCGAGCCCCAGGCGCCCGCCCCCACCACCGCCAGGCGCACCGGTTCCGGATGCGAACGGGTTTCCGGCGACATGCCCGAAGGGTAGCAGGGGTGCTAGGATCCGTTCCGGCCCCGCACCCCTGCGGCGGGCGCCCCACACCACGACCTGCGGAGGACCCATGCCCGTCTACGTCTACAGGAACCTGACGACCGGCGAGACCTTCGAGGTGCAGCAGTCCATCAGCGAGTCGGCCTGGACCGAGCACCCCGAGACCGGCGATCCGGTCAAGCGGATCGTCCAACCGGTCGGCATCGCCTTCAAGGGCTCCGGCTTCTACGTGACCGATTCGCGCTCGACGTCCAAGGGCGCCGCGACGAAGAGCGCGCCGTCGGGTGGCTCCGAGGCGCAGCCGGCCGCCTCCGGCGCGTCCGCTGCCGGCTCGTCCGCTGCCGGCTCGAACACCGCTGGTTCGTCCGGTTCGGGCTCGTCCGCCGCTGGTTCGTCCGCCGGGGCGGGCGCCGCCTCCGACTGACCCGCCGCCGCCCGACCCGCCGCCGTTCCGCGATCGACCGCCGCGCCGCGCCTCAGTGCGCGGCGTCGTCGATGGCGACCTCGACCACCACCGGCCAGAGCTTGCCGGTCAGCAGCAGCGTGCCGGCCTCCGGCCGCCAGGCGATGCCGTTGAGGACCGCCTCGTCCGACAGGCCGGCACGCTCCTCGGCACTCAGCAGCGTCGCGGCGTCCAGCACGCCGGTGACGCGCCCGTCGTCGGGATCGATGCGGACGATGCGGTCGTCGTACCAGACGTTCGCCCAGACCTGGTCGCCGATGCACTCGAGCTCGTTGAGGCGCGGCAGCGGCTCGCCGGCCAACGTCACCTCGACGCTGCCCAGCGGCGCCAGGTCGACGGGATCGCGAAAGGTCAAGCGGGCGCTGCCGTCGCTCATGACCAGTCGCTCGCCGTCGAAGCACAGCCCCCAGCCCTCGCCCGCGTAGCGGTGCGTGGCCAGGGCGGGCTCGCCCCGCTCGAAGCCCTCCAGCGGCCAGCGGTAGGCCTCCTGCGCCCGCCAGGTGAGCTGGATCAGCTCGTCCCCGACCCGTGCCAGCCCCTCGGCGAAGCGATCGTCGGGCAGGTAACGGATGGCCTGCACCTCGCCGCTCTCGAGGTCCACGCGCCGCAGGCTGGAGGAGCCGTAGAGGCCGGTGCTCTCGTAGAGCGCGCCGTCATGCCACAGCAGACCCTGGGTGAAGGCGTTCGGGTCGTGCGGGTGGCGCGCGACCTCCCGGTAGGCGAGCTGATCGGGGGCGTCGGCCGCGCAGCCCGATAGCTGGAGGGCCGCTACCAGCGCCAGTGCGGCGGCGGCCAGGCGCGAGCGGCTCGTCACGGTGCGACCGTGGTGCGCGCCGCGAGGATGGGACGGACGGCGCTCCACACGCGCTCGGCGACCTCGTCCTCGGCGGCGTCGGCGTCGACGATCGTCCAGCCGGGCGCCTCGCCGGCCAGGCGCAGGAAGCCGTCGCGCACGCGCCCGTGGAAGGCGCGGTCGGCACGCTCCAGGCGGTCGGTCGCACCGCGCGCGGCGATGCGCGCCAGGCCGGCGTCCACCGGCAGGTCCAGCAGCAGCGTCACGTCCGGCGTCAGGCCGTCGGTCGCGACGTCGTTGACGCCGGCCACCCAGCCGGGATCGAGGCCCCGGCCGTAGCCCTGGTAGGCCACGCTGGAGGCGGCGAAGCGATCGCACAGAACGTCGGCGCCCTCCTCCAGCGCGGG
>CAZJGU010000104.1:0-8272 GCA_964545455.1 uncultured bacterium | reverse complement strand
TCTAGGACCGGTCCGAAGGGCGGTCGCCGCCCTCCAGGAAGACGGCCACCTCGTCCAGCGGCTTCTTCTCGATCCGCGGCACCGTCGCGTCATGGGCCGGCACGCCGGTCACCACCAGCAGGAAGGGGCGCTCGTGCTCCGGTCGGCCCAGGATCTCGCGAAGGAAGGTCATCGGGGACGGCGTGTGCGTCAACGTCGCCAGACCCGCCTGGTGCAGCGCGGCCAGCAGGAAGCCGCAGGCGATCCCGACCGACTCCTGGACGTAGTAGTGCTTCTCCCGCTGCCCGTCCGGTCCAACGCCGTGCGGCTGGGCGAAGACGGCGATCAGCCATGGCGCGGTCTCCAGGAAGGGCTTGGCGGCGTCGGTGCCGAACGGCGCCAGCGCGTCCAGCCAGGCCTGCGGGGCGCGTCCGCCGTAGAAGGCGCGCTCCTCGGCTTCGGCGGCCTCGCGGATGCGGCGCTTGACGTCCGGGTCCGCGACGGCGACGAAGGTCCACGGCTGCTTGTTCGCGCCGTTGGGGGCGCGGGCGGCGGTGCGGATCGCGCTCTGGATCACGGCGCGCGGGACCGGCGCGTCCGAGAACGTGCGGACCGAGCGGCGCGGCCGCATCGACGCCTCGAACGCCTCGGCGCGGCGGATGCGCTCGGCATCGCTCAGCTCGGGGTAGCCGGTCAATGGCTCGCGGTCGGTCATGCGCCATTGCACCACGCCGCCCGACGCCCAGGCCGGTCGACCCGACCGACGTACGGGGCGACGGACGGCGCGGCGCCGCACGGTCTAGCCTGGAGGCGATGGGGCGCAGCCGCCCCGGAGCGGAGCGATCGATGATGTCGCCCATGCCCTCCAGCCCGCCCACGCGCAAGACCGCGCGCGAGCCGTCCCGCCACGCACCGCCGATCGAGCACCGCGGCGACACCTGGCACCTGCGGTCCTACGAGGCCGTCCGCCAGGTCCTGCGCATGCCGGAGGGCACGCGCCAGGCCGGCTTCAACGCCGAGTTGGCCTCCCGCACCGGCCTGCGCCAGCCGGTCCTGTTCGAGGACGGTGCGGCCCACCGCGAGCATCGCACCGCCATCGCCCGCTTCTTCACCCCCGCCACGATCGACGCCGACTACCGCGCGATGATGGACGAGGCCAGCGAGGCCTTGGTCCAACGGCTTCGGGACGCAGGCCGCACCGACCTGAGCGACCTCAGTCTGGAGCTCGCGATGCTGGTCGCGGCGCGCGTCGTCGGCCTGACCGACTCGGCGCAGCCCGGCCTGGCCCAGCGGCTGGAGAAGATCCTCGCGTTGGACCGGCTGGAGCGGCTGCCCTGGCTGCGGCGGATCTGGGCGATGACGCGCGTGCAGGGGCACGTGCGGCGCTTCCTGCGCCTGGACGTCCGGCCCGCCATCGCCGCCCGCCGCGAGCGCCCGCGCGACGACGTCATCAGCCACCTGATCGAGCGGGGCTACAAGGAGTCCGAGATCCTGATCGAGTGCATCACCTACGGCGCCGCCGGAATGGCCACCACGCGCGAGTTCATCGTCATGGCCGCCTGGCACCTGCTGGAGGATCCCGACCTGCGCGCGCGCTACCTGGCCGGCGACGACGCCGAGCGCACGCGCGTCCTGCACGAGATCCTGCGTCTCGAGCCGGTCGTCGGGCACCTCTACCGACGCACCACCGAGCCGGTCACGCTGCAGCACGACGGGCAGGCGGTGACGATCCCCGCCGGGGCGCTCCTCGACCTGGACGTCCGCGCCGCCAACGCCGATCCCGCCGCGGTGGGCGAGGAACCGCTGACCGTGCGGCCCGACCGCAGCCGTGCGCCGCGCGTGCAGGAGCCGGTCCTCAGCTTCGGGGACGGCGCCCACCGCTGCCCCGGATCGTTCCTCGCCATCGCCGAGAGCGACGCGTTCCTGTCGCGCCTGCTGCGCTTGGACCTGGAGGTCGTGGGCACGCCGCACCTGGGCTGGAACGATCTGATCGAGGGGTACGAGGTGCGGGGGCTCGAGGTGGCCGTGCGCTGAGTCGGCGCGGCGGCGCGACGCAGGCTCCCATTGCCACGCTCAGACCAGGTCGCGGGCGATCGTGCGATGCCAGTTGCGCGAGAACACGCGCCGCTCGCCCTCGTAGGCGTCCAGCTCCGCCGTCAGGTAGAAGCGCTCCTCGTCCGACGTGAGCACCGTCCGCGTGACCGTTCGGACCGACCAGCCGTCCCGCTCCAACGCACGCAGCCAGCGCGTCTCGCCGCGCACCGAGCCGACGTCGTTCGCGACGCTTCCGTAGGCCTCCTCGCCCGAGCGGGTCACCGTCACGTCGGCCGCCGGCAGCTCGTAGCGGCCGCTGTCGTTCACGACCTCCAGCACCGAGCGGTCGCTGGCCAGGTCGCGGATCACGCGCCAGGTGTGCCGTGGCGGAGCCTGCATGCGACGCTCCGCCGGCGCGGCCATGCGCGCTTCGCCCAGGGGCGGCAGCGTCGCGTCCTCCGGGCGCGGGTCCCGGAACGGCACCTCCAGCTCGGCGCCCGCCAGGTGCACGTCCAAGCACACCGACGTAGGAGCGGGCCAGGCGAGCGGCCAGTAGGAGCTGGACAACGCCAGTCGGATGCGGTGTCCGGCGGGGAAGGCGTGGGCCGCCGCGTTGAGCGGCACCTCCACCCGGTAGCGCCGACCGGGCGAGAGCGGCGCCGGGTCGGCGTCGCCGTCTCGGTGGGTGAGGTTCAGCAGGCCGTAGCTGACGCGCGTCACCTCGCCGCTGGGCCGCACGTCGGACAGCCGCGCCGCCAGCATCGCCACCGGCGCGTCGGCGCTCAGCTCCAGGCGGACCGTCGCCGCGCCGCACAGCTCCAGGGGCCGCTCCAGCGGATCGGTGTCGAACACCAGCGCGCCGCCGTCCTCTTGCCGCTGGTCGTGCGGCAGATCGGGCGCCACGGTGTACGAGCACCACTTGCCGGCGAACAGGCCCAGCGGCAGCGGCGAGCGCAGGTGCAGGGGCGAGGTGCCCAGGCGGCGCTCGCTCGGCGCGCCGTCCCGCTCGTCCACCAGCCGCTTCTCGGCCAGGCGGAAGGTTCGCGGTCGGACGTGCTCCGAGGGCCAGGCGTCCTCGCCGATCCAGCGACCCGGCCGGCAGTCGTAGCGGGGGGTCGGCGCCACGCTGTCCTGCATCCACAGGCGCAGCATCGGCTCGTCGTCGACGCCGTTGGGCACGCCCTTCAGCCAGCGGTCCCACCAGCGCACGCAGACGGTCAGGAAATCGATCGCCGGGCCCGGCGAGCCCAGGTGCGGGTAGGCGTGCCCCCACGGGCCGATCAGGCCGGCGCGCGGCACGCGCAGGTGCTCCATCAGGCGGAAGACGGCGTTCGAGTAGCCGTCGTTCCAGCCGCTCGCGGCCAGCACCGGCACCTGGATCGCGCCGTAGTCCTCCGCGACCGAGCCGTGCTGCCAGTAGGCGTCGCGCCTGGGGTGCCGCAGCCAGGTGTCCAGCCAAGGGTGGCCGTGCTCCAGCCGCTCGAACCACATCTCGCGCCAGCGTTCGCCGACGATCTCCGGGTCCGGTGGGAGCGAGGTGTGGGCGAACATCACCGAGGCCCACGACAGGTTGTCGCCCAACAGGCAGCCGCCCATGTGGTGCACGTCGTCGGCGTAGCGGTCGTCGGTCGAGCAGACGGTCACGATCGCGCCCAGCTCCGGGGGGCGTAGCGCCGCGATCTGCAGGGCGTTGAAGCCGCCCCAGGAGATGCCGATCATCCCGACGCGCCCGTCGCACCAGGGCTGGCGCCCCAGCCAGGACAGCACCTCGACCCCGTCGTCCAGCTCTCGCTGCAGGTACTCGTCCTCCAGGATCCCCTCCGAGTCGCCGCTGCCGCGCAGGTCCACGCGCACCGCGGCGTAGCCGTGGGCCGCGAACCAAGGGTGCATCGTCTCGTCGCGGGCGCGGGTGCCGTCGCGCTTGCGGTAGGGGATGTACTCCAGCAGCGCGGGCACCGGACGTTCCTCCGCGTCGGGGGGCAGCCAGATGCGGGCCGACAGCCGCACGCCGTCCGGCATGGGGATCCAGACGTGCTCCAGGCTCCGGAGCGACTCCGTTGGACGTGGGTTCATGCCGCCTCCTTCTCCTCGAACGCGAACCCGAGCCGCGCCAGCGCGTCCTGGTAGTCGGCCAGCAGCGTCGCCTGGTCCCGGGCGCCCATGACCAGCTCGGCCACCTCGTAGCTGTAGCTGTCCTGCCCCTCCAGCTCGGACAGGCGCATGCCCGGTCGGACGTGCACCTTGACGAGCGTGCCGGGATGCGCGCGCTGGACCTCGCGCAGCTCGTCCGCGCCGGGCACGTGCCGCACGATCGCGTCCTGGTCGCGCCGCACCATGAACTTCGCCGCGACCGCGCAGCGGCCCCGCCGGTGCGGTGGATCCGGCGCCTCGCCCAGGGCGCAACGCAGGTTGACCGCGTGGTTCGACTCGCCGTCCACCATCTCGAACAGGGCGCCGTGCGACTTGGAGATGCGCGCGTTCACCTCCAGCAGGCGCAGGCCGCCGTCCTCGTCCCAGAAGAACTCGGCGTTGAACGGACCGGGTCCGTAGTCGACGTGCGCCAGCAGGCGAGCGAGGACGTCCTGCATGGTGCGCGCCACCACCTCCGGCACCCGCGCGGGGTACTGGTAGCGGCTGAAGCTGGAGCCCGCCCGCCCCTCGCGGATGGAGTCGACGATGCCGTAGGTGTGCGTGCGCCCGTCGTGGACGTAGCCTTCGACGGTGACCTGATGGCCGTGCGAGATGATCGCTTCCGCGATGCAGTGGCGGCCGTCGATCGGTGCGATCCGGGCTGGCAGGCGCGCGTAGGCCAGCAGCTCGTCGAACGGCGTGGCCAGCCGCCCGATCTCGGCGCGGATGCGGCGGAGCGCGCCCGCGGCATCGGCGCGCGTATCGATCCGGAAGCCGAGGTGCGACGCGACCGACCGGACCGGCTTGATCCAGACGGGCAGCGGCAGCGTCAGCGCAGCGAACGGATCGCGGGCGTCCGGGTCGAGCAGCTCGAAGGCGGGCACGACCTCCGGCACGCAGCGCGCCTGCTCCAGGCGACTCCAGTACTTGTGCTCGAAGCGCAGCGTGCTCTCCAGGCTGGCGCCTGGCGTGCCGTACTCGCGCCTGAGGATCGGCAGCATGGTGCTGACCGGGAAGTCCCACCAGCCCAGGATGGCGTCGATGGGGCCCGTCGCCGCGTCCAGGACCGCGCGGGCGCGCTGCAGGAGCGCCTCGCCGTGCAGCGGGCCGGTCTTGGCGTCTTCGTAGCTCGCGAGTTCGTGAACGACGCAGTCGCGTGCCCGACGGACGCGCTTCATCCGCGCCAGCTCGACCGGATCGCAGCCCAGGACGTAGACGTGTCGCGGCATGTCCACCCTTCGCCGCGGGGTGCAGCGCCGGGCCGGGACACGGGGGTCTCGTTCCGACCTCGCTCCCTCAGGCTAGAGCCCGAGGGCGAAGCGCGGGGGGCCAGGGGTCACGAGGCGGTTCAGGCGTGCACCCTAGGCCCCGGGCAGCGCGATCGCGGCCGCCGCGAGGACCGCCACCAGGTGCGTGCCCGCGTGGGCCAGGATGGCGTACTCGAGCCCGTACCGCGCGAAGAGCCAGCCGAAGAGGACGCCGAGCCCGGTGTTCGTGGCGAACGACAGCAGGTAGTGGACCGGCTCGGCGCCCGGCACGAGGGCGAACGCGGGGAAGTGCCCCAGCGCGAAGACGACTGCCGCGGCGACGTTCGCGACCAGGATCAGGTCGCGCGTCCTCCCTGCGGGCCGTCGCGCCAGGCGGAGGAGCAGCCAGGCGAACAGGCTCATCAGCCCCCAGCGCAGCAGCACCTCCTCGGTGATGCCTCCGTAGAGCAGGCGGGTCGCCAGCGAGAGCGAGATCGCCTCGGCACCCTCGAGCACGAAGACCCGCGACGTGAGCCAGCCGTAGAGGAGCAGCGTCGCACCTCCGACCAGCGCGACGGTGCCGGCGGCGGCGAGACCGCGGGACGTCGCGCGCGCCAGGCCCCCCTCCAGGATCGGCAGCCCGAGCCCGGTGCGGCGCGAGGTCCGCCAGCCGACGACGACCGCGAGCAGCGACAGGACCGCCGGCTGGATCAGCACCAGCAGCCGCAACCGTTCGGGGGCGACCTCGACCTCATCCGCCACGATCCCCAGGTCGAGGTCGGAGGTCAGCAGCGAGGCCACGCCCAGCAGGGCGAGGACGAGGAGCACCGCTGCGGAGCGCAGGCTCACGCCGGTGCGTGCGGGGTCCGCGGTGTCGGTGCCAAGGGATCCCGAAGCGAGGGGCATGACGGCCTCCATGGGGTCGGCGCGACGCGCCGGCGATGCCCCATTCTTCCATTCGCGGAGCCGATCGGATCGGGTCGCACGTCCCTTCGCCCAGGGATCCATCCGACGACACGGATCGCCTGCAGGCGGGTGCCGGGAGTCGTTGCGCATGTGCCGTGCCGTCGACGCCCGTCCGTCCCGCGCGTGCGTTCGTCGGGCACGGCGCGGCTCGATCCGACGGACCGAAGGCGACCACGAGGCGTCCGCGGCCGCCAAGGTCCTCGCCGAAGAACCGGAGTCCGGCGCCTCGCGATCCGCGCCGGGATCGCCCAGGAGCGCGTGACCGACGTCTTCGACAGGCCCGATCTGGTCGAGCCCGACGCGCTGACCTATCGCACGGCCGAACGGCTCGAAGGCCATGATCTCCGTAGCCTGGACGCGTTGCACGTCGCGGCCTGCCTACGTGCGAGTTGCGACGTGATGATCAGCTACGACCTCCGCCAGGGGGCAGCGGCCAAGGCGGCGGGTCTTCACGTCGCCGCCCCGGCCTGACCGACTGGACCGGGCCCGGCTTGGCCCAGCGGCCGGAGCCGTAGTAGGGGCCCGTTGGGCTCGTGCCGGAACGTTCGCGGCAGGAGATCGGCCGTTGGCGTGATCACGACGTGCGCTATGCTGTTATCACATGGTGCGAACGCAGATCAGTCTCACGGAAGAGGAGTACGAAGCGGCCAAGCGGGAGGCCCGGCGCTTGGGCATCTCGCTCGCGGAACTGCTTCGTCGCTCGCTGCGGACCCTGTTGCCTGCGGACGAGGGCCGCCCTTGGATGAGGTACGCAGGCTCGATCGAGTCCGGCGATCCAGCGTCCAGCCAGACGGTCGACGACCTGGTGTATGGCCACAAGGATTGACGCCTACGTCGACACCTCCGCCTTCATCGCGTTCATGGACGCGAGCGACACGTACCATGCGCTCTTCCGGCGCCGATTCGCCGCGCCTCCGGAGGTGGTGGTGACGACGCCGCTCGTGGTGGCCGAAGGACACGGATGGTTCCTGCGACGCTTCGATCGGGTCCGTGCCCTTCGGTTCCTCGCGATGATCGACGAGATGGCGTTCCTCGACGTCCGGCCGGTGGGCGGATCGGAGCTTCAGGGCGCGGCGGATCTCCTGCGTCGATTCGGAGATCAAGACCTCACCTTGACGGACGCGGTCGGACTGCACCTGATGCGCGACGGGACCGTCGCATCCTGCTGGTCGACCGACCGGCATCTAGGGTTGACCGGTACACCGCTGGCGATCCACTCCGGTTGACCTGGTTCCGGAACCTTGACGGCCTCGCGTTCCCCGACGTTCTCGTCCTCCCGGCCGATGCTCAGCGCCGGTCGAGGTCACATCCGCAGCTGCCGCGTCACCTCGCTCAGGTTGGTCGTGCGCGCCCGGTCGTGGATCTGGCCCTGGTAGCGGCCGAAGAGTTCCTTGCCCCGCGCGACTTCGGTCGTGAACACCTCGCGCACGTCGTCGCGACTGAGCGTCCGCCCGCCCCCGTAGTAGCGGTCGGCGACCTTGCCGATGGCATACGTCGTCGCGAACGTCAGCAGCGCGCTCGAGGCGGTCCGGCCGACCGTGCCGGCCCCCCTTGCCCAGCGTCTTCTTGAGCGCCTTGCCGAACAGCTTGCGGGCGTAGCCCTCGATCACCTGCGACGTCAGGCCCACCCCCGCGATCGCCAGCAGCTCGCGCACCGCGCTCGCGACGGCGACCTCCAGGCCCAACCGGCTGGCCAAATCGTCCAGGAACGCCTGCTCTGCAGGCGTGGTGTGACCGTTCGCGTCGCAGGCACCGACCGCCATCTCGTAGGCGTAGCGGCGCAGCTCGGGCGTCGTGAGGGCCTCGCAGGCGCGGGCCAGGTCCACCCGGCCGAGGATCACGTCCTGGTACAAGCGGGCGTGGCTGACGCCGCCGACGGCGTCGAAGACGTCGCGCAGGTGCGCCCGCTCGCCCTC
>CAZJGU010000103.1:0-8368 GCA_964545455.1 uncultured bacterium | reverse complement strand
CGTCTGGCGCCGCACCATGAGCAGTTGGCTGGCCGGCCAGGTCGAGCGCGGCCTGGTCGACGAGGACGACGCCCCCGAGATGGCGCGCTGGCTGGCGTACGACGCAGCCAAGGACGCCTACCGGCTGACGTGAGCGCGCCGTTCCGCTTTGGGCTGGTCGGTGCGGGCTCGATCGCCGAGACCCACGCCCGGGCGCTGGCCGGCAGCGCCACGGCCGACCTGGTCGCGGTCGCCGGCGGACGCGGGGCGGTGGACTTCGCGGCGCGGCACGGCGTGGCGGCCGAGGCCAGCGCGGACGCGCTGCTAGCGCGCGCCGACCTGGACGGTCTGATCGTCTGCACCCCCAGCGGCGCGCGGCGCGACCTGGTCGTCGCCGCCGCCGAGCGCGGTCTGCACGTGCTGGTCGAGAAGCCGATCGAGGTGACCTCGACCCGCGCCGACGCGATGATCCGCTCCTGCGAGGCGGCGGGCGTGACGCTGGGCGTGGTGTTCCAGTCGCGCTTCGCGCCCGACGTGGCGGCGGCCGCGCGCGCCGTCCACGGCGGCGCGCTGGGCACCCCGGTGCTGGGCGAGATCCAGGTCGCCTGGCACCGGCCACCCGCCTACTACGCCAGCGGCGCGTGGCGCGGCAGTCGGGCGCTGGACGGCGGCGGCGCGCTCATGAACCAGGGGATCCACGCCGTCGATCAGCTGCTCTGGCTGATGGGCGACGTCGCCGAGGTGGCGGCCGCCACCACCCGTCGCCTGCACCGGCAGCTGGAGGTCGAGGACACCGTCGTCGCGCGGCTGGTCTTCGCGAGCGGCGCGCTGGGCACGCTGAGCGCGTCGACGGCCTGCGCCCCCGGCTGGGCGCGCCGCACCGAGGCGTGCGGCACGGCCGGATCGATCCGACTGGTGGACGACCGGATCGAGCGCTGGGACGTGGATGCGCCGCGGCCGGCGTCGACCGGCCCGTCGGACGCGGGCTCGCCCGCCACCGGCCCGACGCTGTCCGATGCCGGGCCCCACCGGGCGCAGGTCGAGGAGTTCGTGGACGCCGTACGCAGCGGCGGACGACCCCGGGTCGACGGGCGCGAGGGCCTGCGCTCGCTGGCGCTGGTCGAGGCGGTCTACCGCTCGGCGGCCGAGGGCGGACGACCGGTCGCGATCCCGGAGTGATCCACCGACAGGTCGCGCCAGCGCACGCCCCACGGCGGCGTGCGCGCGTCCTCCCCCGCCCCGCCCGGGACGCGAGCCTCGATGCGGGGAACGCCCATGCCCGACGCGACCGCGCCGCGCGCGACGGCGCGGTCGCCGTGGACCTCGACCTCGATCCGGTCCCAGGCGCCCCGCTCGTGCGCGTGCGTCAGGCCGTCGTCCCAGACCAGCTCCCCCCGGGCCCGTCCGTCGGCGTCGGGGTGCGCCAGGAAGGCGACGCCGCCCCGCGCGCCCCACGGCACGCCACCGTGCAGGAGCTCGGCCAGCGTCGCGGCGGCCTCCTCGCGATCCTGGCCCGCCGGCGCATGGACCTCGTGGGCGATCGGGATCGCGTGCCCCTCGCGCAGGAACCAGGCCGGGGTGCCGGGCGGTGCCCAGGCCTCGACCACGGCGTCACCGTCGTGGACTCGCCCGGTGGCCAGTTCCAGCCAGCGGCCGGGGGGCAGGTGGACGGAGCGCTCCTCGACCCCCGGATCGACCACCGGCGCGATCAGCAGCGCCGGCCCCAGCAGGTGCACCAGGTCCTCGCGCCAGCCCGGGCGCCAGTCGGGGAAGGCGTAGGGAAGCGCGCGCAGGATCGGCTCGGCCGCCGCGCGCGAGCGCCAGGCCAAGCCGTACAGGTAGGGCACCAGCCGCTCGCGCCAGGTCATCAGCGTCCGCACGCGGGGCAGGATCTCCGGGCGGCTCCACGGTTCGGTGATGCTGCCGTCGTCGTTCCAGGAGTGGATGACGAAGCGGGGCATGCCGACGCCGTGCTCGATCCAGCGCAGCAGCAGCTCGGCGTCCGGCATCGGGCCGGCGAAGCCACCGACGTCGTGCCCCATCGAGCTCCAGCCGCTCAGCGACAGGTTCAGGCCCATCGGAACGTTGAAGCGCAGGGTCGTCCAGTCGCTGTGGTTGTCGCCGGTCCAGGTCTGGGCGTAGCGCCAGCTGCCCAGCATGCCCGAGCGCGTCAGCGTCCAGGCGCGCCGCTCCGGGGCGTGGGCGCGCTGCGCGTCGCGGCTGGCGCGGATCATGAGCTGCGTCAGCACCGGCCGCAGACCGCCCGCCGGGCCGGCGCGGGTGCGCGCCGCGTCGTCCCAGATCTGGAACTCGTTGTTGTCGTTCCAGGCGACGTCGATGCCGACGTCCAGGATGCGCGTCCGTACGCGCTCCATCCACCAGCTGTAGGCGTCGGGGTGCGACAGGTCGAGGTAGCCGCCCTCGCCGTCCCAGAAGCGCGACAGGTAGGGGCGGTCGCTGTCGGCCTCGCGTACCAGCAGGCCCCGTCGGGCCAGCTCGCCGAAGTCGGGGTGGCTCGTGAGCAGCGCGGGCTTGAGGTTCGCGATCGTGCGCAGGCCGGCGCGCCGCAGCGGCGCGATCATCGCCTCCGGGTCGGGCACGCGCCGTCGGTTCCATTCGAAGACGTAGCGAAGGCCGTCGTCCGACAGCGAGTAGCCGCTCGAGAGGTGCATCGCGGAACAGCCGATCCCGTGGCGCTCCAGGTCGGCGGCGAACCCCTCGAAGGCAGCGGTCGGATCCTCGGCGTCGGTGTAGCCCATCGTCGAGGCCAGGTACCCCAGCGTCCAGCGCGGCGGCAGCGGCGGACGCCCGGTCAGGTCCAGGATGCGCGCGTGCACGTCCGCCAGCGTCGGGCCGGTCAGGAACCAGGCGTCCAGGGCCTCCTCCCCTACCTCCAGGTAGCGGTAGGGACCGTGGTAGTTGTCGACCTCGGCCCCGAGGTCGAAGACCGCCTCGGCCGCGGTGTCCACCAGCAGCCCGATCGCACCCGCGTCGGGCGTGCGGGTCAGCAGCACCGGCAGGTGCTTGTAGAGCGGGTCGCCGGTCCGCGCGTCGTACGCGAGCGCGTCGAGGGGCCGGAGCCGGAAGCGCCGGCGCGAGCGGTCCAGCGGTCCCGTCGCCTCGCCCAGGCCGTAGAGGACCTCGCGATCGTCACGCCGCCAGGTCCAGCGCACGCCGCGGGCGGGCAGGTGTCCGTGGGCGCCGTGCTCCAGGTCGCGCCAGAGCGGCGTGCCGTCGGGACGCTCGATCCGCACGCCCAACGGCGCGAGGCGTATGCGGACCGTGACCTGCTCGGTGCGAAGCACGACCTCGCCGCCCCGTTCGTGCAGCTCGAAGGCGGGGGCGGGGAAGCGGGCGACGTCGGCGCGGTCGCGTCCCTCCGGCGGCACATCGCCGTCGTCGCCGACGATCGCCCAGGTCCGCGTCTGCGCCGGCCGCCCGGTGGGGAGCACCTCGAGACGAAGCAGGTCGTGGTCCAGCACGCTCAGGCGCGCGCGGGCGGGCCCGCCGTGCGCGCAGGCGAGGCGGACGATGGGACCGTCCACGCCCTCCAGCCGCATCGCGGCCGTCGGCAGCGCGGCGCCGTGCACACCGTGCGCGGGGGGGAGCGGATCAGCTCGGGTCATGTCGGCGTACCTCCAGGGCGTGACCGCGCACGATCAGGTCGGCGGGCCGACCGCCGACGCGGACGCCGCGCAGCGTCGCGTCGCCCCACGGCGGCCGCACCGGCCGCCCCTCCGGCCGCAGGCCGTAGCCGCCCAGCAGCACCGCCGCGGTCGGCATCGAGCTCCAGCCGGTGGCGGGCGAACCCGGCGGCCAGGGGGGCGAATGGTACTCGACCGGGGTCGACAGGCCGCGCGCCAGGCCCACCTCCCACCAGCGCGTGAGCGGATAGCGCCAGCCGTCCAGGTCGCGCCGCAGCCGTTGCTCGGCGTCGACGCCGGACCAGTACGGCCACTCGGCCCCGTCGTGGTAGCGCAGCGGGAAGCGCGCCTTGCCGCGCCGGGCGACCCAGGCGGGGTAGGTGGGCCGCAGGCAGGCGACGCCCCAGTCGCGGTAGCGCTCGCCCTTCCAGGTCCGCGTCTCCAGCTCGCGCGCGGCCGTGTCCAGGACGCGGCGGGCGGTGGCCTCCTCCGCCAGGCCGAAGCGCACGAGCGTGAGCGCATCGATCGCGGTCGTGCGCGGCTCGCGCCCGTCGGGCAGGACGAACTCGCGGAAGCGTCCCGCCGCGTCGTCCCAGAGGACCTCCATCGCGGCGTCGCGCATGCGCGCGGCGGCGCTGCGCCAGGTCGCCGCTCGGGCGTCGGCGGACGGGGCGCCGCCGCCCTCGAGCAGCTCGGCCGCGGCCCGCAGAGCGCCGTACGCCAGCCCGACGTCGTAGGCGACGACGCCGTGCCGGACGACGTTGTCGGCCCAGTCGCGGTCGTTCTCGGGCTCGATCGGGAGGCCGCGCGCGTCGCAGCGGCGCACGATCCCGTCGGCCGCCCAGCCGATCCGCCGTGCCAGCGACGCGCCGTCCACCTCCTCGCGCAGGGCCTCCGCCCGCGCCCCCGGGCCGGGCCGTGCCCACGCCAGCGCGTCGCGAGCCAGCAGCACGAAGAACGACGGAGCGTCGGCGTGGTCGGGCCACCACAGGTCGTCCTCGGGGTGGTCGGCGGCGAGCGTCGGATCGGCCGCGCGGCGCGCCCGCCAGGCGCGCATCCCGGCCGGGGAGGTGGCGACGACGGCGCTGGGGGCGCGGCCGTCCGGCCCGACGCCGCGCGCCAGCAGGCGCAGCTGATCCAGGGCGCGCTCCGGCGCGATCGGCAGCAGGGCCTGCAGCGTCCAGTAGGCGTCGCGGTAGTAGCTGCGGGCCGGCGCTGCGTAGGCGTGGCCGGCGGCATGCCCCGCGAAGACCCCGCCCGCCAGCTCCTTGCGGGCGACGAAGGCGTTCGCCAGACCGTGGACGACCATCGTCCGGAGCAGCGGATCGTCGACCTCGAAGCGGTCCACCAGGCCGGAGGTCCAGGCGTCGTGCGCCCGTGCGGCCGCCTCGGGATCGGCCCGCAGGTCGGCCAGGGCGGCGTCCACCTCGTCCTCGTCCTGTCCCGCGACGAACCAGGCACGGGCCTCCCCCGACGGCAGCCGCAGCATCCGGTCCTCCCAGTAGGCACCAGGCGCCCACAGCCGCGCCGCGGCCCAGGGCGCGTCCACCCGCCAGCCGTCCTCGCAGCGCCGACGCCGGGCTCCGGGTCCGTCCTGGAGACCGTCCGGCGCCGTGCGGACGTCGCTCGGAACCAGTGCCAGCCCGGCCCCGTGGGCGTGCAGCGCCACGACCGGCCGGTCCTGGAGCGCGTCGATCGTCACCTCGCCCGCGTCCCACGCGAAGCGCAGCCGGGCGGGCAGGATCGTCGCCTCGGCCCGCTCCGGCACCGCCGGGGCCAGCCGGACGCCGCCGATGCGGCCTCCGCCCCAGACGGTGACGTCGTGGATCCCGCGCGCGTCGGCGCGGGCCAGCAGGCGCGGTCCGGCCAGCGCCAGCCGCGCGTCGCCCCGACCGACCAGCGCGCCGTCGGCGCGGGGGGTCAGGGCGCCGGCGACCGCGTCAGGCATGGGCTCCGGGCGCGCCTCCCCTCGACCGGGGCGCGCGCGTCACTGCTTGACCCCGGAGCTGGCGATGCCGGTGGTGATGAAGCGCTGCAGGAACGCGAACACCAGCGTGATCGGCAGCAACGTCAGCACGGTCATGGCCAGCACGTAGTGCCACTGCACGTTCAGCTCGCCCTGGAATGCGTTCAGACCCACCTGCAGGGTGAACAGCTCGCTGCGGGTCAGCACGATCAGCGGCCACAGGAAGTCGTTCCAGCGCCACATCACGCTGAAGATCGCCAGCACCGCCATGGCCGGGGCGGACAGGGGCAGCACGATCTGCCAGTAGAGGCGCCACTCCGACGCGCCGTCGATCCGCCCGGCGTCCAGCAGTTGGTCGGGGATCGTGAGCATGTACTGCCGCAGCAGGAACACGCCGGTGGGCGTGGCGGCGCCCGGGATGATCACGCCCCACAGGTTGTTGACCCAGCCGACCTGGGTGATGACCAGGTAGACCGGCACCAGGATCACGCTGATCGGGATCATCAGCGTGCCGATGATCAGCAGGAACACGACGTTGCGGCCGCGGAACTTGTACTTCGACAGCGCGAACGCCGCCATGCTGTTGACGATCAGCGTCACGATCGTCGCGACGACGGTGACGATCACGCTGTTGCGCAGGTAGGTGACGAAGTTGAAGCGCTGCAGCGGGACGGTGTAGTTCTCCCAGGCGAGGCGCAGCTCGCGCACCTGCTCGCGTTGGTCGATGGGGACGGTGAAGCGTTCCTCGGGGTCGGCCGGATCCACCATCGTGGCCTGGATCCCGACGCGCCGCACCTGCGCCAGCTGCCGTACCGTCCCGTCCTCGAGCGTCACCTCGAACAGCGGCAGCGGATCGTCGTAGCCTTCGACGTCGACGGTGACCTGGGCGTAGGGCAGGAAGGTGGGCGGGAACTCCAGCAGGCCCGATGGGGTCTTGAACGACGACGCGACCAGCCACACGACCGGCCCGAACATGACCAGCACGCCGGCGGCCAGGTAGGCGTAGGCCAGCCAGTCGGTCGCGTGCATGCGGCCGCCGCGGCCGCGCTTCAGACGGAAGAGGGTGGCGAGGCTACGCAAGGTGGGACTCGCTTCCCCGGCCGAGCCGCAGCTGGATCAGCGTCGCGATCAGCAGCACGACGCCGAGGGTGACCGAGGCGGACGCCGCCAGGCCGAAGCGCTGGATCTGACTGGCGAAACCGACCTCGTAGATGTACTGGACCATCAGCAGCGTCGCGCTGCCCGGTCCGCCGCCGGTCAGGACGTAGACCAGGTCGAACTGCTGCACCGCGCGGATCAGCGCCAGCACCAGCACCACCATCACGTTGGGCATCAGCAGCGGCAGGGTGATGTTCCAGAACGACTGGACCGGACCGCTGCCGTCGATCTGGGCGGCCTCGTACAGCTCGGACGGGATCGACTGCAGCCCCGCCAGCAGGATCAGGGTGTGGAAGCCCATGTTGGCCCAGATGGTGACGACGATGATCCAGAACATCGCCCAGTCCGAGTTCAGCAGGAACAGCACCCGGTCGAACCCGAGCGAGACGAGGATGCCGTTCAGCAACCCGTCGCGCTGCAGGATCCACTTCCACACCAGCGCCACCACGACCGGCGAGAGCAGCACCGGGTAGAAGTAGACGCTGCGGAAGAAGCCGCGCCAGCGGATGCGGGCGTTGAGCACCAGCGCGGTCACGAGGGCGAAGAACACCAGGCCGACGACGTGGACCGAGACGAAGGTGCCGCTGTTGCGCACCGCGCGCCAGAACAGGTCCTCGCGACAGCTGGACGGATCGAGATAGTTCTCGCAGGCGTAGATCTGCTCGAAGTTCTGCGTGCCGACGAACGGGCGGTCCTGCGGATAGAGCGCCGTGCCGCCGGTGAAGGCGTAGTAGAAGTTCATCGCCATCGGGAAGAGGATGAAGATCCCGAAGATCAAGAGATTGGGCAGCAGGAAGATCCAGGCCATGCGGCGAACGCCGATGAGCCGCTGGATCGGTTCGATGATCCAGCCGAGCACCGACATGACCGCGGCGAACACGCCGAAGGCGGCGCGACCGGACAGGCGCTGGATGGACGGGCGCGGCTCGCTGGACACCGCGGACCTCCTCGTGACGTGGGGAGAGGACGGACCCGACGCGTGCGGGCCCCGACCTCCGATCGGTCGGGGCCCGCACGGGTCAGCGGATCACGAAGCTTACTGCGCCTCGGCGATCTGCGCGTCGATGTCGTCCTGCATGCGCTCGATCGCCTGGTCCAGGCTCAGCTCGCCGACGAACACCTGCGTGAGGCGGTCGCGCACGGCGTCGAAGACCACGCGGTTGTACTGGTAGCCCTGGAGCGCGTAGGCGGTCGGGTGCAGCTTGGGCACCTGGCTCGCGAACGTGCTGAGCGCCTCGACGGTGGCGGGCAGCTCGGCGTCGAAGTCGACGCCGGCCTCGGCCAGGCCCAGGTGGCCGGGGATGAACAGCGTGCGTCCGTAGAACTCGGCCAGCTGCTCCTCCTGGGCCAGGAAGTCCAGCACGCGAGCGACCTCTTCGGGGTGGTCGGTGTCGGCGATGCCGACGACGGCCGCTCCGCCGGGCATGCCGGTGCAGGCCTGCGGGCCGCACGGGTTGGGTACGGCCTGCCAGTCGAACGCGTCGCCGATCAGCTCGGTGAACTGGCCGATCTGCCAGCTGCCGGACATGTAGAAGACGACCTGGGCGTTGACGAACTGCTCGTTGCCGGCGACGTAGCTGCCGGCCGAGCCGATCCACACGTCGGGGATCATGGTGCCGTC
>CAZJGU010000102.1:0-8676 GCA_964545455.1 uncultured bacterium | reverse complement strand
GCGCTGGCGTTCGGCAAGGTCTACACCTTCGGTCCGACCTTCCGCGCCGAGAAGTCGAAGACCCGCCGGCACCTGCTCGAGTTCTGGATGGTCGAGCCGGAGGTCGCCTGGCTGGACCATGACGGCAACGTCGCGCTGCAGGAGGCGTTCGTCGCCTACCTGGCCCGTCGCGTCCTGGACGAGCGCGCCGAGGAGCTCGCGCTGCTGGGCCGCGACACGACGACCCTCGAGGCGACCGCCGCCGGCGGGTTCCCGCGCATCAGCTACGACGAGGCGCTCGAGAAGCTGGCCGAGGCGGGCGAGCCGCTCGCCTGGGGCGACGACTTCGGCGCGCCGCACGAGACCATCCTGGGCGACCTGTACGACCGTCCGGTGTTCGTCGAGGCCTGGCCCACGGCCACCAAGGCGTTCTACATGGAGCCGTACGAGGACGATCCGACCCGCGCGAAGTGCGCCGACCTGATCGCGCCGGAGGGCTACGGCGAGCTCATCGGCGGCTCGCAGCGCATCCACGACCTGGAGCTGCTCGAGCGTCGCATCGCCGAGCACGACCTGCCCGGCGAGGCGTTCGCCTGGTACGTCGACCTGCGCCGCCACGGCAGCGTGCCGCACAGCGGCTTCGGGATGGGGCTCGAGCGTCTGCTGGCCTGGTTCACCGGCGCGCAGCATTTGCGCGACGTCGTGCCGTTCCCGCGCATGCTGACCCGCCTCTACCCCTGACCCGGGCCGATCCGGATCACTCCAGGCTGGACCCGCTGAGGACGCTCCCCAGCCAGGCGTCGACCGCCGTCCCGTCGCGCAGGAACGCCAGGCGATCGATGCCCTGCTCGGCCAGGGTTCGTCCGATCGAATCGAGGATCGTCCTTTGCGCCGCGACGTCCAGCAGCACGTCGCGGCGCGGCAGGTCCAGGACCGCCGCGTCGACGCGGTCCACCCGCACCGCGTAGACGCTGGGGGCCGGCAGCGCCTCGGGCCAGTCACCAGCCTCGACCAGGGCCTCGCGCAGCGCGACCACGACGGCCTCCAAGCGCGCGCTCGGGTCGCTGGGCGCGGGCACCTCGCGCAGGATCGGCGTGACCAGACCGTCGGTCACGCGGTAGAGCGTCACCTCGCGCGTTGCGACCGGTTCGGGCGCGTCGTCCGGCGCCTCGACCGCCGCGGGCGGCGGCACCGTGGGCGGCCGCGAGAGCAGGTAGAACCCCACCGCGCCGACCAGCAGCAGCGCCGCCACCAGGACCTGCGGTCGCGCCCACCAGGCGCGGGTGCCGTCGCTCACCGCGCCCCCGACGCCACGCTCGCCAGCGCGGCGGCCAGGACGTCCGCCAGGGCGTCGCCGGCCAGGTCGTCCGGGGCGACCTCGATCAGGACGCCGCGACCGGCGGCCGGGGCGAGGACCGTCAGCGGCGCCTCGCCTACCGACCCGGCGCGGAACCCGCCCAGCTGGAACAGCGCCGACGCGAGCGCGTCCGCCGCCCGCCGTCCGACGCTCAGGTCGGGGACCAGGCCCAACAGCACCTCGCGCCGGAGCGCGTCCGTGTCCTCCTCGGCCTGGCCGTCGCGGAGCGCGTCGGCCGCGTTGCGGCGGATCGCGAGGTCCAGCGCGACGCGGTCGTCGGCCTCGCCCAGCACCCACAGCCGAACCTCGCCCGGAGGCAGCTCCCCCAGCTGCAGCGCGACCACCAGGTCGGCGCCGGCGGCGGCCTGGAGGCGGCGCTCGGCCGACACGGCCGCGGCGTCGTCGCGCGTCAGCTCGACCTCGACCCCCGCTTCGCGCAGGGCGGCCGCGACACGCTGCGCCAGGGCCAGCACGTCGGCCCGTGCCTCGGACGGGACCGTCGCGAAGCCGGGATCGAGCACCAGCCGAGGCGGCTGTACGCTCGCGACCGGTCCCGGACCGTCCTCGCGGGGGCGGGCACGGATGCGCAGGTCGCTGCCGGCCCCGTCGGGCAGGGCGATCGCCTCGAGCGTCGCGCCGGGCGCGTCGATGCGGATGCGGACGCCGTCCGCTTCGGGGATCACGTCGATGCGGCGCATCCACTCGCCGCTGCGGCTGCTGGCGACCTCGACGCGGGCGCGCGGAAGGAAGAACTCGCTACGCCCGAGGACGGGATCGTCGAAGCGCCTGAGCGCCGTGGGGGCGGAGAGCCGAAGGCGCAGCGTCTCCACCTCGCCGGTCCGCGACAGGTCGATGCCGGCGACCTCGGCGCGCGGGGTGACCACCACGACCGCCCCCTCGTCCGGCAGGAAGGCGACGTCGGCGCCGAACGCGCGGACCAGCGGCGCGACCGGTCCCCAGACGGCGTCGTCGCCGCGGATGGCGGCCACGTCCCCCAGCGCGACGCCGTCGCGGCGGATGGCGCCCGCCACGGTGGGGTCCTGGCCCTGCTCGACCACGTCGATCACGACGACGTGACCGGCCAGGGTCAGGGCGGCGCTGGAGCCGCCGACCGGCGCTGCGAGCCGTGCGCCGAGCCCGGCGGCGATCGCATCGATCGGCGCGTAGGCGGTGCCGGGCCGGAGGTCGGTCCGGGCCTCGCCGAGGTCGCGCCCGTCGACGCGCAGCGTCGCCTGGGCCGTGGCGCCGGACGCCAGCAGCGCGGCGGCGACGATCAGGTAGACGAGGTGCGTGCGGAGCCGCTTCATTCGCGCGCCAGGTAGCGGTCGATCTGCCGCTTGGCGTCCTTCTCGGCTTCGGCGCGTCGCTTGTCGTGCTTCTTGCGGCCGCGGGCCAGGGCGATCTCGACCTTGGCCCAGCCGTCCTTGAAGTACAGCTTGGTCGGGACGCAGGTGAGGCCGCCCCGGTCCAGGCCTCGCTGGATCTCGGCGATCTCGCGTCGCTTGAGCAGCAGCTTGCGCCGCCGCAGCGGCTCGTGGTTGTTGTAGCTGGCCTGCTCGTACGGCGGGATCGTCATGCCTTCGAGGAACAGCTCCCGGCCCTGCGGGCGCACGAACGCCTCGGCCAGGCTGCCGCCGCCCTGCCGCAACGACTTGACCTCGCTGCCGGTCAGGCGCAACCCCGCCTCGTAGCGGTCCATCAGCTCGTAGTCGTAACGTGCGCGTCGGTTGTTCAGCATCGGCTCCCCATGCTAGCCGCCCGCGATGAGAAGCGTCGCGCCCCGCCGCGGCCCGCGGCCCCGCGACGGGTCACTCCAGCACCTCGCCGATGTCGCGCGGGTCGACGTCGACGCGCAGGCGCACGCCGCGGAACGGTCCCGCGGTCGCGTCCGACAGCAGCCTGCGGCGGCGCGCCTCGTCGGAGGTGCGCAGCAGCAGGTGGGCCAGCGAGCGGCCGCGCACCCGGGCGACCGGCGAGGCGGCGGGGCCGAGGATCTCGTCGTCGGCCGCGCCGGCCGCCCGCAGCCGTGCCGCCACCTCGCGCAACGCGGTCCACGCGTCCGCCTCGCGCCGTGCGCTGGCCTGCACGCGCGCCATCCGGCCGTAGGGCGGGTAGCCGAACCGTCGGCGCCGCTCGTCCATGTCGTCCAGCGTCGCGCGCAGCGCCTCGGGCGTTCCACGGGCCACGGCCGCGAGCAAGGGGTGCTGCGGCGAGAAGGTCTGGATCATCCCCAGCGGCGCCCGCTGGCCGGCGCTCTCCTGCAGCGCGGCGAGGGTCCGCAGCACCCGCTCCTCGGCGCGGAAGTCGTCGGCGTGCAGCGCTCCGTCGACCTGGGTGACGAGGATCAGCGACAGCACCGGCAGCGGCGGCAGCCGTAGCAGCGCGCTGGTACCCACCAGCACGCCCGGCGCGCCCTCCCGCAACGGCGTCAGGTCGTCGCGCACGTCGCCGTCGTAGCGGTAGCGCGGCAGGTCCGGCGCCACCCCGGCCAGGGCGCGCAGGACCCACTCGGAGCCGGCCGCGCGCTGGGCCTCCAAGTCGGGGCCACCGCACGACGGGCAGAGCTCCGGTGGGGGCGCGTCGTGGCCGCACTGGTGGCAGCGCAGTCGGCCGTCGCGGGCGTGCCACCGCAGCGCCAGGTCGCAGTTGGGGCACATCACCGCCGCGCCGCAGTCGCGGCAGCCCAACGCGGCCGAGAATCCGCGGCGCGGCACCAGCACCAGCGCCTGCCGGTCGCGCGCCGCCACCTGGCGGACGACGCGCACCGCCTCGTCACCGAGGGGCCAGCCGTGCCCGCGGCCCAGGTCGGAGAGGACCCAGCGCACCCGCGGCCGGGGCAGCTCCCGACCCGGGCCGGCCGCGGTCGCGCGCGTCTCCGGTCCGGCGATCACGTCCAGCAGGTGCAGCGGCACCTCGTGACGGTCGCACCAGCTGCGGGCCGCGGCGGGGATCCAGGCGCGCGCACCGGAGCGCTGCTTGTGGCTCTCGGCCCCGGCCTCGATCACGACCAGCCGCCCGGGACGGGCCAGCGGCGTGGCCAGGATCGGCGCGGTGCCGACCACCACCCGGGCCGGACCGGCGACCAGGTCGGCCTCCCAGGCGCGCCGCACCAGCGGGTCGTCGTCCAGACGCAACGCCGTCACCGCGACCTCCGAGGCCAGCCAGCCGGCCGCCTCGTCGGCCAGGACGCGTTCCGGCGCCAGTACCAGCGGGGAGCGACCCGCGGCCAGGTCGGCCCGCAGCGCCGGGAGCAGGGCGGCCAGGCGACGGGCGCGCGTGCCGCCGTCGATCCAAGCGGGCGGCTCGCCGTCATCCGCGCGCGCTGCGTCCTCGTCGGGCCAGGGGCGCGGTGCGGGCGGGGACGGCGGGGCGGGCGGATCGGCGACCCGCTCCTCGTAGCGCGCAAGCCCCTTCCGGACCAGCGTCCGGACCGGGCTCTCCCCCACCCCGGCCGCGCGCGCCAGCGCCGCGGCGCTCTCCGCGCTGCCGTCCGCCCGCAGGCGCGCCAGGGCCGTCCGTTGCGACGCCCGCGACGCCCCGGCCAGCGCCGCCTCCTCCTCCGCCGTGGGGACCTCGCTGGCGGGCACCAGCACGCGAAGGCTGGGCAGGCGCGGCGTCACCTCTTCCTCCAGCAGGCCCTGCTCGCGCAGCAGCGACAGCTGGGCGGGGTCCACCCGCTCGGCCGGGCGCCACCGTCCGGGTGGACCGCCCCCCGCGTCCAGCTCGCGCAGGCGGTGGTCCAGCGCCAGGCGCGACCACGACGGCGACAGGCCGGCCAGCACGGTGCCGGGCGGGGCGACGGTGCGCTCGGCCTCGGCGAGGATCCAGGCGACGGTCGCCTCGCTCAGGCGCGGCGTCCCGTCCAGGCGTCCGATCGCCTCCTTGAGCTCCAGCGCTCGCGAGCCGCCCACGTCGTCGACGCCCGTGACCAGGCCGGCACGGACGCCCCCCTGCCACGGCACCACCACGACATCGCCGACCGCGGGGTCGGTCGCGCCGAACGGCGCCACCCACCGCAACGGCGCCAGCGGCAGCGGCAGCAGCACGTCCAGGGCCCGGGGCACGGCGGGAGTCTACCGTGGGGCGCGCAGGCGCCCGGGGTATCGTCGCGCCATGCCCGACCGGACCGACTACCGCGACGCGGGCGTCGACTTGGGCGCGGCCGACGCCGCCCTGGACGGCATCCGCGACGCCGTCGCCTCGACCTACACGCCCCAGGTCGTGCGCGGCCTGGGCGCCTTCGGCGGCCTGTTCCGCGCCGACGCGCTGCCCGAGCGCCCGATCCTGGTCGCGACCACCGACGGCGTCGGCACCAAGACCCGCGTCGCGGCGGCGTTGGGCCGCTGGCGCGGCATCGGCCGCGACCTGGTGAACCACTGCGTCGACGACGTGCTGGTGCAGGGCGCCCGGCCGCTGTTCTTCCTCGACTACGTGGCCTCGTCGCGCCTCGACCCCACCATCGTGGCCGAGCTGGTCGGCGGCGTGGCCGACGCCTGCCGTGCCGCCGGCGCTCCGCTCCTGGGCGGCGAGACGGCCGAGATGCCCGGCGTCTACGCCGAGGGCGAGGTCGACGTGGTGGGCACCCTGATCGGGGTCGTCGGCGAGGACCGGTTGCTGGACGGCAGCGCCATTCGCGACGGGGACGTCGTGCTGGGCCTGGCGTCGCACGGCCTGCAGACGAACGGCTTCAGCCTGGCGCGGCACGTGCTGGACGGGCGCTACGACGAGCGGCTGTCGGACGGCCGGACGGTCGGCGAGCACCTGCTGGACGCGCACCGCAGCTTCCTGCCCGCCGTCGCGCCGCTGCTGGACGCGGGGCTGGTCCGCGGGGCGGCCCACGTCACCGGCGGCGGGATCGATGGCAACCTGCCGCGCGTGCTACCAGGCGGGCTGGGCGCGGAGATCGACGGACGATGGGACGAGCCGGAGATCTTCGGCCGCATCCGCACCCTCGGCGGGGTCGCCGAGGACGAGATGCGGCGCGTCTTCAACCTCGGCGTCGGGTTCCTGCTCGTCGTCCGCCCGGACGACGTCGCCCGGGCCGATGCGCTCTGCCCCGAGCCGCTGCTGCGGGTCGGCCGGGTCGTGCGGGGCGGGGCCGTGACCTGGAGCTGAGCGCCGCGCCGCGGGGCGAACGCTGCGAAACGCACGGTGCGGAACGCCCAGTGCAGCACGCCCAGGGCTGTGCGCCCGGGGCGACATGGACGCTTCAGCGCCGGAAGGTCAGGAAGACGTCGACCGGAACCCCGTCGTCGCAGTGGGCAGCCTCGAAGCGGAGCGTCAGCTCGAGCCGCTCGTCGGGGCCGCCCGGATCGACGACCGTGATCCGACCGATGCCCCCTGGCTCGTCCCAGGCCTCGCAGTGGTGCGCCTCGCGGTCGGCGGGCTCGGTGTCCTCGGGCGCCAGGCTGCGTGGGCCCAACGGCCCATCGAACTCGCCCACCGGGTAGATCGTGTGCAGCCCGCCGCCGTCCAGCATCGCTTGAACGTCACGCGCCCGCGGGCGGAGCGAGATCGTGGCGTTCCAGCCGGGAACGAAGTGGAAGTTCTCGATCCGTAGCGTCAGCGTGGGCAGGTCGTGCCGAGCCAACGACGGGACGGTGAGGGTCGCGCGCAGGTCGTCGAGGTTCGCGAGCTCCCAGCTCTCGTCGAGCTCGGCGCTCCAGGTGCCGGTGAGGTCCCAGTCGAAGGTGGAGGGGGACGGCTCGAGGCGCCGCGCGTCGGCGACGAGCAGGTCGAGCGCGGCGAGCTCCGCCCGATGTGCCGCCACGCGCGCCTCGATGCCGCGCGCGAGCCGCAGGTGCCACGCGAGCATCGCCCGCAGGTTCTCCGCGACCACGTCAGGATCGCTCCCCGCCGCCCATTCGAGCATCCGCGTCGCGGCCTCCTCGGGCGTCACCCAGCGCACGGCCAGCATCCACTCCGGGCCGGTCGTCCTCGCCCGATCGGCCAGGTCGGCGTGATCGAGGGCGTAGATCATGCCGGGGGGAGCCAGCAGCGCCTCGAGCTGGGCGAGCTCTTCGGCCACCTCGTCTCGCCTCGCCCTGACGTCGTCGCCGGCGACGGCGCTCGTCTGCGCCCAAGCGCCCAGCACGACGGACACCAGGCATGCCACGACCAACAACCGACCGAACGAACGAGGCACCGACACGTCGACCTCCGTTCCCCTCGGCAGCCGTCTCCTCCCAGCATGCGCGCCACCGACCGGTCGCGTCGGTGGCGCGTGGGGGGCGATTTCGTGGCGGTCCGGCGCGCCACGACGGCGCGCTCGTTCAAGGCGTCGTCGGCGCGGGGGTCGGCGTGCGCGGCTGGGTCAGGCTGCGGACGTCGAGCAGGAAGTTGTTGTCGCTCGGGATCATGATCGTCTGGATGCTGGGCGCCAGGCGTTGAGCGACCTCGAGGTCGATGATCTCGGGGTTGGCGCGGATCGATTCCCCGCGCAGGCGCAGGGCCTCGGCCTCGCCCTCGGCGCGGGCGATGGCGGCGTCGCGCTCGCCCTCCGCCTCGATCACGCGGCGCTGGGCGGAGATCTCGGACTGGCGGCGGCGGTTCTCCTCGACCTCGACCTGCTGCTCGGCCGCCTGCTTCTCCTCGATCGCGTTGGTGATCGAGGTGGGGATGCGGATGTCACGCATCAGCACGGCCAGCACCAGGACGTTGTCGTCGTCGAGGGCATCCGCCAGGCTGGCCTCGACCCCCCGCTGCAGCTCGGTGCGCTGCACGCTGATCAGGTCGGCGGCTTGGTACTGCCCGATCGCGTCACGGATCTGGCTGCGCACCTCGGGGCGGACGCGGATCGGTTCGTAGCTGGGGCCGATGTCCTGGTGAAGGCGGGCGGCGTTGCGCGGGTCCACCTGGTAGAGCACGGTCGCGTCGACGGTGATCTCGAGGCCCTCGCTGGAGCGCGCCGTCACCTCGTCGCCCGTCTCGGACGACAGGGTCAGCTCCTGCTGGCGCACGTCGTACAGGGTGACCTGCTGCAGGACCGGCAGAACGATGTGGAAGCCCTCGCCGAGCTCGTCGTCCTGGACCCCGCCGAAGACGTTGAAGACGACCCCGACGTTCCCGGCGGGAACGACGACGAAGGCCTGGCTGAGGCCGGCCGCGACGAGACCGAGGAGGACCATGCCGATGCCGAGGCCACGGACCGGGCCCTTCTCGGTCTGCATGCCCTGGACGGCGAGGGCGCCGCCCGCGACCACCAGGGCGATGGCGATGAAGAGGAAGATGCTCATACCGACAGGTTACACGCCGTTCCGGATGGCGACCGCGCTCCGCGACCCGGAAGCGGTCGCGCGGAGCGCGTCGCTGCGTTGCGCGGCGCCCCCTGCGGGCAGGAG
>CAZJGU010000101.1:0-9096 GCA_964545455.1 uncultured bacterium | reverse complement strand
GCGCGGCACGGTGGTGCGCGGCGACGTGGTGCACGGCCTCGAACGGCCCGCGCTAGAGTGAAGCGAACCCGTTCCGTTCGCCGCCGGTCCGGCGGCCCGCCGAGGAGGCTCGCATGCACCTGGCCCGTTTCGCCCGCCGCCGCTACACCGACGGTCGCACCCCCCTGGAGCCGCTGCCCCGCCTGAGCGAGGCGCTGGGCGGACCGGAGATCTGGATCAAGCGCGACGACCTGACCGGCCTCGCGGCCGGCGGCAACAAGACCCGCAAGCTCGAGTTCCTGGTCGCCGACGCGATCGAGCAGGGCGCCGACCTGCTGATCACCACCGGCGCGCCGCAGTCCAACCACTGCCGCCTGACGCTGGCCGCCGCGGCCAAGGACGGCCTGGCCTGCAGGCTGCTGATCGAGGAGCGGGTTCCGGGCAGCTACCACGCGGACGACGTCGGCAACGCGCTGCTGTTCGACCTCATGGGGGCCGATCGGATCGAGGTGGTGCCCGCGGGCAGCGACCTGATGGCCGGCATGCAACGGATGGCCGAGGAGGCCGAGCGCGAGGGGCGCAAGCCGTACCTGATCCCGGGCGGCGGCTCGAACGCGCTGGGCTCGTTGGGCTACGTGGCCTGCGCCGAGGAGACGATGCAGCAGGCGTTCGAGCAGGGCGTGGCGTTCGATCACTGGGTGTGCGCCAGCGGCTCGGGCGGGACCCACGCCGGGCTGCTGGCCGGCCTGCACGGCGTGAGCGCCGGCATCCCACTGACCGGCGTGAGCGTCCGTGCCGAGCGCGCGGCGCAGGAGGAGAAGATCTGGCGCCTGGCCCAGGCGGTCTGCGACCTGGCCGGCGTGGCGGTCGACGTTCCGGAGGAATCGGTCGTGGTGCGCGACGACCAGGTCGGTCCCGGCTACAGCCTGCCGACCGCCGCGATGGGCGAGGCGGTGCGGCTGTTCGCCCGGACCGAGGCGATCCTGCTGGACCCGGTCTACACCGGCAAGGCGGCGGCCGGCCTGATCGCGATGGTCCGCGACGGATCGCTGCGGGAGGGCCAGCGGGTGCTGTTCGTCCACACCGGCGGCAGCCCGGCACTGCACGCCTACCCCGACCAGGTCCGACCGGCATGACCCGCCGGGTCGTCGGCGTCCTGGGCGGGATGGGACCGGCGGCGACCTGGGACTTCTGCCGGCGGCTGCTGGACGCGACGCCGGCGGGTCGCGACCAGGACCACCTGCGCGTGCTGGTGGACTGCGACCCGTCGGTTCCCGACCGCAACGCCGCCCTGGCGGGCGAGGGGCCCTCCCCCGCCCCTCGCCTGGCGGCGATGGCACGCGGCCTGGAACGCTCCGGCGCCCAGCTGCTGTGCCTGCCGTGCAACGCCGCCCACGCCTTCGCCGACGCGCTGCGGGAGGCGACCGACGTGCCGTTCGTGGACATGATCGAGGCGACGGTCGACGCGACCCTGGCGCACGCGCCCGGCGCGTCGCGGGTGGCCCTGCTGGCCACGACGGCGACGCTGGACGCGGGGTTGTACGCGGCCGCCTTCGCCGCGCGCGGGGTCCGGGTGGCGCAGGCGGGACCGGACGCGCGCCGGCGCATGATGGCGGCGATCTACGACGTCAAGCGCGGGGCGCCGCTCGACGGTCCCCGGGCGGCCCTGCGCGAGCTGGCGGCCGAGGCGGTCGCCGCCGGCGCGGAGGCGCTGGTCGCCGCCTGCACCGAGGTGCCCCTGGCGCTGCGGCAGGAGGACGTCGGGGTGCCGCTGATCGCGTCGACCGACGCGCTGGCCGCGGCGGTGGTGCGACGGGCGCTGGAACCCTGACCCGACCCGGAAGGTACGCATTGCGTACGCTTTCTTGACCTCGGAGTTCGCATCGCGTACGCTCGCCGTGGACCGCATCATCCTGCACGCCCTTCCCCCGAACGGAGTCGACCCGTGGCCCGCGCGCCCTACCGACAGCTCGATCCGACCGATCGGCGCATCGTCGACCTGCTCCGCGAGGACGGTCGCATGGCGTACCGCGAGATCGGCCGCCGGCTGGGCGTCTCGGAGGCGTTGGTACGCAAGCGCGTCTCGCGACTTCTTTCACAAGGCTGGATGAAGATCCAAGCGATCAGCGATCCGCTGCAGCTCGGCGTGGCCATCGTGGCCACCACCTACGCACGCGTGCGGCCCGACGTGGTCGAGGACTTCACCGACCGCATCGCCCGCCACCCGGCGGTCCGCTACGTCGCCATCGGCGTCGGCGGTCACAACGTCGTGTTCGAATCGCTGCACGCCGACAACCAGGAGGTCCACGACTTCCTCGCCTCCGAGCTGGGACGACCGGGGATCGTCTCCAGCGAAACGATCCAGGTCGTCAAGATCAAGAAGAGCGTCTGGGACTGGGCCATCCCCGGTGAGCCCCACCCCGACGACGAGCCCGCCCCCGCAGGGAGGACCGCATGACACGAATCCGCAGCGCCCTCGTCGCCCTCGTGATCGGCCTGTTGGCCAGCGTCGGCATGGCCCAGGAACGCGGTGGCACGCTCACCGCCGCATGGGCCAACCCCGTCGGCCTGGACCCGCACGCCACCAGCGCCTACTTCAGCTACCAGGTGCTCCAGCAGGTGCTGGAGACGCTGGTCGACTTCGACAATGACCAGAACCTCGTGCCCAAGCTGGCCGAGTCGTGGAACGTCAGCGACGACGGTCTGGTGTGGACCTTCGAGCTGCGTGAGGACGTGCAGTTCAGCAACGGCCGCGGCTTCACCGCCGAGGACGTCAAGTACACCTACGACCGGATGCTGGACCCCGAGACCGCCAGCGGCAACGCCTGGCGCCTCGGCGCGGTGCAGTCGATCGACGTCGTCGACCCCCACACCGTGACCTTCACCCTGGGCTCGCCCAACACCGGCTTCCTGGGCAAGCTGGCCAGCGGCTCGCCGGTCGGGATCATCGCCCGCGAGGCGGTCGAGGACGGCACCATCGACACCCGTCCGATCGGCACCGGCCCGTTCATGATCACCGACTACCAGCCCGGCACGATGGTGATGCTCGAGCGCAACGAGAACTACTGGGGCACCGACGCCGACGGCGTCCAGCTGCCCTACCTCGACGCCGTCGAGCTGCGCATCATCCCCGACGACAGCGTCAAGCGCAGCGCCCTGGTGAGCGGCGACGTCGACTGGACGATCAGCGTCCCGACCCAGTCGCTGCCCGAGCTCGAGGCCCGCGACGACGTCGTCGTCGACCGGAGCGCCGCCCCGGCCTACTGGTACATCGGCGTCAACACCGAGCGCGAGCCGCTGAACGACGTGCGCGTGCGCCAGGCGATCAGCTACGCGCTGGACCGCGGCCAGATCACCGAGGCCGCCACCTTCGGCACCGGCGTGCCGACGCAGGACCCGATCCCCTCGGTCAGCGCATGGGCGTTCGACTACGCGCCCTACGACCAGGACCTCGAGCAGGCCCGCGAGCTGCTCGAAGCGGCCGGCGTCGGCGACGGCTTCGAGATGACGATCATGCCGACCACCGAGTACGAGGAGTCCATCCGCGCCGCCCAGGTCATCCAGGCCCAGCTGGCGCCCCTCGGGATCCGCGTCAGCCTCGACACGCGCGAGTGGGCGGACTGGCTCGACACCCAGGGCCAGGGCGACTTCGACACCTTCGTGTGCAGCTGGAACGTCCTGCTGGACCCGGACGACTTCTACTACGCACAGCACAAGACCGGCGAGGTGTTCAACTTCACCGGCTACTCCAACCCGACCGTCGACGAGCTGCTCCAAGAGGGCCGCATCGCCGAGGACTTCGAGACCCGCTACGACATCTACGAGCAGGTCAACCAGGAGATCGTGGACGACGCCGTCTACATCTACCTCTACAACCCCGGCAACATCCAGGCGTACCGGACGAACGTCGAGGGCTACACCGCCCGCGGCGATCAGACGATCCGCTTCATCACCACCTGGCTGAACGACTGAGCCGCCTCGTCCGGACGGGCCCTTCGGGGTCCGTCCGGACGCTCTCTGACCTGCAGCGTCTCTGCGCCTGCCGCGCGCGGCCCCGTTCCGCTATCCCCGCCGCGCCCCTTGGCTCCCCGCCGTTCGGAGGGACCCGCTCATGAGCCTCCGCTATCTTTTGCAACGCTTCGGCACGCTGCTGCTCGTGCTCTTCGGCGTGTCGATCGTGGCCTTCTCGATCCAACCGCTCATCCCCGGATCCCCGGCACGCGTGCGCCTGGGCGTCCAGGCGACCGACGAGAACGTCGCCACCCTCGAACGCCAGATGGGCCTCGACCGGCCGCTGGTGGTCCAGTACGTCGACTGGGTCGGCGGCATCGTGCTGCGCGGCGACTTCGGCGACAGCCTCATCACCCGCACCTCGATCAGCGACGAGATCGCCCGGCGCCTGCCCGCCACGCTGGCGTTGGCCGGTTTCGCGCTGCTGATCGGCCTGGCGATCGCCCTCCCGTTGGGCATCGCCTCGGCCCTACGACCGGGCGGCAAGCGCGACCTGGCCGCCTCGGTGGTCTCGCAGGTCGGCGTCTCGGTGCCCGACTTCTGGATGGGCATCCTGCTGATCCTGCTCTTCGCCGAGACCCTCGGCTGGCTTCCCTCCTCCGGCTACGAGCCGATCACGGAGGGGGTGCTGCCGTGGCTGCGGCACGTGATCCTGCCCGCGGCCACCGCCGGCCTGATCAGCGGCTCGATCATGACCCGCTTCGTCCGCAGCGCCCTGCTCGAGGTGCTCGGCATGGACTACGTCCGCACCGCCCGTGCCAAGGGCGTCGGACCGCGCGTGGTCCTGACCAAGCACGTGCTGCGCAACGCCGCGATCAGCATCGTCACCATCATCGGCCTGCAGATGGCCACCCTGCTCTCCTCGGTGGTGGTGGTCGAGATCATCTTCGCCTGGCCCGGCCTGGGCTCGCTGGCGCTCACCTCGACCCTGCAGCGCGACTACCCGGTCCTGCAGGCGTCGGTGCTGATGGCGGCGGTGGCGTTCACCGTCATCAACCTGGCGACCGACCTGTCCTACGTCCTCCTCGACCCCAGCGTCGAGTACGCCTGAGGCCGCGCCCATGAGCGATCCCGCCCTCTCCGCCGAGGTCCAGACCGTCGCCGCCCCCGAGCGCCATCCGGTCGTCGACTTCCTGCGCCGCTTCGTCCGGCACCGCCTGGCGATGGTCGGCTTCGCCATCGTCGCCGCGCTGGTCGTGGTCGGCCTCTTCGGCCGCGCGCTGGCGCCCTACGACCCGCTGGGCATGGACTTCGGCGCGCTCTTCGCACCCCCCAGCTGGACCCACCCGTTCGGCACCGACGAGTTCGGGCGCGACATCTTCTCGCGCGTCCTCTACGGCGCCCGCGTGTCGCTGCAGGTGGCCTTCATCGCGGTCGGCATCAGCGGCACCGCCGGCGTGCTGCTGGGCCTCACCGCCGGCTTCCTGGGCGGCTGGGTGGACGAGCTGATCATGCGCATCATGGACGTCCTCTTCGCCTTCCCCGCGGTGCTGCTGGCGATCACCATCATGGCGATCCTGGGTCGTGGCGTCGGCAACGCGATGATCGCGATCGCCATCGTCTACGTCCCGATCTTCGCGCGCGTCACCCGCGGCGCGGTCATCAGCGTGCGCGGGCGCGAGTACGTCACCGCCGCTCGGGCGCTGGGCAAGAGCCCGTTCGGGATCATGCTGCGCCACGTCCTGCCCAACGCCCTCGGCCCGATCATCGTGCAGACCTCGCTCAGCCTGGCGTTCGCGATCCTGGCCGAGGCGGCGTTGTCGTTCTTCGGCCTGGGCACCCAGCCGCCGGAACCCAGCTGGGGCCGGATGCTGTCCGAGGGGCGGGGGTTCCTGCGCCAGGCGCCCTGGATGGGGATCTTCCCGGGTCTGGCGATCATGGTCTCGGTGATGGGCTTCAACTTCCTCGGCGACGGCCTGCGCGACCTGCTGGACCCGCGCTCGTCGCGCTCCTGACGTGGCCGCGGCGCCGGGCCCCGCCGCAGCTCGTCCGGTCGGGGCCGCCGCCCTGCTGGCCTTCGCCGGCCTGACCGCCGAGCTGGCCTGGACCCGCGTCGCCGGGCTGCTGTTCTACGGCGAGGCGGCCTGGCTGATGGTCACCCTGGCCGTCGCGGGCGGCGCGCTGGGCGCGGCGGCAGGCGCGGCGCACCGGGCCTGGCTGCGGCCCGCCGTCACGAGTGGAGCGGCGTCGACGGCCGCGGCCGCGATCGCTGCCGGCCTGGCGCTGGTCCTGGCCGCCGACGGGCGGGGCGGCGTCGCGACGGCGGCGGCCGCGGCGCTGCCGGGGTTCGCCCTGCTGGGCTTGGCGCTGGCCGGACTGTTCGCCGGCGATCCGCGGCACGCGCCCCGCCTCTACGCCGCCGATCTGGTCGGCGCGGCCCTGGCCGCCGCCGCCTCGCTGCCGCTGGTCGCCGGGCTCGGGGCGCCCGAGGCGCTGCTCGTCGCAGCCGCCTCCGCCGCGGCGGCCGGCGCGCTGCGTGCACCGGGGGCGTCGCTGCGTCGCCTGGCGGCCGGCATGGCCCTGGCGACCGGCCTGGCCACCTTCCTGCCGGGTCCCGACGCCGACCCGGGCCGCGCGGCGACCCCGAAACCGCTCACCTTCGAACTGGATCGGGGCGGCGAACGGCTGGCCCGTCGCTGGGGCACCGTTGGCCGCAGCGACCTGGCCCGCCGCGCCGACGGGGCCGAGATCCTCTACCTCGACGGCTCGGCCGGATCGCTGTTGCCGACCGCGGACGCCGCGCCGCTGTGGCGCTCGGACCTGGGGCGCTTCCCGTTCGAGGCGCTGCGGCCGGAGCGCGTCTTCGTCGTCGGCGGGGGGGCGGGCCTGGAGGTGGCCCACGCCCTCGAGACCGGGGCCCGTCAGGTCGACGTGGCCGAGCTGAACGGAGCCGGCGCCGACCTGGCGCAGCGACGCCTGGCCGAGCTGGCCGCTGCCGGCCCGTCGACGGTGCCCGATCCGTTCGGCGATCCGCGCGTCGCCTGGTACCGCGACGAGGCACGTGCCACGCTGCGTGCGCTGGCGCGGCCGTACGACCTGATCACGCTGTCGCAGGCGGTCACGCGCACCGCCGAGGCGCGCGGCCTGGCCCTGAGCGAGAACGGTCTCTACACCGTCGAGGCGACCCGCGACTACCTCGACGCCCTGGCGCCCGGCGGGGTGGTGGCCTACGAGCTGTACGACGAGGCGACCCTCACCCGGTCGCTCACCACCGCGGGGACCGCCCTGGTCGAGAGCGGCCGCGCCGCGGACGCTGCCGCCTCGCTGGCCCACCTGGTGGCGTTCCTCGACCCGGCCACCTCGCCACCCACGCCGCTACTGCTGGTGTTCGCCCAGGCGCCCACCCGCGCCGACGTGGTCGCGCTGGCCCGGGCCGCGGAGGCGCGCGGCTACGGACTGCTGCTCCTGCCCGGGCTGCTGGCGCCACCCTCGCTCCAGCCGCTTGCCGAGGGGACGGTCGGCTGGACCGCGGCGCTCGCCAGCGACGGGGTGGACCTCGCCCCGACGCGCGACGACGCGCCGTTCTACTGGGCCTTCGATCCGGGCGTGCCGCCCGCGCTACGGCGCGCGCTGCTGGCCTGGGCGCTGCTGGCCGCTCCGCTGGCCGCGATCCTGATCGGGCTGCGGCGCGGCGGGTCCCCCGGCCCGGCCGGCCGGCGCCGTGGGCTGGCGTCGGCGCTGGCGCTGGGCACCGTCTTCCTCGCCGCCGAGCTGGTGGTCCTCTCGCGCGCCGGCCTGCTGCTGGGGCATCCGGCCGCCTCGCTGGCCGTCACCCTGGCCGGCCTGCTGGCCGGCGCCGGCGCGGGCGCGGCGTGGGCGCGGCGACGGCCCGACCGCTGGTCCAGCCTCGCGATGGCGGCCGTCCTGGCCGCCCTCGCGACCGCCGCCTGGACCTGGGCGTGGCCGTTCCTGGCCGACGCCCTCGCGGCCCGGACCGCCTGGGCGCGCGCCGGCGCTACGCTGCTGACGCTGCTCCCGCTGGGCGTGACGCTGGGCGCGCCCTTCCCGCTGCTGCTGCGGCGCCTGGGGCACGGCCACGATCCCGCGGCGCCGTCCGGCACGGTGGCCCGCGCCTGGGCGCTCAACGGGCTGGGCTCGCTGGCGGGCGGCCTCGGAGCGATCGCCGCGGCGCACCTGATCGGCTTCGCGGCGGTGGGACTGGTGGCGGCGGCGGGCTACCTGGGGGTCGCGGGCCTGGCGGCCAGCGTCCGGGTGCCCGAGCCGGCCTGAGGCGGCCTCGGTCGACCGTCAGGTCGCGTCGTCGGCGGCAAGCTCGACCCGCAGCTGTCCCGCGCGCAGCGACCGTTCCACGTCCAGGCAGAGGCGCACCGCCTCGACCCCGTCGTCCGCGCCGGCGACCGGCGCGCCGCGGCCCTCGCAGGCGTCCAGGAACGCTCGCGCTTGGCGCGGAAGGTCGTGCGCGTGGCCGCTGGGCGCACGCAGCTCCAACTGCTCGGCCGGCCGGTCGCGGTCGGCGCCGCGGTGCAGCCAGGCCTCCTGGCGCGGCGTCGGATCGGCGTCCATCGCGCCTGCCCAGACCGCCCGGAAGGCGCCCTCGTCGCCGACGATCGTGAGATCCACCCGGTGCCCCCAGGCCGCGATCGAGCGCCGTACGGTCGCCTGCGCCCCGCCGACGAACAGTCGCACGTCGAGGTTCTCCCAAGCGCCCTCGCGCCCGGCCCGGCTGGTCGCGAACGCCTGCAGCGCCTCCGGGTCCCCCAGCCACCAGCGGGCCAGGTCCAGGTAGTGGATCGGCTCCTCGAGGATCGAGCTGCCGACCTTGGCCGGGTCGGCCTTCCAGCCGCCCGCGCCGGCGCGGTAGGGCCGGCGCCACAGCGCCAGGTCGAGGTGCCGCACCGTCCCCAGCGACCCGTCGAGGGTCCGGCGGCGGGCCTCCTCCGCCCAGGCGAAGGTGCGGATCTCGTGCCCCAGCGCCAGCACCCGGCCGGCCCGTGCGGCGGCGGCGCGGACCGCCTCGGCGTCCTCGACCGTGAGCGCCATCGGCTTCTCCAGCAGCACGTGCAGGCCCGCGTCCAGGGCGCGGATCGCGTGACGGGCGTGCAGGTGGTTGGGGCTGGCGATCACGACCGCGTCCAGGCCGCCGGC
>CAZJGU010000100.1:0-9201 GCA_964545455.1 uncultured bacterium | reverse complement strand
CGCCCGCCAGCACCAGCGTGCCCCCGAGGTACAGCAGTCCCTGGCCCGCCCGCCCCTGCGTGATCAGTCCGTGCGCGTCCAGCCCGAAGGTCGAGAAGGTCGTCAGCGCCCCCAGCAGCCCGGTGCCCAGGAACAGCCGCAGGCCCGGGCTCCCCAGCCCGCGCGCCTCCCCGGCCGAGACCAGCCAGGCCAGCGCGAAGGCGCCGAGGACGTTCACCAGCACCGTCCCGAGCGGGAAGCCGCCCCAGGTCGGGTGGTTCGCCAGGCCGCGCGCGACCGCGAGCGACACGCCCCAGCGCGCCACCGCTCCCAGCGCGCCCCCCGCGGCGACGGCCAGGATCGCCTGGAGCGTCGTCATGGCCAGCCTCCGGACACGGCGCGACGCTAGCACGGGCCGTGCACGGCGCTGTCCGGACCGGCCCCGCAGGTGACGATTCCGGGAGGCCGAATCGCTATCCTGACGGGACCATGACGACCGCCGCGATGCCGCCCGACCTGGAAGCCCTGCTGGACGAGCAGCGCTACCGGGAGGTGTTCGACACCGCCCTCGAGCGGCTGGCGGCCCTGCAGGTCGGCGACGCCGGTGACGAGGCGGCGGTCGCGCACGAGGTCCTGCGCCTGCACCGTGTCGCGCTACGCGCGGCCTTCCACCTCGGCGAGGCGGCGACGGCGCTGGAGCACGGGCTGCACGGCCTGCAGCTGGCCGACCGCCTCGGGGACGACCTCGAGCGGGCCGAGTGGCACAACGACCTGGCCGTCCTCGACGGCGTCCACGGCCGCTACGACCGGGCGCTCGAGCACCTCTGGAGCGCCGTCCGCGCTCGCGAGCAGGCGGGCGTCCCCGCGGCGCCGTCCGAGTTGAACAACGTCGCGGCCGTCTACGCCGAGACGCGCCGTCACGACGAGGCGATCGCGCTCTTCCGGCGCGCCGTCGAGCGCTACCGCGAGGAGGGGGACGAGGTCGACGCCGCCCTGGCCCTGGCCAACATCGGCCGCGTCCACACCCTGGCCGGACGGCCCGAGGTCGGGGTGTCGATCCTGGAGGAGGCGCGCGAGGCGTTCGATCGCCTGGGGCGTCGGGACGGCGTGGCGACCACCCTGGCCAAGCTGGGGGCGGCGCACGCCGACCTGGGCGCCCGCGAACGATCGCGCGCCTGCTTCGAGGAGGCGCTGGCCCTGCACGCCGAGGGGCACGCCTTCCCCTTCGCCGAGGAGACGCGCCAGCACTACGGCCTGGCCGCACTGCGCTCGGGCGACGTCGCGACCGCGGTCGAGCAACTGCAGCGCGCCGTGGACGCCAGCGACGATCCGGTCCAGCTCGCACGGGCCGGGATCCTCGAGGCGCAGTCGCGCGCGTTGGAGGCCGACGGACGCCTGGAGGAGGCGCTGAGCGCCCTGCGGCGCCACGTCGAGGTGAGCGAGGAGGCCCAGCTGCGCGAGGCCCAGTTGGCCACTCGCCTGCGCCTGGTGGAGCTCGAGGTCGGCGAGGGCGGGGGGCAGGAGGTCACCCGCCTGCGCGCGATCGATCTGGCCGCCACCAACGAGAGCCTGCGTCGCCACGCCGAGGAGCTGCGCCGCCTCAGCGCGACCGACGACCTGACCGAGCTCCCCAACCGACGTGCCATCGACGCGCGGGTCCGCGACGAGGTCGAGCGAGCCCGCCGGAGCGGTCGTCCGTTCGTGCTGGCGCTGCTGGACCTCGACGACTTCAAGGGCGTCAACGACGCCTACGGCCACGACGTCGGCGACCGGGTGCTGGTTCGGATCGCGCGGCTGCTGGAGTCCAGCGTGCGCACGATCGACGTCGTCGCCCGCTGGGGAGGCGAGGAGTTCGCCCTGCTGCTGCCCGAGACCGCCCGCGAGGCGTCGCTCCCGGTGCTCGACCGCGTCCGGGCCGCCGTCGCGGGCGAGGGCTGGAACGACGTGGCCCGCGACCTCCGGCTGACCGCGAGCATCGGGGCCGCCGACGCCTCCGAGGCCGACGATCCGCTGGAGCTGCTGCGGATCGCCGACCGGCGGCTGTTCGCCGCCAAGTCGGTCGGTCGCGACCGGGTGGTCGTGCGGGACGGGGCGTGACCGCCCGGGCAGTCACGCCGGATGACGTCGGCGTGGGCGTAGACTGCCCCGCGTGAGGCGCTCCCGGCTGCGCGTCGATGCCTCGGCGCAGGGCCCCGGCCCGATCCGCCCCGCGGCCTTCGTAGCCGCGGCCTTCCTGGTGGCGATCGCCATCGGAACGGTGCTGCTGGCGCTCCCGATCGCGCACGCCCCTGGCCGGGTGGTGACCTGGTCGGACGCGCTCTTCACCGCGACCAGCGCCGTCTGCGTGACCGGCTTGATCGTGGTCGATACCGGCAGCGACTTCAGTCGCTTCGGTCAGATCATCGTCGCGCTGCTCATCCAGGCGGGAGGGCTGGGGATCCTCACGCTGGGCGGGCTCGCGGCGCTGATCATGGGCAGCCGCGTCGGGCTGCGCCAGCGCCTCCACCTGCAGCAGCAGACGGGCGCTCCGCACGTCGGGGGCGTCGTCCGCCTTGTGCGTGGCATCGCGATCGTGGTGTTCGCTGCCGAGGCGGTGCTGACGTTAGTGCTGTGGCCTCGCTTCGCGCAGGAGCACGGTGTCTGGGACGGCCTCGGCGTCGCCGCCTTCCACGCCGTCAGCGCCTTCAACAACGCCGGGTTCTCGCTCTACCCCGACAGCCTCTCGCGCTACGTCGGCGACGTCTGGATCGTCGCGCCGATCCTGGTCGCCTTCGTCGCCGGCGGGATCGGCCACCGGGTCCTGCTGGACGTGCTGGACCGGCTACGTGGGCGGTTGCGCCGCCTGTCGCTGCACGCGCGGATGGCGCTGGCGATGAGTGGCGGTCTGCTGGTCTTCGGCGCGCTGGCGGTGGCGGCATTCGAGTGGACCAACCCCGCGACGTTGGGGTCGTTGGCGCTGCACGAGAAGCTCTGGGCGGCCCTGTTCCAGGGGGCCACGCCGCGCACGGCCGGGTTCAACACCGTCGACGTCGGAGCGCTTCGCCCTGCCACGCTGGCGCTGACGATGCTGCTGATGTTCATCGGCGGCAGTCCGGGGAGCACCGCGGGGGGCATCAAGACGGTCACCTTCTTCGTCCTGGCAGGCAGCGCCTGGTCGTGGTCGCGCGGGCATGGCGAGTTGGAGGTCTGGGGACGGCGCTTGGCGGTCGAGCTGGTGGTTCGGGCCGGCGTGATCGCGTTCCTGGGCATGATGATCGTGGGGGCCGCGTTCACGGTGCTTGTGGCGCTGGATCCCGAGCTCGGGTTCGCACCGCTGCTGTTCGAAGCGATCTCGGCCTTCGGTACGGTGGGCCTGTCGACCGGCGTGACGGGCGACCTGAGCGAGCCGGCGCGTCTGGTGGTGGTGGCGCTGATGCTGATCGGGCGCCTGGGGCCGCTCACCGCCGCCGTCGCGCTGCTCGAGCGGCCTCGTGCCAAGCGCGTCGCGCACCCGTCGGAGGATGTGATGATCGGGTAGACGGGACCGACCAGGGCGCCGTACCGAGAGGGGACGAGATGCGCAAGCACATCATGATCATCGGGACCGGTCGGTTCGGGAGCGCCGTGGCGCGTACCCTCGCGGACGGTGGGCACGAGGTGATCGCGGTCGACGCCCAAGAGTCCGCCTTGCGGGGCGTGATGGATCACGTCGCGCACGCCGCCATCGCCGACGCGACCGACGAGGAGGCGCTACGGCGCCTGGGCGTCGCCAACGCCGACACGGTGGTGGTGGCGATCGGGACCGATTTCGAGGCCAGCATCCTGGCCACCGTGGCCGCGCGTGCGGCGGGCGCCAAACGGATCGTGGCCAAGGCGTCGGGCGAAACGTCGGCGCGGGTGCTGTCGCGCGTCGGGGCGGACGAGGTGATCCGGCCCGAGCACGACATGGGCGTGCGCCTCGCGATGCAGATCGCGACGCCCAGCATCGTCGACGCCTTCAAGCTCGGCAAAGGACACGAAGTGGTCGAGATCGAGGTCACCGAAGCGACCGGATTGACCGGGACGTTGGCGTCGCTGCGCTTGAGGAACCGCTTCGGAATCCACGTCATCGCGGTCGATCGCGGCGACGCGGACGAGGAGTTGATCGTCGCGCCGGGTCCGGACTGCGAGCTGAAGCTAGGCGACCGCATGGTCGTGATCGGCTCGATCGAGAACCTCGACCGCTTCGAGAACGCGCTCGATCGCTGAGCTCAGGCTCGCAGCGCGCGCCAGCCGTCGACGAGGATCTTGACGACGGCCGACACGGCCACCAGGAACTCCAGCCGGCCCAGCACCATCGCCACCATCAGGGTCCACAGCACGGCAGGCGCGGCATCGGGCGCCGTGACGCCGGCGGACAGGCCGACGGTGCTGAGGGCGGAGACGGTTTCGAAGGCGGCGTCGCGGAACGGGGCGCCATGGCCCGCGAGCACGGCCGTCCCGATCGCCAGCGAGGCCAGGTAGGCGGTGCCGATCGCCATCAGGCGACGTAGGGCTGCGGCGTCGAGCTCCAGCACGGTGTCGCCATCGCGCAGGCGCGGGCCGCGCGCGGAGCGGCGCGGTCTCAGCGCCGCGCTGGTCTCCCAGGCGAGGATGCGGAGCGCCATCACCGCACGGAGGAGCTTCAGGCCCCCGGCCGTGGAGCCGTGCCCCCCTCCGACGATCATCAGCACGATCGTCACGGTCACGCCCGCGGCGGACCAGGATCGATCGCCCAAGGTCGTGAAGCCCGTCGTGGTGGTCGCCGAGATCACCTCGAAGGCCGCCAACCTCAGCGCCTCCAACGTGTCCGGTGCGACGGCACGGGCGGCGGTCGCGGCGACCAACCCGATCGCCAGTGGAACCAGCACGACGGCGACCCTGGGCTCCAGTGCGCCGCGTCCCGATCGACGGCGGCGCGCCAGGCCCGCCACGACGACGAAGCTGGTCGCACCCAGCGTCATGAGGACGATCGTGATCAATTCGATGCCGGCCGAGCCGTAGGCGCCGATGCTCTCGGTGCGTGTCGAGAAGCCGCCGGTCGACACGGCGGCGAGCGCATGGTTCAGGGCGTCGAAGGCAGGCATCCCCGCCGCCAGGTACGCGATCACGCCCAGGACCGCGTAGGCGAGGTAAAGGCGGAGCACCTGGCGTGACGAGCGTCGGACCTCGGGCACCAACTGCCGCTCCCGCCCCTCCGCGTGCGCCAGGCCGACGCCCAACGGGTGCGCGACGGCCGACAGGGCTAGGATCGCCCAGCCTGCCCCTCCCGCGAACTGCGTGAGGCTGCGCCAGACGAGGACCGAGGGGGGCACCGCCGTCACGTCGACCACCGACAGGCCCGTCGTCGTCCAACCGCTGACCGCCTCGAAGGCCGCCAGGCGCAGGGGGACGCCCGCCAGGACCAGGAACGGCCAGCCCGAGGTGGCCATCACCAGCAGCCACGCTGCCAGCACCAGCACGGCTCCCTCGGCGACCGACAGGGGCTCGTCGCCGTCCGCCGGACGCAGCCGGCGCAGGAGCGCCGCGAACGCGGCCAGCAGCACGGCCGGGGGAAGGAACGCCTGAAGGTGCGCGGGGTCGGTCGGGGCCCAGGCGAGCGGCAGGAGCGTCAGGACCGCCGCGATCGCCAGGATCGGAGCCGCGCCGGCGGCGATGGCACGGTAGCGACGCAGCAGGTAGGGGCGCGCCCGCACGGCGGTCGCCTCAGCTCTCGCGGTGGGCGGACAGGATCGACAGTGCCTGCTCGTGCGCGGACGGGTCGGCGACGATCACGACGTGATCGCCGACCTCGAGTCGGTCATGGCCCCGCGGCACGATCGAGGTGGGGCCGCGCACGATCATGGCGATCAAGGCTCGTTCCGGAAGGCCCAACTGGGCGATCGGGACGTCGGTCGCCCCGGAGTCCGGTTCGATGACGACGTCGGAGAGGTGGACGCGGCCGCCGGCCACGGCGAGGTTCGCGGCGACGCCCTCGGCGGTGGCTTCCGCCTCCATCAGCCTGCCGACGACGTCGGTGGGCGAGAAGGCGTGCACGCCCAGGCGCTGGAAGACGGTGGCATTGTCGGGGTCGTGCGCCATCGCGACCGCGTGGGGAACGGCGAAGCGATCGGCCGCGATCTGGGCGACGATGAGGTTGTCCGGGTCGCTCGGGGTCATGGCGAGCAGCGTGTCCGCTTCGCGCGCACCGGCGTCGGCCAGCACGGCCGCGTCGGACGGATCGCCCCGCACGACGACCGCGTCGGTCGTGCGGGCGAGGAGGTCGCAGGCGGCCGCATCGTTCGAGACGATCGCGACCTGGTCGCCACGGGACCTGAAGCGGCGGGTCAGGAAGTAGACGGCGTCGCCGTCCCCCACCAGCAGGATCCTCATCGGCGTCCCTCGCGCGTCGACGCGTCGTTCGCGCCGACGGCGGTGAGGAGCCGGTCGGCCGCGACGGTCGTGGGGCACACCGTTTCGACGCCCAGGTGGGCGTACGTCTCCTGGCGCTTTGGATCGAAGACGCGCGCCAGCACCCGAGGCACGCCGTAGATGCGTTGCGCGACCTGCGCGACCATCAGGTTGACGTTGTCCTCGTGGGTCACTGCTACGACGACGTCAGCGTCGGCGGTCCCGGCTTCGTCCAAGACGGCGCGCCGGGTCGCGTCGCCGTGCACGGTGAAGCCGCCGAAGTCTTCGTCGAGGGCGTCGAAGGAGCGCTCGTCGCGATCGACGACCACGACGTCGGCGCCCTGACGGCTGAGGCGTTCGGCCAGGATGGCGCCGAGGCGGCCGCAGCCGACCACCACGGTCCGGGGCAGGCGCGTCACGAGGCCATGCTAGCGCTCGCGCGGCTCGGGCTCGGCTCAGATGGCGAGTGCGCGCGTCCCCTCGTCCGTCGTCCGCACCGGCACCTCGCGCAGGTCCGACAGCGCCTCCCGCACGGCGTCCCGCTGGCCGTCCGGGCAGACGACCAGCACGAAGGCGCTGATCTTGCCGCCGGGCAGCTGCGCGGCCGCGCCGGTCGCGGCGACGCGGGCGACGACCTCCTCGACCTCGGCATCGACGAAGCGACCGGGCAGGCGCTGCTTGAGGCGCTGCTGCTCGGCGACGGCGTGCGCCACGCCGGCCAGGTCGCCGGCCGTGAAGGCGCCGGCCAGCTCGCCCGCCAGCGCGCGGATGTCGTGCAGCACCGGCAGGGCCTCGTCCAGGTGGCTGGTGAGCAGGTCCAGCGACGGCTTGCTCTTGGCGTGCCGGCCCGAGTAGAAGAGCAGCAGCGCATCGTCGAACGCCGCGCGGATCCCGGGCGCGGGGCGCAGCTCCAGGTCCCGGACCGACGCGCCGTCGTAGCCCAGGTGCCGCAGCCCGCCCAGCGCGCAGATGGCGGGGTCGTGGAAGCCCGACGCGCCCGCCAGCATCTCGACCTCGACCCGGGCGGCCTCGTGCAGCAGCGTCCAGGCGTCGGGCGTGTCGCCGCGCAGCCGGTGCAGGGCGTGCAGCACCGAGACCGTCAGCGCGCCCGAGGTGCCCAGGCCGCTCTCCCCGGCCAGGTCCACGCGGAAGTCGACGTCGACGGGGCGGTCCCGCAGGCCCAGCAGCTCCAGCGACTCGCGCAGCAGGTCGTGGCGCAGCTCGCGGGCACGGGCGGTGCGCTCGTGCGAATCGCGGTAGCGCACGTCCCAGCGGCCGTCCAGGTCGTCCTTGGCGGTGACGTAGACGTGCTTGTCGATGGTGACGCTGATCGTCTCGCCGCCGAAACGCTCGGCGTACGGCGCCAGGTCGGACAGGCCGCCGGCCAAGGGGATGCGCAGCGGGGTCTTGGCGACGATCATGCGCGGACCGCCGGCAGGTCGTGCAGGGCGCGCAGGCGGGACTCGACCCGGGCGACGTTCGCTTCGGGCGTGGGCGCGGTGCCGCCCAGGTGCAGCCACTCGTCGGCGGCGTGCCAGCCGACCTCCAGGCCGGCGTCGATCATCCGTTGCAGGTTGGGCAGCATGCGGACCTCCCCGTTCGCCGCGACGTCGGTCATGCCGGCCAGGACGGCCGGCGGCAGCTTCCAGGCGCCGACGTCGAAGCGCTCGCCCGTGCCCTGGAACGCGCGCGTCACCCGCCCGCCGTCGACGTCGACGCGGACCGTCGGGTTCTCGTCCGGGTGGCCGGGGGCCAGCACCAGCGCCGCCTCGGCCGGGTGGCGGGCCAGCGCCGCGAACCAGGCGGACGGCACGTAGCCGTCGGCCAGCCAGATCAGCATCGGCGCGTCGGGGGCCAGGGCCTCGGCCGTCAGGGCCAGGGCGTGACCGGTGCCGCGCGGGTCGGCCTGCTCCAGGTAGCGCACCGCCAGGCCGTCGACGTCGTCCCCGAAGTAGGCGCGCACTTGCTCCCCGTGGTGGCCCACGACGAAGGTCAGCGTGTCCCGGCCTGGCCGTACCGCGCCGCTCTCCAGCAGGCGCTGCACCGAGAAGTCCAGGAAGGGGCGCAGCCCGATCGGGTACATCGCCTTCTGCAGGTAGCTGCCCAGGCGCCCGAAGCGGGTGCCCTTGCCGGCGGCCAGGCAGAGCGCGTTCATGCGTCGTAGCCGCTCGACGTCACCCCGCCGCCGGAGCCGATCCAGTCGACGTGGAAGAACTCCCCGCGCGGGCGGTCGACCCGCTCGAAGGTGTGCGCGCCGAAGTAGTCGCGCTGGGCCTGCAGCAGGTTGGCCGGCCCGCGGCCGCGGCGGTAGCCGTCGAAGAACGCCAGCGCGGCCGACATCGCGGGGGTCGCCACGCCCGCCTGGGCGGCGCGCGCGATGGTGCGGCGCCAGCCGGCCTGGGCGTCGTTCAGCGCCTGCGCGAAGAACGGCGCGAGCAGCAGGTTTTCCAGGTCCGGCGCGGCCCGGAAGGCGGCGGTGATGTCGTCGAGGAAGCGGCTGCGGATGATGCAGCCGGCGCGCCAGAGGGCGGCCCTTTGCTTCATCTGCTCAAGATACTTTTTAAGCTCAGGGAGCCTGGTCCGCTCAATAACCAAAAATGCATCATCTACCGCTACTACTGCTACATTTTTCAGGCCTATTGCAGCTACTGACTGCCCCGACTTATTCACTATCAGCGAATCACTGCAATCCTTTTCGTATACGCACGAGCCTGCAACTGTTGTATTGGCTTCATTTTTACCCTCAAGACGGGTAAGTGATTCCCATGAGCCGATATCATCCCAACTGAAATCACCTTCAATAACAGATACGGATTTGGAATGTTCCATAACCCC
>CAZJGU010000099.1:0-9276 GCA_964545455.1 uncultured bacterium | reverse complement strand
CTCGCGTTCGGCCTGCGCAGCGGCCTCGCGCTCGGCCTGCGCCGCCGCTTCGGCCGCCGCCCGCTCGGCCTCCTGCGCCGCTTCCTCGGCGGCGCGTGCGGCGGCCTCCTGCGCGGCCGCCCCGGCCGCGTCCTCGGCCGCGATCCGCTCCTGAAGGAGGCGGTCCGTCTGGGCCCGGGCGTCGGCGTAGGCGGGCTCGTCCGGTGCGGCGGCGGCCGCCCGCTCGAACCAGCCGGCGGCCGCCTCGAGATCGTCGTCCGCGAGGGCCAGGCGTCCCAGCCCCGCCAGCGCCGCGGCGTCGCGGGCGTCGCGGTCCACCAGCTCCAGGTACGCGTCGCGGGCCACGCCTGCGCGGCCCAGTCGCTCGGCCGCGTCGGCGACGGCGCGCCAGGCGGCCGTGTACGCCGGGGCCGACGCGACCGCCTCCTGGAAGCGTGCGAGCGCGGTCGCCGTGGCGCCAGCGTCGCGGGCCGCCACGCCAGCGTCGAAGGCGTCGACCGCCGCGGCGCCGAAACGCTGGATCCGCAGCAGGCGCTGCCGCGCCGCCTCGAGGTCGGGAACCCGACCGTCGAGCGCCTCGAGGTAGGGCTGGGCGGCGGCGGCGTCGCCGCGGTCCAGGTAGGTGCGGGCCAGGCGGTCGTTGGCGGCCAGGTGGTCCGGTCGGTAGCGCAGGACGGTGTCGAAGAACGCGGTCGCGTCCTCGGCGCGTCCCGCCGCGAAGGCGTTCAGGCCCATCCACTCGGCCACCTGGACCAGCTGCCGTTCGACCGCGGCGTCGACGGTCCCTCCGTTCGCGAGGTAGCCCTGCCAGGCGTTCCAGGAGCGCGCGTACCAGCCGACCTGCAGGTAGGCCTGCGCCAGGAAGCGCTGCGGAGCCGGGTGGTCGGGGGCGGCGCGGGCGGCCATGGTGCCGGCCTGGAGCGCCTCGGACCAGAGGGGCCGGTCGGGGCTGTGGCTCTGGTAGGTGGCGAGCGCCTGGGCGGCCGACCGCTGCGCGGCGCGCAGCGCGGTCGCGGCCTCGTCGGGCAACGCCTGCGCCCCGGCCGTCGCGACCCACAGGGCGGCCAGCAACCAGATCAGGGTGCTCCGCACGCGCGCGACGCGGTGCAAGCGTCGGAACCCGAGCATCCTCCGATGGTACCCGACCCCCGCGATCCGCCCGGCCGTCCCCGGTACGGCCGCCCGTCGAGTACGAGGGCACGCCGCTGCGACGCGTACGCAGGCGCGCGCGGCGGGGCCCGGGTAGGCTACGGCCATGCGCGTGATCATCATCGGAACCGGTTACGTCGGGCTCACCACCGGCGTCGCGTTGGCCCACGGAGGCCACGACGTGACGTGCGTGGACAAGAACCCGGCGATCGTCGAGCGCCTGGCCCGGGGCGAGGCGACCATCCACGAGCCCGGCCTCGAGGAGCTCCTGCGCCTCGCGGCGCCGCGGCTGAGCTTCCAGGTCGACCTGCCCGAGTTGTCGGGCGATGCGGTCGTGGTCGTGGCCGTGGGCACGCCGTCGAAGGAGAACGGCGACGCCGACATGGCGTACGTCGACGCGGCCGCGCACGAGCTGGCCGGCCAGATCCGGTCCGGCGCCCGGTTGGTCGTGGTGAACAAGTCGACGGTGCCGATCGGCAGCGCCCGGCACGTCGACGGGATCGTGCATCGGGCGCTGCGGGAGCGCGGCGTCGACGCCGAGGTCCACGTCGCGTCCAACCCCGAGTTCCTGGCCGAGGGACGCGCGGTGCACGACAGCCTCTACCCGGATCGGATCGTGGTCGGTGCCGAGTCGGACGAGGCGTTCGCGATGCTGCGGCAGCTGTACCGTCCGCTGCTCGAGCAGACCTTCGACGCCCCACCCAGCACGCCGCGGCCCGAGAGGATGCCGTTGCCGCCGATGATCACGACCACCCCCACCTCGGCCGAGCTGACGAAGTACGCGGCCAACTCGTTCCTGGCCACAAAGATCAGCTTCATCAACGAGTTCGCCGGCCTGGCCGAGAGGGTGGGCGCCGACATCACCCAGGTCGCGCGCGCCATCGGGCTGGACGACCGCATCGGACCCCGCTTCCTGCACGCCGGCATCGGCTGGGGCGGCAGCTGCTTCGGGAAGGATACCCGCGCGATCCTGGCCACCGCGGCCAGCTACGACTACGAGATGCCGCTCGTCCGCTCGGCGATCGACGTCAATCAGCGCCAGCGGATCCGCGTGGTCGAGAAGCTGCAGGACCACCTCAAGGTCCTGCGCGGGACGACGATCGGGGTGCTGGGCCTCGCCTTCAAGGGCGATACCGACGACCTGCGCGACGCCCCGGCGCTCACCCTGATCGAGCACCTGCGCCAGCGCGGCGCGGTCGTCCGCGCCCACGATCCGATCGCGATGCCGAACGCTCGGACGCAGCTGCCGGACCTGGATGTCGAGTACGCCGACGACGAGGTGGCCCTGGCGCGCGGCTGCGACGCCGTGGTGATCGTCACCGACTGGCCGCAGTACCGCACGCTGCCGCTGGCGGCGATGCGCGACGCGATGCGCGGACGGCTTCTGGTGGACGCGCGTAACCTGTTGCACCCCGAGCAGGCGACCGCCGAGGGGCTGACGTACGTGGGGATCGGCCGCTAGGCACGCACCGCCTGGCTGGTCGTCCGCGCACCAACGCTCCAGGAGCGGCCAGGTCGTATGCTAGCGGCATGGCCGATCCGGTTCATCAGCGCACCGTGCCCCCGTTGCCCGACGGTGGCCCTGCCGGAACGCGGTCCGCAGACGGGTTCCGGTCCCGCGCCATCGACGCGGAGCGGTCGCCGGAGGAGTTCGATCTGGCCACGCTGGCGCACCGGATCGCCGGCCGGCTGGACGAGGTGCTGGACGAGCATGCCCTCCTGCGCAGGCGCGACGAGGCCGAGGCGCGTCACGAGGAGGCCGTCCGGATCTGGACGGAGGCGATCGCGCGCGGCGCGCGGGGCGACGTGCTGCGCAAGCGCGCGTTGGCGGCCACGATCCAGCGGTCCGCCGGCACCTTCGAGATCGTGGACGCCCAGGCCGACCGATCCGCCGCGGTCGAGCCGAACGACGAAGCCGCCGCGCCGCACGACGCGGGTGAAGCGACGGACGAGCCCGGTGCGGCCGAAGCGATCGAACCGCCTTCGACGGCCGACGCGTCCGCAGCGACCGATGAGGCGGTCGCGCCCGCGCCGGACGCCGCGCCGCCGGTGCGCACCGTCCAGGAGGTCGTGCCCGACGTCGACGGAACGGACGCCAAGCTCCTGACGGTCCGCCGTCGATTGGAGGGACGCCGTGCCGTGGCGTCGCGCCCGCCCCCGACGCCGACGCCGTTCTGGCGCCGACCAGGTGTGACGGCCTGGTCCAAGCGCGTGGCGTGGGGCGCCGCCATCGTCGCCCTCAGCGTGCTGATCAGTAGCGTCGTGCTTTGATCGATCGGGTGGGCCGTCAGCGCCCGAACCGCCGCTCCCGCGCCTGGAAGCTGCGCATCGCGCGCAGGAAGTCCAAGCGCCGGAAGTCCGGCCAGAAAGCGTCGCAGAAGTAGAACTCCGCGTAGGCGGACTGCCACAGCAGGAAGCCGCTGAGCCTCACCTCGCCCGAGGTGCGGATGACGAAGTCCGGGTCGGGCAGGCCGCGGGTCCAGAGGTGCTCGGTGATCTCGTCCGCGTCGAGGGACGAGGCGACGTCGGTCAGCCGGTCGCCCTCGGCCGCGTGGCGCGCGAGCAGGCTGCGCACGGCAGCGACGATCTCCTCCCGCCCGCCGTAGCCGAGCGCGAGGTTGAGGTGCATGCCGTCGTGCTCGCGCGTGCGCTCCTCGATCGCGCGAAGCGCCTCGCGCGCGTCGTCGGAGAAGCCGCTCACGTCGCCGATCACGCGCACGCGCACGCGGTGACGGACCAAGCGCGGATCGTCCGCCAGGGCGCGCGCCTGCTGGGCGAAGATGGCGTGCAGGTGCGCCACCTCGTCGGGCGAGCGGCCGGCGTTGTCGCTGCTGAAGCCCCAGAGGGTGACGTGCTCGATCCCCAGCTCCAGGCACCAGTCCAGCACCTCGTGCGCCTTCGAGGCGCCCACGTCGTGGCCGGCGTGGACGTCCATGCCACTCCAGCGCGCGAAGCGGCGGTTGCCGTCCATGATCACGCCGATGTGCTTGGGCAGGGGGCCAGCGCGGATCCGCGCCTCGAGGCGTCGTTCGTACAGCCAGTAGATCGGCGCCGTCAGCGCACGCCACCAGGCGTAGGTGCGCAGTGACACGGGCGCGCGCCGGTCGGGCGACGACCGCGCGCCCGAGGCGCCGGCGCCATCGGTCGTGCGGGACACGTCGTGAGCGTTCGCCACGTTCCGAGTCTACCCGGCCGTCCCGAAGCCAGGGTCGGTCGCCGCTGCGTGTCGTCCGGTCGGCCCGTGGCGTGGCGAGCGGATAGGCTGGGTGGCGAGGTGATCGAACCATGGGCATGAACGATTCTGCGCGACGGCGTCGGCGTCTGGTCCGCGGACTGATGGTCGCCGCCGCCACCCTGTCGCTGCTGGTCTTGGCCCAGGGAGAGGTCCAGAACTGGCGGACGCAATCGGTCGAGGAGTTGTCGGCCGCCGGGGTGGACACCTTCTTCCCGGACGGCTCGTTCCTGGCGGAGGACCCCCTGACCGGCTACCAGGCGGCGGTCCTGGCCTCGCGCTTGCTGGAGACGATCGAGGAGCGCACCCTGTGCCCCGACGCCCAGGCCGGCCTGACGCCCGGCGCGCGCTTCGTCGACGTGCCCGAAGGCCACTGGGCCGAGGACGCGGCCGACCGGGTCGCGTCGCTGGGGGTCGGCGCGGCCTTCCCCGACGGCGCCCTGCGCGGCGAGGAGGCCCTGAGCGGCTACCAGACGGCGCTGCTGATGGCGCGCGTCGTGCAGGTCCTGGACGCGCGCCTGGCGTGCAGCGAGGTGGGCGTCACCGAGACGGTGGCCAGCATCCAGCGCGACGTGGGCGAGCTGCGCAGCGCGCTGGCGGCCGGGGAGCTGCAGGGGCCGCCCGGGCCCGCCGGTCCTGAAGGCCCGGCCGGGCCGCAGGGTCCGCAGGGCGAGCCTGGTCCGGAAGGACCGATGGGCCCGGTCGGTCCTGCGGGCGAGCCCGGACTGCAGGGGCTGCGTGGACCGGAGGGTCCCGCTGGGCCGCCGGGACCGCAGGGCCCGATGGGCACGCCGGGCCCGGCCGGGCCGGCCGGTCCTGCGGGCGCCCCGGGCACCGACGGACTGAGTTGCTGGGACCTCGACGGTGACGGCGTTCAGGACTTCGAGGAGGACGTCAACCTGGACGGTGCGTGGGACGCGCTGGACTGTGCCGGCCAGGAGGGTCCCATGGGACCGCAGGGTCCGCAGGGTCCCCAGGGCTTGGAGGGACCGGAGGGGCCCGAGGGACCGCGCGGGCCTCGAGGACCCCGTGGTCCGGAGGGGCCTCAGGGGCCCCCGGGGCCTCCCGGAGACTAGCGACCCCACCGCGACGGAACCTGACCTCCGGACAGGACGCGTCGTGCTGGGCGACTCGTTCGTCGGTACACGGTCGTCGGCCAAGGGCGGCGTCCTCTCGCGCCCGTTGGAACCCGGCGGGAGCGATGCGGGGGGCTACTCGACGGTGAGCGCGACCGTCGTGGCCGGACTGGTGACGATGCCGTCGCTGGCCGCGTAGGTGAAGCTGTCAGGACCCGTGTAGCCGGGGGTGGGCGTGTAGGTGAAGCTTCCGTCTGGGGTGAGGCTGAGCGTTCCGTTCGACACGTCGTTCACCAGGCTTGCGGTCAACGCGTCCCCGTCCGGGTCGCCGTCGTTGTCCAGAACACCGTCCTCGGCGGTCACCGATAGCGTCGTGTCCAGGCCGACCGTGTAGCTGTCCGCCAGTGTAGTGGGCGCCTGGTTCGTCACCGCGATGGCAACGGAGACGGACTGGCTGGTGTACGTCCCGTCGCTCGCCTGGTAGGTGAACGTGTCGGTACCGGTGTAGCCGGGGGTGGGCGTGTAGGTGAAGCTTCCGTCGGGGGCGAGGGTGAGCGTTCCGTTCGACACGTCGCTCACCAGGGCGGCGGTGAGGGGATCGCCGTTGGGGTCGCTGTCGTTGTCCAGTACGCCGTTCACGGCGTTCACGTTCAGCGTCGTGTCGTGCAGCACGTCGTAGCTATCGGAGGTCGCGGTGGGCGACTCGGCGCTGACGGTGACCGTCACGGTGGTCGTAGCACTGGTGGTGATCCCGTCGCTCGCCTGGTAGGTGAACGTGTCGGTACCGGTGTAGCCGGGGGTGGGCGTGTAGGTGAAGCTTCCGTCGGGGGCGAGGGTGAGCGTTCCGTTCGACACGTCGCTCACCAGGCTTGCGGTCAAGGCGTCCCCGTCCGGGTCGTCGTCGTTGTCCAGTACGCCGTTCACCGCACTCACGCTCAGCGTTCCGTCCTCGGCCACGCCGTAGCTGTCCGCGGTCGCGACCGGGGCGACGTTCGTCACGTTGATCGTGACGGCGGCGGGGGCACTGGTCGCGGCGCCGTCCGTGACGGCGTAGCTGAACCCGTCGCTGCCGACGAAGCCGGGATCGGGCGTGTACGCGAACGAGCCGTCGCCTGAGAGGGCCAGGGTGCCGTCGTCGACATCGTCCACCAGGATGGCGGTGAGCGGATCGCCGTTCGGGTCGGTGTCGTCGTCGAGGATCCCGGGTGGAGCCACGTTGAGCGTGGTGTCGTGAACGACCGCGTAGGTGTCCGCCGACGCGGAGGGGGCGTCGTTCGTGACCGTGATCGCCACGGTCGCGATGGGGCTCTCGGCCACGCCGTCTTCGGCGACGTACGTGAAGCCGTCGGTCCCGGTGAAGCCCGCGTCGGGCGCGTACGTGAACGAACCGTCGGACGCGAGCGTCAAGGTGCCGTTCCCGACGTCGTCCACCAGCGTCGCCGTCAGCGCGTCGCCATCGGCATCCGTGTCGTTCGCCAGGACGCCGTCCACCGGCGGGACCGCGAGCGGGGCGTTCAGGGCCGTGGTGAAGGCATCGGCGGTGGCTTCCGGAGTCGCGTTGGTGATGGTGATCGTGACCGTGGCCAGGTTGCCGCTCTCGGCGCCGTCGCTGGCCCTGTAGGTGAAGGCGTCCGTCGCCACGTACGAGATGCCAGGTTCGTAGGTGAAGCCGCCGTCGGCGTTCAGCGTCAACGAGCCGTTCGTGACGTCGTCCTCCAGGACGGCCGTCAACGGATCCCCGTCGGGGTCGGCGTCGTTCGCGAGTACGCCGGGTGGGTCGACCGTCAGCGCGGTGTTGCGTGCGGTCGCGTAGCTGTCGGCCGCAGCGGCAGGAACGCGGTCGACCACCGCGATCGTGACGTTCGCTTGCGCCGTGTTGCCGACTGCGTCCTCGACCCGGTACCGGAAGTCGTCCTCGCCGTCGAAGCCGTCCGCCGGCTCGTAGTCGAAGCCGCCGTCGCGACGCAGCGACAGCGTCCCGTTCGTCACGTCTTCGACGACGGAGGCGGTGAGCGGGTCGCCGTCCGAGTCCGTGTCGTTGGCGAGGACGCCTGCGGCCGCGCTGACGCTCAGCGAGCCGTTGCGGAACGTGGCGTAGCCGTCCGACGATGCGACGGGTGGATGGCGCCACCCCTTGCCCACGGTGGTCGCGCCCGCGGGCGTGACGAGGCAGTAGTCGTCGCGCGGCGCGCCCGAACATGCTCCCGTCCAGGCGTCCAGGATCGTACCGGTCGTACCGTTCGCCTGGTAGGTGATCGAGTACTGCAGGGACCGGTCCAGCGGCACGCCGCAGTCCCCGTCGCAGGGGGAGGGCTCGATGTCCGGGCCTGCGATGAGGAAGCGCCCCTCGCCGTCGCCGTCGAGGTCCAACCGGAGCGCGTGCTGCGCGAAGGTGGCCTCGATCGTGTCGCCTTCCGAGAAGCGCCGGGTGCAGGTGTCCTCGAACGGAGGGCAGACGCCACCCCAGGCGACCAGCACGTTGTCTCCCGAGGGTTCGGCCTCGAACGCGACCGTCTCGCCGGGCGCCACGGCCCACGGGCAATCGCCGTCGCAGGTGAAGTCGCCCTGCACGACCCGTCCGGGACCGGTCACGACGACCTGGACGGACACGCCGTCCTCGGGCGGCGTCGGTCCCGTCGCACCGCCCGGGCCGCAGGAGGCGGCGACGGTCACCAGGAGGACCAGCAGAAGGCCTCCTCGAAAGCATGTCATCGTTTGCGTCCGCGCGTTCGTCATCGTGGAGATCCCTTCGGCCGTGGCCGTACGACACGGCCACCCCGCACCTCGAGAGTACCGGAGCAGGGCACGCACTCGTGGTGTTCTGGCAGTGTCGAGGATCCGCGAAGAATCGGCTCACGCAGAATGCGATCGAGCGGTACGGGCGCATCCGCGAGCGGATCGACTGCGACGGTGTCCTACTTCGCCTCGCCCTTCCCCGACAGCACCACGAGCGGCGTCCGGAACAGCAGGATCACGTCCCACCAGATCGACCAGTTGCGGACGTAGTGCGCCTCCATCTCCAAGCGGTCCTGGAAGGTGACGGAGTTGCGGGCGGTGACCTGCCAGTGCCCGGTGATCCCCGGCTTCGCCTGGAAGACGATGTCGGTGTAGCGACCCATGTCCGGGACTTCGCGGCGCAGGTAGGGGCGGGGTCCCACCAGGCTCATCTCCCCCCGCAGCACGTTCCAGATCTGCGGGAGCTCGTCCAGGCTGGTGCGGCGCAGGAACCGGCCCAGGCGCGTGACCCGGGGGTCGTCGTCCAGCTTGTGCCAACGGTCGTACTCTTCCCTCAGTTTCGGGTCCTCGTGGAGCAACTGCTCCAGCCGGTCCTCGGCGTCCACGTACATGGTGCGGAACTTCCAGCAAGCGAAGGAGCGTCCCCCTTGCCCCACGCGCTCGGAGAGGTGGAAGCCGCCCCCGCGGCTGTCCAGCCGCACCAGCAGCCATAGCAGGGCGAGGACCGGGGCGACGACGACGCCGCCGGCCACCGTCATCACCAGGTCCGCCGTACGCTTCGTGAGCCGATTGACCGGCGCGTAGAGACCGTTGCGGACCTCCAGCGCCAGCATCCCGTCGAGGTCGGAGGCGACCACGTCCTCCGACGGCAGGCTGCCGAGGCGGGGGATGAACTGCACGTGCCGGAGCACCCGCCCGTGGCCGGAGATCAGACCGTCCAGACGCCCCCACTCCAGGCTCGGAATCGCGACGATGGCGTGACGCACGCCCTCCTGCTCGGCGAAGGCGGGGGCGCTCTCCAATGCCCCCAGGACCGGCAGCCCGTCTACGGTAGCGCCGATGAGGCCTGGGTCGTCGTCGAAG
>CAZJGU010000098.1:0-9390 GCA_964545455.1 uncultured bacterium | reverse complement strand
GGCATGGTGACGGTCCTGGCGCTCGCCCAGCTGTTCAAGCAGGGCTGGGCCAAGAGCTGGATCGCTCCGCTCTCCCTCGCCAGCGCCTTCCTGGGCGCGATCTACCTCTGGGGCCTCGCTACCGGCCCCGACGAAGCCCAAGCCGGCTTCGCCTACCTCTGGAGCCATGGCGGACCGTTGTTCATCGTCGGTCTCGTCCTGCTCGTCGCTCCGGCGTTCCTGCGCCGGCTTCCGATCCTGGCCGCCCTCGTACCGCTCGTGGGGGCGACCGTCGTCCGCAGCCTGATCGTCGATGTCGGGCAGCACCAATTCTTCGGGTTCTAGGGCAACAAGGCCCTTGCCGAGAGGAGATGTTCGTATGAAGAAGTTCCTGTTCGCTCTCACCGCCCTCGCCGTCTTCACCTTCGGGTTCGCCCAGGTCGAAGCCACCGCCGCCTCCGAACGCATGGGCGAAGTCCTGGTCGAAGCCAGCCAAGAGAGCTGGATGCAGATCAGCGCCGAAGACGCCGCCAACTACATCTTCGATGTCGAGCCGGTCATCATCGACGTGCGTACCGCCGACGAGTTCGCCGACGGCTACATCGAGGGCGCGGTCAACTTCCCCGTGCAGACCATGTTCGAGTACCTCGATCAGATGCCCTCCGACCTCGATACGCCCATCCTGGTCTACTGCGCCGCCGGCACGCGCGGCTTCTGGGCGATCGCCTACGTGGCGTCCCTCGGCTACAACAACGTCCTCAACATGCGCGGCGGCTACCGCGCCTGGACGGAACTCGGCTACCCGACCGTTCAGTAACGTTCGAGACCTCCCGGTCTACGGCCCCCGCGATCCGTCGCGGGGGCCGTTCTCGTGACGCCGGGGCGACCACGCGACGGCGCGCACCGACCGGAGTCGGTGCGCGCGCTCGCGTCGGGCCTCTGGGGCTGGGCTCAGTCGAAGCCGGCGGCCGGTGCCGGAACGCGGATGGGGCTGGCGCAGGGCATGCCCTCCTCGAACAGCGCCCGTTCCTCCTCCGGCAGTCGGGCCCGCGCCAGGTCGCGGATGCCGTTGACGCCGATGAAGAACTCGCGCATCATCACGACCAGCAGGTAGCGGCCGGTCTCGGTCAGCTCCATCGCCTCGGCGTCGTCGCGGGAGAAGGCGCCGGACAGCTTCAGGAACAGGTACTCGGCCCACAGCGCCCGCTCGACCGGCGCGCCCACCCGTTGGCGGAACGCCTCCTTGTCCAGGCGCAGGCCGAAGAGGTCCATCATCAAGCGGTAGCGCCGGCGGTCCGCGCGGTTCAGCGGCATGTGGGCGTCGACGCTGAGGCGTCCGCTCTCGATCGCCTCGGCGTAGGCGCGCAGGCTGAACGGGTTGGCGTACAGCTCCTCGCGCAGGTAGCTGAACGAGCCGCTACCGATGCCCACGTACTCGTCGTGGTCGACGATGTACTCGTCGATCATGCGCGACGCCTTGCGCGAGAACGCCCAGGCCGAGGTCGCCTCGAAGCTGTCCGACAGGAGGCCAGAGAGCAACCGGTACTGGCGCTCCTCGCGCTCGTAGTCGACCTTGCCCAGCGCCTTCTCGAGCGGCTTCTCGACCGAGGGCGAGACCATCAGCGGGTAGTACGTCACCTGGTCGGCGCCGGTCTCCTTGAGCGTCTCGATGTCGCGCTTGAGCACGTCGTCGGAGAGCGAGGGCAGGTTGAAGATCATGTCGATGTTGAGCGTCGTCAGACGCCCCGAGGCCCGCTCGATGCCGGCCAGGATCTCCTCGGCCGAGCCGTACGAGTCGAAGCGCTTCATCTGCCGCAGCAGCTCGTCGTCGAGGCTCTGCACCCCCACCGAGAGCCGGTCGACCCGACCCTCGAGCACGCTCAGCACGTCGTCGGTCAGGTGGTTGGGGTTCGTTTCGGTCGACACCTCGCCGACGTCGAAGAGCTCCTTGGCGAGGTCGATCGTCGCCGCCAGCTCCTCCGGCATGACCGTCGGCGTGCCGCCGCCGATGTACATCGACGAGAAGCGGTAGCCGAGGTCGGCGACGCGGCGCATCTCCTCGCGCAGGTTGGCGAAGTAGCGCGAGGCGGCGTCCTGCTGGAACGGGAAGCGGTTGAACGAGCAGTACGGGCACAGCCGGTGGCAGAACGGGACGTGCGCGTAGAGAAGGTAGCCGCCATGGTGATCGGGCGGCGGCAGGTCGCCGGGACGGTGCGGCTCGAGGCGGAGTTGCTGGTCCCGCAGGCCGCGCAGACGACGGGTCAGGAGGCGCTCGGCGATCACCGGGGCACCTCGTCACGGTGGGTCGGGGCGGCCCGGGACGGGCGTCGTGGTCGTCGCATGGAGAGGATGATCGCATGCCGGACGCGATCGGGGTGGGCATCAGGCGTCACGTAGATGGCTGGGACCGTCCATGGTCGTTGGCGTACGCGACCCGGAACCCGACGTTCCCCGCGGTCGCCTCCTCGTCAGCGGACGACCGTGCCGCCAGGCGGTAGCGGTCGCAGTAGGACGCGTGGCAGAGGTAGGACCCGCCCTTGCGCACGCGCCGCGCGTCACCGGGCGCGAAGACCGAGTCGGTCCACTCCCAGACGTTGCCGATCACGCCGAACAGGCCGTAGCCGTTGGGCCCGAATGCGTCGACCGGGGCCGTGCCGCGGTGGCCGTCCAATCCGAGGTCGCGCTCTGGGAAGGTGCCCTGCCAGACGTTGGCGTGGTGGCGCCCATCCTGCTCCAGCTCGTCGCCCCAGGGGAAGATCGTGCCCTCGCTGCCTCCCCGGGCGGCGTACTCCCATTCGGCCTCGCTGGGGAGCCGTCCCCCCGCCGAGCGCGCGAAGGCGCGCGCGTCGCGCCAGGAGACGTGCACCACCGGATGGTCCTCGCGCCCGTCGACGGTGGACGCAGGGCCGGCGGGGTGGCGCCAGTCGGCCCCTTCGACGACCCGCCACCAGGGCATGCCCGGCACGGCCTGCCCCTCCGGCCGGGGTCCGGGCGTCGCCTCCGGACCGCTGCCGACGAAGACGAAGGAGACACCCGCGCGCTCGGCGTCGGTCACGAAGCCGGTATCGGCGACGAAGGCGGCGAACCGCGCGACGCTGACCGCGTGCGCGTCGATCGCGAAGGGCGCGACCTCGACCGTGCGCGCCGGTCCCTCGCCATCCTGGGGGAAGGTCGGCCGGTCGGTCCCCATCGTGAAGCGTCCGCCCGGGATCCGGACGACCGTGTGGGGACCGGACCGGGGGACGGTCACGACGCCCGTGCTCGTTCCAGCGCGGCGACCGGCTCCTCCTCGGCCGTGAGGTAGCGCTGCAGGAACACCCGCGCCGCTCCGACCGCCGTCGCCTCCGGGCCGCGCAGGCCGGCCGGCCGGACCTCCAGGGCGTTGTCCAGCAACGTCGGCAGGTGCGCCCGGCAGGCGGCCTCCAGGCGCTCCTGGATCGCGCTCGGGGCGGAGGCCAGCTCGCCCCCGAAGACCAGCGCCTCGGGCTGCAGCAGGTGCACGACCGCCGCGGTCTGCGCACCGATGACCTCGGTCCAGCGCGCCACCAGGGCGCGGGCGGGCGCCTCGCCCGCGACGGCCTCGTCCAGCAGCTGGTGGAAGCGACGTCGCACCGCCTCGGCGCCGCGAGCCGGCGACGACGCGTCCCGTTCCCGCTCGTAGGCGGCCACCACGCCGGACAGGCTTGTGAGCGCCTCGTCCCCCGTCCGGCACGGCCCCGCCAGCAGATCCGAGGCGATCAGGCCGGCGTTCCCGAACGGTCCCGTGAACGGCGCACCGTCGAGGATCATCGAGTACTTGAGCCCTTCTCCGAAGCCGACGTAGATGGCGCTGTGGATCGGCTCGGCCACGCCGAACTCGGCGGTAGCGAGGGCGTCCATGTCGTTGGCGACCACCACCGGTAGGCCGCTGGCGCGACGCAGACGCTCGCGCAGCGGCAGGTTGCTCCAGCCGGGCGCGCGCCCGATCGACATGACCGTGCCGCTGGTCGCGTCGACGTAGCCCGGGGTCGCCACGCCCAGGCCCAGGACCCTCCGCGTCGGTCGCTCGTGCCCGAAGCGTCGCAGGAAGGCGTCGACCTCGGCGACGACGGGGTCGGGCTCCAGCTCGTCCAGGCCGTCCGGGACGTGCACGCTCAGCGGCGTGCCGGACAGGTCGGTGGCGACCAGGCGCATGCCCGGGTGGGCCAGGTGGACGCCGACCACGGTCCGAACCGCGTCGTCGAAGCCGAACAGGTTGGCGGGGCGTCCGCCAGTGGCCCCCTCGCGCCCGACGATGCGGATCCAGCGCTCGCGCGTCAGCCGCTGCACCGCACGGCGCACGGTCGGCAGGCTGGCGCCGGTGGCGGTCACCAACTGGGCCAACGACATCGGTCGGGTCGAGAGCTGGGCGAGGATCGATCGTTGCGTGTTCATCGCGGGTCCCCCGGCGGCTGCACGGGCTCCAGGATACGGGTCGCGGCGCGGTCGCGTGCGTCCACGCTTGACGGCTTATGTAAAGTGTAATACAAAAAGGTATCCGTTTCAGGCTCCGTTCAGGCGGAGAGGCAGACGACGCGACCCTGGAGGCGACCCGGCCCATGCTGCCCGGCTACCGAGGCCTGACGGCCCGCTACGGCGATCTGCACAACCACTGCGCACTCAGCTACGGCGCCGGCTCGTACCAGGACGCGCTGGCCAACGCGCGCCTGCAGCTCGACTTCGTCAGCGTCACGGTGCACGGTGCCTGGCCCGACGTCCCCCGCGACGATCCCGGCCTGGACTACCTCGTCGCCTACCACGACGAGGGGTTCGAGCGTGCCCGTGACGCCTGGAGCGACTACCTCGCCTCGACCGACGCGGCCGACGACCCGGGTCGCTTCGTCACGCTGCCCAGCTTCGAGTGGCACTCGCTCGCCTACGGCGACCACTGCGTCTACTTCCGCGACGGAACCGGGACGCGCATCGTCGACGCTCCCGACCTGCCGACGTTGCGTCGCGAGGTCGCGGCCCTGTGCGAGCAGGCCCTCATCCTGCCGCACCACATCGCCTACCAGCACGGCCATCGCGGGATCGATTGGGGCGCCTTCGACGCCACGATGTCGCCGCTGGCCGAGATCGTCTCCTTCCACGGCTCGGCCGAGAGCTGCGACGGTCCCGTGCCCTACCTGCACGCCATGGGGCCGCGCGACCGCTCCGGCACCGCCCGCACAGGCTGGAAGCAGGGGCACCGCTTCGGCGTGATCGGCTCGACCGACCACCATGCGGCGGTCCCCGGCGCCTACGGCTACGGACGGCTGGGGGCGTGGCTGCCCAGCCTGGACCGCGCCGCGCTCTGGGACGCCCTGGCGCAGCGACGGACCTGGGCGCTGACCGGCGATCGGATCGAGGTGGCCTTCACGGTGAACGACGTCGCGATGGGCGGCGTGGCGGCCCCGAGCGACGAACGTCGCCTCGAGGTCGACGTCCGCGGCGGCGACGGCATCGACTACGTCGAGGTGCTGCACGACGAGCGCGTCGTCCACCGTGAGAGCTTGCTCCCCCGCACGGCCGGGCCCGGGCGCGTCAAGGTCCACGTCGAGGTCGGCTGGGGCGAGGCCCACCACGCCACCCCCTGGGACGTCGCCGTGACGGTCCGCGACGGCCGGCTCATCGACGTCGAGCCGCGCTTCCGCGGCCCATTCCCCGCAGTACCCCCACGCGACGACGAGCCGTTCGCGCCCCACCGGCTCGAACGCCCGGCGAGCGACACGGTCGCCTTCCACACGCGCACCTGGCCCAACCCCTACTCGCGCGTGCCGGCCAGCGAGGGCGTCTGCCTCGAACTCGATGTCGACGACGCCACCTCGCTCGACGTCGACGTGAACGGTCGGCGCCTGAACGTCCCCCTGCGCGACCTGGCCGATGGCTCGCGCACGCACCACCTCGGCGGGTTCGTCTCCCCGGCCGTGCGCTTCCGGCGCGCGATCGCCGAGGACGAGTTCGCCACCCGCTTCGCCTTCTCCCACCGGGCCCCGTCCGCCGAGGCGGACCTCTACCGGGTCCGGGTCCGTCAGCGCAACGAGCAGTGGGCTTGGTCCTCGCCGGTCTGGATCGGCGAGCCCGGGTCCGGAAAGGAGTGACGCCCGAGGACGAACCGGTCTCCCCCGCCCACGTTCCTGCGGCGCGCCACGCGCCGACGCTCACCCGAGGAGTACCCATGAGACACGCCCTCACCCTCTTGCTCGCGCTCGCCCTGGCCACCGGCGGTACGGCGCTGGCGCAGTCCGGCGAGATCGACTGCGTCACCGACGAGCCCGCCACCATCACCTACGTCGGCGATCCCGTCGGCAACCTGCCCGCTATCGAAGCCGAGACCATCGCCGCCTTCGAGGCCGCCTGCCCCAACATCGACGTCGTGCGCATCGACGGGCCCGCCAGCACCACCGACCTGCAGTCGAACTACCTGACGATGTTCGAAGCGCAGAGCGGCGACATCGACGTGCTGCGCGTCGACGTGATCTGGCCCGGCATCCTGGCCGAGAACCTGGTCGACCTCAAGCCCTACTTCAGCCAGGAAGAGCTCGACGCCCACTTCCCCGGCTACATCACCAACAACACCATCGGCGACGAGATGGTTGCGATCGCCTTCCGGCTCGGCGCGGGCATGCTGTACTACCGCACCGACCTGCTCGAGACGTACGGCTACGACGCTCCGCCCGCGACCTGGGCCGAGCTCGAGGAGATGGCCGAGGTCATCCAGGCCGGCGAGCGCGCCGAGGGCAACGACGAGTTCTGGGGCTTCGTCTTCCAGGGCAACGACTACGAAGGCCTGACCTGCAACGCCCTCGAGTGGCAGGTGTCCAACGGCGGCGGCCTGATCGTCGCGCCCGACGGCACGATCGAGGTCAACACCGACGGCGCCATCGAGATCTTCGAGCAGGCGGCCAGTTGGATCGGCACCATCTCGCCTCCGGGCGTGCTGGGCTACCTCGAAGAGGACGCGCGCGCCGTCTGGCACGCCGGCAACGCCGCCTTCATGCGCAACTGGCCGTACGCCTACGCCACCAGCCTCGAGTCCGAAGCGGTCGCCGGCAACTTCGCGGTCACCGCCCTGCCCGCCGGCGCGTCCGGCAGCTACGCCGCCGCCATGGGCGGCTGGAGCATCGGCGTCAACCGCTACAGCGAGCACGTCGACGCCGCCGTCGCCTTCGCCAAGCACTTCGCCTCGTACGAGGAGCAGAAGCGCCGCGCCGTGACCAACGCCATCAACCCGACCATCGCCGCGCTCTACCAGGACGCCGACGTCATCGAAGCGGTGCCGTTCTTCGAGGGCCTCGACGCCGTCTTCCAGGGCGCCACGCCGCGCCCCTCGACCGTCACGGGTACCGCCTACAACCAGGTCTCGTCGCTCTACTCCGCCGCCGTGCACAGCATCCTGTCCGGCGAGGAGGACGCGGCGACCGCGATGACCCTGCTCGAGCTCGACCTGCAGGAACTCCTCGGCAACTGATCCTCGCTTCGGGCGGGTGGGCGCACGCGCGTCCGCCCGCCCGTCGTGGCGCTCGCGCCCCGAAAGGACCGCTGCATGGCCGATCGCCCTTCGACCGAGCCCGCCGAGGTGGGCCGCCACGCCACGATGGCCCGCCTGCTCGCCGCGGGCCTCGTCCTCATCGGCCTGACCGCGATCGCCGCGCTGCTGGGCGCGATCGCCGCCGACGCCGGCGTCCGCTCCGCGCTGGCCCCCGCTGCCGACGGGTCCCGACCGTCGTTGGTGCTGGCCGTCCTGGATGGCTTCGGTCTGATCGTGCCGATCCTGACGATCGGCCTGAGCGTCGTGGCCATCGTCTTCGGCGTGCGGGTGGCCCGCCGCGACGCGGCCACGCTGCGCATGGCACGGGACGCCGCCACATGGATCGTGCTCATCACCGGTGTGGTCCTGGTCGCCCGCCTGCTGCAGGGGGCCGGGCCGCTGGGTCCCGTCGACGCCGGCCTGGCCCGCTGGCTCCAGGGCTGGATCGCCCCGGCCGGCGCGGTCGGACTGGCCGCGCTCCTGCGCGTCGCGCTGGCGCGCGCCGCCGAGGCGCCCGACCTGCCGCCCGAGCCACTGATCGCGCGCGAGGCGCGCTCGGCCTGGAACCTGCTCCTGCCCGCGCTGCTGATCCTGGTGGTCGTCGCGGCTCGGCCGCTCGAAGCGACCATCATCACCAGCGTGACCGACAAGCGCTTCGCCTCTAGCCAGGTTCCCAACTACGTGGGCCTGCAGCACTACCGCGAGCTGCTCACGGTCACCTTCGACACCCTCGCCTGCCGCACCGACGACGCCGGCGTGTGCCAACGCTCGGCCGACGGCTCGATCCGCTGGGACGCGCTCCCGCGTGAGCGACTGCTGGAGGGCTACCGCACCGCCTTCGTCCTCGACCTGCCGCTGGTCACCGGTCCGGACACCGCGATCTCCCTCAGCGCCCTCGATCGCGACTGGATCCGCAGCATCTGGACCACCCTCGTCTTCACGATCGTGTCGGTATCGGGGGAGCTGATCCTCGGCCTGTTCCTGGCGCTCACCGTGCACTCGAGCTTCCGAGGGCGCGGCGCGATGCGGGCGGTGATGCTCGTCCCCTGGGCCATCCCGACCGTCGTGTCGGCCCGCCTGTGGGAGCTGATGCTCAAGGACACCGGCGCCGGGGTGCTCAACCGCTTCCTGCTCGACGTCGGCATCCTGGACCAGCCGCTGGCCTGGCTGACGACCTCGTCGCTGCAGCTGCCCTCGGCCATCATGATCGACGTCTGGAAGACCGCGCCGTTCATGGGCCTGCTGCTGCTGGCCGGCCTGCAGACGATCCCCAAGGAGCTCTACGAATCGGCCCGGGTCGACGGCGCCACGCGCGTGCGCGAGTTCTTCGCCATCACCCTGCCGCTGCTGCGGCCCGCCATCGGGGTCGCCCTCATCTTCCGCACCCTCGATGCCCTGCGCGTCTTCGACCTGTTCCAGGTCCTGTTCGGACGCTCGGAGCGCAGCATCTCGACCTACAACTTCGAGGTGCTCATCGCCAACCAGGAGGCGGGCTATGCCTCCGCGGTCGGGGTGCTCATCTTCCTGCTGATCTTCGTCTTCGCCGTCGCCTACGTGCGCGTCCTGGGGGTGAACCGCTCGTGAGCCTGCGCGTGCGCAAGGCGCTCTCCAGCTTCGGCCTCTACCTCGGGGCCGCCGTCGTCGCCTTCTACGCTCTGACGCCGTTCGTGTGGGCGATCTCGACCTCGCTCAAGACCGAGGACGAGCTGTTCGGTGCCGCGCGCCTCATCCCGCGCGCGCCGACCCTCGTCAACTACGAGCACGTGCTGACCAACGGCCCGTTCCTGCGCGCGCTGGCCAACTCGCTGCTGGTCGCGGGCGGCAGCGCCCTGCTGGCGCTGACCGCGGGATCGTTCGCCGCCTACGCGCTCGGTCGCCTACGC
>CAZJGU010000097.1:0-9447 GCA_964545455.1 uncultured bacterium | reverse complement strand
CCGCGCAGAAAGCCCGCGGAGAGTTCCCGGGCGGTCTCGATGGTCTCCGCGTCGGACCGGAGCAGCGTGACGTGAGCACCTGGAAGACCGTTGCCGATTCGCGCCGCGATCCTCCCAAGGGCGGCGGCGATGTCGGCCAAGGACTCCGAGCGGGGCCGGACCGGCAGGTAGGTCAGGTCGATGTCCACCGACAGTCGTGGCAGGTCGTGCAAGAAGAGGTTGATGGCCGTGCCGCCCTTGAGTGCGAACACGTTCTCCTCGGCGGCGTGCGGTAGGCAGCGAAGCAGAAGCTCGACCTGCTGGCGGAAGCGTTCACGCATCGCCGTGGACTGTCTCGACCAGATCCGCAGGCACCGTGATCCCGTACGTGGGATCCAGCCGGCCACCGCGCACGAGCATGCGCTTGCCCCGTCCCAAGTCGACCCTCGACGCGTCGAGTCGCTTCCGCCACGCATGTCCATGACGGTCGGCGAACCAGAAGAAGAGCCGCTTGACCTTGACGCTGAGGCACGCTTCGAGAAGGTCCTGGAGACGCGTCGGGCTCAGTTGGGTCGCGCCCTCGAATAGCGCGTCGATCTGGTGGAAACTCTCGTGCGAGGGGAGTTCGTCCAGCGCCTCCAGCACGGCGCGTTCGGGCGTGGACAGCGTCAACGGCCACCGCCACTGGCCCCATGGCAGCTGCCGCAGGCCTTCTTGGTTGGTGGCCTCGTAGCCCCCGTCCCGGAGGTCGACGTGCATGGTGGAGAAGGTGCGTGAGATCGGTTCGTCGCGGAAGAGCACCCGAGCGTTGTGGACCACGAAGCGATGATCCAGCGGAAGCTTGAACAGCCACGAAGGAACGTTCTCCTCAGCGTAGAGGTGCACGTCAAACGTCTCATCGATGGCGACGTAGTGGTCGAATCCCTGCAGACGAAGGGCCGTCCGGCCGCCGACGATGACGGATACCTTGCTGAGAACTTGGAGGGAGATGACGGTCTCTTCCCACCTCAGCGGACCGCGGGGACGACGGTAGACGCCGCGGGCAGGATGATCCAGCCAGCCGCGATCCACGTACCTCTTGCGGAGGGACGGGTAGTAGCCCCTCTGCTCCAGCCATCCCGTGTCGGCGAGCAAGCCTTCAGGAAGCTCGCGCGTCAGGTGGTTCAAGCGACTAGAAAGTCCTTCACTCATGGTGAACAAAATGATATGCCAGCAAACCAGTGGGTTCGTGAGAGGCGCGATTTCGTCATGCCGTGTGTAGAAAACAGTACATGGCCAAACTCCCAGGGTGACGGTCGTCCGCCCACTCCGTCGCACGATCGTCTCGACCGCACGCGACGCCCGTCGACCCCTGTCGCTCCCCGGCTCGGTTCGGGAGCCTGCTTGTTCGATCCCGGCGTAGCGGCGTCGCCCGTGCGAGCTACAAGGGCGCGGTTGGTCGCCTCGGGGGCACCCAGCGGCGGCCCCGCCAAGCCGATGGGAGGCTCGATCGGGAGCGTGGCCGGCACGAAGGCGCGGATCTCCTCGCAGGCCACCATGCGCGCCACGTAGGCGCCCCGGCGAGGGTTCGGCGCTCATTATGAAGCGTTCGCTTCATAGGCCATGGCGCTATTCATGCATTTGCTGGTTTCGTTACATAGGGGGTCGTAGGACCGGGGATACGGACGTTCGCGGGCCTGGGGCGTGATCAGCCGAGAGGTCCATGGCCTAGGTGTATAGTCAGAACTTGACAGAGGGATCGGAGCGCTACGGTCTGGCCGTGGCCACCGCGTTCCTCGACGGCGAGCCCGTAGGCCTAGAGGGAGGACCCGCATGAAGCAGGATCGCAACGAGGGCGGGCAGGACCCGGATGCGACGGCGGAAGGGATCGCCTCGATGCTGGAGCGCTTCACGTCCGACGAGGTCCAGTCCGGGGTCGTCGAGCGCGTTGGAGGCGAGGCCGCTTCCGGGCAGGCGTTGGACGAGGTCCGGGAAGCGCTCGTCGATGCCCTGCTCCAGGATTCGTTGTCGGCCCTGCTCCAATCGGCTCGAGCGTCCGCGCACCTGTCGCTCGCGGACGTCGCGGAGCGTCTACGGGTGTCCCGCAGTTGGATCCACCAGCTGGAGCAGGACGGGGCCAACCTGCAACTCGCGACGCTGGCGCGTCTGGCTGACGCGCTGGGGTACGGCGTGAGGGTGACCTTCGTCGCGCGTGACGGTGAGCGACCGCCGTTGTCGGCGCCGCTGCCGCCGGGCGCAGGGCGGGGCACGGGTTGACGCCGCCGACCAGGAACGACGCGTGCAGGGTCGCTACGCCAAGGAGAATCCCGCAGACGCGTGGCCTGCGGGGGGCTGCACGACCCGGGCTCGAAACCAGCGGTACGCCTGCCCGGCAGGGCATGATCGATCAGCGGCCGCCTTCGCCCGTCCGTACCTCCGCCCCCGTGATCCTCCCTGTCGCTGGCTCGTAGCGTGCCGCTCGTCCCCGGCCGCGCAGCGCGAGAACGCCTTCGGCTCGGAGGTCCTTCAGAACATTTCGGATGAGCTCGCGACTGATGCCGGGAAGCTCGCGCTCGATCTCGCTGATGGCGAACGGGGCGAGGCGGCGCGCGACGGCGGCGCGGACCATCGAGGTCTTGGTGCCTCCTGGGCCGCGGCGGACCGCGTCGACGCGGTGCTCGAACTCGTCGTAGGCGGCGATGAGGACGCCGAGGAAGTAGTCCAGCCAGGGCCGAGCGTCGTGCGCGTCGGCGTGCCAGCCGGTGCTGCTGCTCTCCAGCGAGTCGTAGTAGCCGTCGCGGTTCTGCTCGATCACGCGTTCCAGGCTCACGTAGCGGCCGACGTCGAAGCCATGGTGGGAGAGCAGGAGAAGCGTCAGAAGACGTGCCGTTCGACCGTTGCCATCGGGGAACGGATGGATGCAGAGGAAGTCGAGGATCGCCAGCCCGATGATCAGCGCGGACGGAAGCGCGTCGTGATCGACGGCCTTCGCGTAGCCCTCGACGAGGTCGCGCATCGCTCCGGGCGTCTGTACGGGCGACGTCGGCGAGAAGCGAACGCGAACGATGGCGCCCGCGTCGTCCGTTTCGACGATGTCATTCTGCGTCGCCTTGTAGCGTCCCCCGGGGGCCGGCAGATAGCGGTAGAGACGACCATGCAGCTCGAGGATCTGCGACTCGCTGAAGCGCATGTGCTCGGCGTGCTCGTGGATCATGCGCAAGGCGTCGCGGTAGCCGGCGATCTCGGCTTCGGAGCGGTTCGTCGGCGCAGCGTCCCGGCGGACGATGCCTTCGATCCGTGCGCGAGGCGCGACCGCTCCTTCGAGTCGCGTGCTGGACTCGGTCGATTCGATCCGCGCGACCGTGGTCAGGTGCCGCAGCAGCTCTGGAGCCTGCGTTCGGAAGACCTGCTGCGTGCCCCGCGCGTAGCCCAGTCGGTCGATCTGCCCCAACAGCGTCGCGTCGATGGGGAGCGAGCGAAGGTAGGCGGGCGTGAGGGAGGGCACGGGAGTCTCCGAGAATGCGTAGTCGAAATGTAGGAATGTAGTAGTTCTGAGGCAAGACTACTACATTCTCTGCTCATTCCTGCGTCGAGAAGCCGGCCCCTGCTCGTAGCGTTGCACGCGGGTCGAACGAAGGCGCAGCGGGTTCGGCAGAAGATGACAATCTCCCGGCACTCGCACGAAGCGGCGTCGACGGGCGTGGGCTCACGGCGCCACCTCCACGCTCCGGCCGCTGGTGAGGAACACCAGCCAACCCCGCGCCACACCGGTGAGCCGCAGGTAGTCCGCGACCTGCGCACGATAGGCGTCGATCGCCGCGTCGCCGGGATCGACGTCGCTCTTCCAGTCGATCACCAGGTAGGGCCGACCGGCCTCGTCCACGGCGACGGCGTCGGCGACGCCCCGGACGTACGTCGCGGATGCCCCGTCGACCCCGTCGCCGTCCCGGCCGTACACGTCGACCTCGGCGATCAGGTCGTCGCGCACGTCGGCCAGCTCGGGCGCGTCCCAGGCGCGACGGGCGGTAGCGGCCATCTCGAGGGGATCGGGACGGTCGGCCTGCGTTTCCGCAGCGGGATCCTGGTCCCAGGTCGAGAGCAGCGCGTCGGTCGCCTGCTGCGCGTAGGCCTCCAGCCCGTCGGGCGCGACCTCGCCGGTGATCAGGGCCTCCATCAGGGCGTGCAGCACCAGGCCGCGCAGGCGGCCGCGGCCGGCGATCAGGTCGGCGATCACGTCGGCGGGCGTCTCGCCCGGGGCTTCGGCCGCCGTATCGCCCCGCGCGTCGGAGGGCACGGCCACGACCGCGGATCCGACCTCGACCACCTCGCCCTCCAGCTCGAAGGTGGGCGAGCGCGGCGCCTCCTCGACCCCATCGTGCCGACTGGGCGAGGTCCAGGCGATGCGCGGCGTCAGGGCGACGATGCGCTCCGCCTGCTCCACGAACGTCGCGCGGTCCTGGGCGGGCGTCCGGTCGCGGTCGGCGGCGAGGGGCGCGGTCGCGTCCACGGTGACCTCGTGGCCGTCCAGGTCGTGCAGGCCGGCCAGCGCCAGCCAGCTCTTCTCGGCCACTGGCCAGTCGGGGCGCGGCACGACCAGCAGGTCGGCGGCGCGGGTGGCGGCGACGTAGAGGAGGCGGACGTTCTCGGCCGCGGACTCGGCGCTCTCCAAGGCGTCCAGGTCGGCGAAGCCGCTGGGCGCGATCGCGCCGAGGGTGTGCAGGACGCGTCCGTCGCGGCGGTCGAGGTAGGGCGGCGCGGCGCCCTTGGGCGCGCCGAGGGTGTTGATGGGGATGACGACCTGCCACTCGAGCCCCTTGGCCGAGTGGACGGTGATCAGGGTGACGGCGTCCTCCTCCGCGTCGGGGCGGCCCTCGAGCGCGCGCTCGTCCTCCTTCCAGCGGCGGTAGGCGTCGCGCGCGAACGCTTCGAGCCCGCGGACCGCCCAGGGGCGGGCCAGGTCCAGGAACCGTTCGACGTTGGCGAGGGCGCGGGCGGCGCGGCCGCGGTGGCGGCGACGCACCAGGGCGCGGACCTCCAGGCGATCCAGGGCGGCGGCGAGGGTCTGGTAGGGCGTGCGGGAAAGGGCTTGGCGCTGGATGGGCGCCAGGCGCTCCAGCACCCGGCGGACGCCGTCGTGCGGCACCCGCTCCGGGTCGGTCCGCAGCGTCAAGCGGTCCGGGCCGTCCGAGGCGCGCAGGGCTTCGGCGACGTCCAGCAGCTCCTCGTCGGTGACGCCCACCAGCGGCCCACGCAGCAGCGCGCCCAGGGCGTGCGCGTCGGACGGATCCGCCAGGACGCGGCTCAGGGCCACCAGGTCCTGCACCTCCTGACGACCGTAGAAGCCCTTGCCCGCCTGGCTGGCGACGGCGACGCCGTGCCGTTCGAGCTGACGTTCGTAGCGCCACAGCTCGCTCCCGACCGGGGCCAGCAGCGCGATCTCGGACGGCGGCACGGGCCCCAGTCCCAACTCCGGATCGCCGTCGATCAGGCGGGCGCACAGGCGCGCGACCGCCAGCGCCTCGACGTCGCGGGCCAGGCCGGCGGCGGGCGCCTTTCCGGCCTCCAGGCCGTCCGGTGCGGGCAGGCGCAGGCGCGCGACGGCCGGGTGGTCCCCGGCGCCGCGGTGCGGGACCAGGGCCTGGTAGCCGGGTTGGCCGTCCCCGTTCAGGGGCGCTTCGAAGGCGGCGTTGGTGGCGTCCAGGATGCCGGGGCGGGAGCGGAAGTTGGTGGCGACCTGCAGGACCGTGCCGCCGCCCTCCTCGTGCCGGCGCTTCAGGTCGAGGTAGGTGCGCACGTCGGCGGCGCGGAAGCGGTAGATCGACTGCTTGGGATCGCCCACGACGAAGCGGGCGCAGCCGCGGGCGGGCCAGTCGCGCCAGTCGCGCTCGGTCCCGTCGGGCGCGCGGCGCGGGGTGCCCGTGATGCGCCAGACGATCTCGGCCTGGCGCGGGTCGGTGTCCTGGAACTCGTCGACCAGCACGTGCCGGTAGCGGTCGGCGGCCGCGTCGCGGATGTCGGGCCGGTCGCGCAGCAGCCGCACGGCCGAGCGCAGCAGGTCCGTGAAGTCCAACCGGGCCGAGGCGCGCTTGCGCTCCTGGAAGCGCGCACGCAGGTCGTGCACGGCGTCCAGGGCTTCGGCGTGCAGCAGGTCGGCGGCGGTCGTCTCCAGCTGGGCGAAGGCCTCCTTGACCGCGTCGTAGGCGGCGGTGCAGGCGGCGTGGGCCGCGTCGGCGTCGGCCATGGACAGGCCCAACGCCTTCGCGGCGGCGGCGAAGTCCTTCTTGGTCGCGGCGCTGGCGTACAGCGTCCCGCCGCCGGTGAACGCCTTCCCGCCCCGGTCCAGCGCGACCCGGACGGCCAGCCGCGTCGGCTGGGCGCCCAGGGCGCTCCAGGACCGGGCCATGTCCGCCAACGCGGCGTCCCGCTCGGCCGTCCTGCCCGGCGGATCCCCGCCAAGGCCCCGCGCGGAGTGCGCGAAGTCGTGGATCGCATCGCGCAGGCGCCCGAAGGCGCGCGCCAGGTCCGCGCGGGTCGCGGCCGACGCCGGCACGGCGTCCGTCTCCTCGGCGGCCGTCGCCAGCTCCCGCAGCCATTCGACGCCCTTGTGCGCCTCGCCCCCGAACTCCAGCGCCAGGGCGGACACCACGTCGTCCCCCTCGTCCGGTGGGGCGCTCGCGTCGCTCGCGCCGCCCAGGCGGGCGCGCAGCCAGGCGTCCAGGACGTCGCCGTACGCTAGCTCGGCCTCGGCCGCGTCCATCGGGGCGGCGCCGGGATCCAGGTCGGCCGCGACCGGGTGCGGCCGGATCAGGTCGAAGGCGAAGCCGTGGATCGTCGTCGCGGTCAGGTCGTCCAGGTGGGCGGCGCCCGCCTCCAGGGCGGCGCGGCGCTCCCGCGACAGGCCGTCCGGCAGGGCGGTCGCCAGCTCCACCGGCACCGTGCCGGCCAGCAGGTCGTGCGCCATGCGGTGGATGCGGTCGTGCAGCTCGGCGGCGGCCAGCTCGGTGAAGGTGATCGCGGCGATCCGATCGGGCGGCACGCCGTCCGCGAGGAGCAGGACCACCCGGCCGGCCATCAGGGCGGTCTTGCCCGATCCGGCGCCCGCCTCGACCCAGAGCGAGGCGTCGCGCTCGGTCAGCGCGCGCCGGCGGGCGGCGTCGTCGGTCAGGACGGGCGAGGTCACGGCGTCTCCTTCCCCGGCTCCTGGCCGGGCCGGGCCTCGAGGATCGCGTCGACGGCCGCGCGGGCCTGCACGATCGCGGCCTCCTTGCGCGCCCAGTAGCCGCGCGCGACGTCCGCGGGCAGGGCCAGCGCCAGGTCGTTCCAGCCGTCGCGCGTGTCCGGCCCCGGCAGCGCCCGGCCGGCGCGCAGGGCGGCGAAGGCCGCATCGATCGCGCGCGCCAGGCCGTCCAGGGTGCCGTCCGGGTCGTGCATCGGGCGGACAAGGTCCGCGGCGGGGTAGACCAGCACCGCGTCCACGCGGCGCACGCCCGGCAGGCGGTCGTGGACGGCGTAGGCGTAGAGGCAGCGCTGCAGCTCGCGCCCCTCGTCGACGTCGACGGCGCGGTCCGCGGGCCTCTTGGGGTTGCGGCTGCTCTTGTAGTCGACGACGCGCGCGACGGTCCCGTCGGCCGAGAGGTCCAGGCGGTCGATTCGCCCGGTGATGCGCAGGTCGCGACCGGCCAGGCGGACCGGAGCGTCGATCGGCCACGGGGCGGCGTCCGCACCGCGCGGCTCGTGCGCGGCCGCCGCTTCGGACTGACCGAAGGGCGCCTCGACGAAGCTCCGTTGCCCGGGCAGCGGGTCGAGGGGCGCCTGCAGCGCCGCCAGGGCGTGCCGCTCCACCTCGTCCAGGGCGGCGCGCCAGAGCACGCCGGGCGGGACCGGCCGGGCGATCTCCCAGGCGGCCGCGGCGGCGCGGGTGGCGTCGGCGACGGCGTCGCGCAGGAGGTCCGGCGGGGCGGCAGCCAGGGAGCCGTCCGCCTCCAGCGCCGCGACGGCGCGTTCCAGCACGTCGTGCAGCAGCGACCCGCGCTCCAGCGCGTCCAGCGACAGGGCCTGTTCCGGATCACGCACCTCGCGCCAGCCCAGGGCGTAGGTCCACACGAACGCCAGCGGATCGCGCAGCGCCTTGCGCAGCGATGTGGCCGAGTGGGCGCGGCCCAGGGCGCGCACGACGCCCGGGTGGACCGCGCGGAGGATTCCGTCGTGCGGCGTGGCGTCGTCCGCGTTCCAGGCGCGCCAGGCGGCCTGGGCGCGGGCGGCGTGCGGGTCGGCGTCCAGCTCCTGGGGGCGGGCCAGGCGGCGGTCGGCCTCGCTGTAGGCGTGCTCCGGCAGGCGGCGGGGCGCCAGGACCTCCTCCTCGCCGGTCGGCAGGCCCCGCAGCAGGGGACTGGGCGCCTTGCGGCGGGCCTCCTCGTCGCGGCGCGGGCGGGACAGCACGACGGACGCGGAGGTCGAGGCGAGGATCGCGGCGAAGGCGTCCCGGTCCGCCTGGGTCACCGTGCGGTCGTGCAGCGTCACGCCGTCCAGGACGTGATCGGGCAGCAGCGGATCCTCGCGCGCGCCGCGCGGCCAGGCGCGCGAGGCCAGGCCCAGCAGCCGCACGTGACGGCGCGGGGCGGCCGCCACCTCCGCCGCGGGGGCCCAGACGATCGCGCCGGCGGGGTCAACGTCGTCGGCGATGCGGATGGCGTCCAGCGTCGCGTCCAGGGCGGCGGCGGGCGCCTCGTCCAACGCGCGCGCCCAGAGCCGGCGGGCACGACCGCGCAGCCAGCGCCGGCCGATCTCCCGAGCGGCGTCCAGGCCGCGGGTGACGTCGGCGCCCAGCTCCCGCAGGACGGCGCGGACCGGGTCGCGGTCGTCCCCGCGGTCCGCCAGGGCGCGTTCCCAGCGGGGCAGCGTGGCCAGCGGCGCGTCGTCCGGCAGGACGCGCGGCCAGTCGGGCGGCAGGTCGCGCAGGGCCTCGGCCCCGGAACCGGGCCGGCGGGCGGTCGCGACGAAGCGGCGCGCGCGCACCTGGTCCAGGCCGCGCAGCAGCAGGTCCGCCAGCGCTGCGGCGGCCTGCCCGTCCGGACCGGCCAGGGCGGGACGGCCGGCGGCGGCGTGGAGGGGCAGCTGCGATTCGTCCGCGAGGGCCAGGACGGCGTCGTCGTAGGCCTCGACCGAGGCGGCAACGATCGCGATGTCGCCGGGCGGAACGCCCTCCTCGGCCATCAGGCGGCGGGCCCAGCGGAAGGCCTCGACCACCTCGTGGCGAGGATCGGCGCAGGCGGCGCGGGAGAGGGTGGGCGAGGTGGCGTCCGGCGGGAGGTAGGCGACGTCGTCGGGCAGCCAGGGCGGCGCGGTCGGCCCTTGGCCCTCCCAGCGGACGGTCACGTGCCCTGCCAGCGCGGTCAGCAGCGGTCGGTAGACGGGCGGGACGGCGTCCACCCGGACCAGGGTGACGTCGCCCGTCACGGCGGGGGCGTGGTGGACGCGGGCGATGGCGCG
>CAZJGU010000096.1:0-9837 GCA_964545455.1 uncultured bacterium | reverse complement strand
CTGCGCTCGCGAGTATACCGGCGCGCCCTGGGGGTGTCAACGAAACCGAGCGTCCCGGCGGTACCTCAGGCGCCCTCGTCCTCGCGTCCGGGAAGCCGGTCGGGATCGCGCTTCGCGGCCCACGACGCCTGCGACGCCAGGCCCCGCAGGGCGGCCACCTCGCGCGCGTTCGGGCGGGCACGATCGACCAGGCCGCGGTACAGGCGCACCGTCGCCGCCTCGCGTTGCCGGTCGGTGTAGCCGATCAGCCGGAAGAGCGCGCGCAGGTCCTCGTACATCCGCTCGAGCTGGTCTCGGCTGGCCGGCTCGGCGGTGGGTCGGTGGGTCGCGCCCGCGTCGGGACGATCCGCCACCACGAACCAGCGCTGGGCCAGGATGTTGACCGCCTGCCCCAGGTTGATCGAGGCGTAGGGCGCGGTCGGGATGCGGATCAGGGCCTGGCAGCGGTCCAGCTCGTCGTTGGCCAGGCCGTGATCCTCCGGTCCGAACACGAGCGCGCCCCCCTCGGGCGGAAGCGTCGCCAAGCCCTCGTCGGGACCGTAGGAGCGCACCGCTTCGCTGGCCCGTGGGTTGGCCGACGTCCCGATCGCCCAGGCCACGCCCACGAGCGCCTCGTCGAGGGTCGCGACCGTGCGGGCGGCGTCCAGCAGGTCCCCGGCGTGCGACGCCAGCGCGTACGCCTCCCGGTCCACGCGGCAGCGTGGCGCCGCCAACACCAGCTCGCGCAGGCCGAAGTTCTTCATCGCCCGAGCGGACGCGCCGACGTTGCCGGCATGCTTCGGACGGACCAGGACGACCCTCGGGGGCGTGACGGGTGGGGTCGCGAGCATCTGTCGGGTTCCTCTCCCCTACGCGCGCGCCCCCGGACGGACCGGGGGCGCGGCGGACGTTGCTTGCCAGGAGCGGTGACTCAGGCCGAGGCCTCGCGCATCTTCTGGATGCGCGAGGCGAGGCGGCTCTTGCGACGCGCCGCGGCGTTCTTGTGCAGCGTGGAGCCCTTGGCGGCCGAATCGACCAGGCTCTGCACGACCTTCTGGTACTTCGCGGCGGCGTCGAAGTCGCCCTGCTCGGCAGCGGCCAGCGCCTTCTTGCTGAAGGTACGGATCGTCGACTTGGCTGCGCGGTTGCGCAGGCGGCGGACTTCGGACTGGCGGTGCCGCTTCATCGCGGAGGGGTTGCGGGCCATGGTTCTCCTAAGTAGCTTCGCTGGACGTCGCGCTCCGTGAGAGGGACGGGGCGCGCAGGGTTCGGGTCCGGTCCGACGGATCGCGGATGCGAACCGGGACGGCAGCCTTGCGAGGCTAGCACACGGTCCCTCGCGCGCGCAACGATCATGGGACCGGCGGCCTCGCCGGCGCGCGGGACCGCTTCGCTACCGCACGCAGGTCAGGCTGGTGTAGAACTGCGCGACGAGGTCCTCGCCGGGCACCACGAGGACCGCGCCGGCCCCGCCCGTGACGCCGACGACGAGCGTGTTCCATGGTTCCGGTCCGTCGTCCGGCAGCAGCTTGAAGGCGATGTCGTCGGTCGCCACCGTGTCCGTGACGTAGAGCCCGTCGCCCACGTCCACGAAGTTCCAGCTCGCGGTGTCGCCGCTGCCGCCGGCGCGCGCGAAGTCGAAGCGTGCGATGCCGTCGCTCGACGCGACCGGCACGCCCGGCAGGTCGAGGAAGATCACCGGCGTGCCGTCGTCGCTAGCGCCGCAGATGAAGCCGAACAGACGACCCTGCCCATCGCTGTAGCTGAACAGCTCGGACGACGGATCGATGGACCACTCCCCCGTGGTCGCAGCAGCGCTGGGCGTCGAACCGGCACCCCCGCGCCCCGGCGTCGAAGGTGCGGCGGGCGCCGACGGGGCGGGGGTGGAGGGGGTGGCGCCGACGTCGGCGAACGGATCGTCGGTGGCGTTCCCGGCAGCGGCGCAGTCCACGTCGCGCTCGACCGTCGCGAAACCGTCGACGTCGAACTGGAAGGTCGGTTGGGCGGTGTCGTCGACGCCCTGGAACAGGAACACGCGAACGGCGAAGGTTCCGCCCGTCCGCAGGTCGGCCAGGATGGCGGAGACCTCCTCGAAGTAGCGCGGTAGGCCGCTGCTCGCCTCGTCGGTCAGCCACGGCGCGCGCCGCGGCGCCTCTCGATCCCGGCGGACCAGGACGTCGACCTCCGGGGGCACCGGCACGCCGTAGGAGCCGAAGATCACCCCGACGTTGAGGCCCTCGGGCGCCGCCGCATCGCACGTCACGACCAGCGCTGCGTCCGCCCGTTGGATCGACGAGGGGAACGCGAACGGCTCGACGAGCGCTCCACTGCCTGGTTCGACCACCCAGGTCGGACGCTCCTGGGCCCAGGCCGACCCGGCGAGCGCGATGAACAGGACGAGGGCCAGGGACGGAAGCCGCGAGGCGAGCCGAGTCCTGGCACGGACGACGGAGGGGGCGACGGAGACGGTGTCCATGCCGAGGAATCTACGACGGCACGGCAGGTGGGACCCGTGACGCGTGCCTCCAGGCCCAGTCCGGACCGGACCAGCGACACGCCAAGCGGCGTCGGTGGACCTGCCCGTCCGGCTCTGTGACGTCCCCCGCGTCGGGGTCCGCGCCTGCGAAGCCGCTTCGTACGAGCGCGCCAGGTGCCCCCGAAACGGTAGCCTGGGGCCGGGAGGTGGATCGTGCGCGATCCCCTGAGGTTCCTTGCGCTCTGGGCGCTGCTGCACGACACGGCCGACGACGCCTGGACGCAGGCCGTCGCCCGCGGACGCGAGGCCGCGGCGTCCGGTGGACCGTCCGGAGCCGACGCCTGGACCGACGCGCTGGCCGCGATCGTGGACGAGGAGAAGGAGCGCCTGTCACGCGAGCTTCTCGCGGGCGGCGAAACCGACGCGGCCCCCGACCTGACGGCACTGCAGGACACGCTCGAGCGTCTGACCTTCGAGGTCGGTGAGCTTCGCGGTCGCCTCGAATCCCTCCAGACGTCGGTGGACGCCCTGGCGGAGCGATCCGAGGGGTGACGCGGCGTGCCGCGAGCACGCCGGTCGGTACGTTCCTCCGGCACGCGGCGGCCGCTCTGATCGAAACGCGGGCAGGTCTGATGGCGCGCGACCGCCGCCACGCGATCGTCGCGCGGCACCTGCGCGAAGCGCTGGAGCAGGCCGGCCCCGGCTTCGTCAAGGCCGGTCAGCTGCTCTCGGTCCGGCCCGACCTGGTGCCCGCCGCCTGGACCGCCGAGCTCGAACGCCTGCAGGACACCGGACCGACCGTCCCGTTCGACGCCATCCATGGGGTGCTCCGGCGCGAGCTGGGGCGCGAGGAGGACTGGCCGTTCGCGGACGTCGATCCGCGGCCCGCGGCCGCCGCCTCGGTCGCGCAGGTGCACCGCGCGGTCCTGACGCGCGAGGTCCGACCGGTCGTCGGGGACGCTCTTCCCGAAGGGACCGTCGTCGCGGTCAAGGTCCTGCGACCCGGGATCGAGGACCGGCTGGCGGCCGATCTCGCCTGGGCGCGCCGCTGGGCACGGCGGATGGCTCGCCTGCCCGGGCTGGCGGCGCTCCCCGCCCTGAGCGCCCTCGAGGAGATCGAAGCGTCGGCCGCCCGCGAGCTGGACCTGCGCCACGAGGGCCGCGTCGCCGACCGCTTCCGGCACGACTTCCGCGACGACGTGATCGTGCAGGTGCCCCGCGTCGTCTGGCCCGGCACCACCCGACGGGTGCTCACCAGCGAGTGGGTCGAGGGCTGGCGCCTCAGCGAACTGGGCCCGGCCGAGCGATCGGGCATCGACGCGCGCGCCCTCGCCGAGCACGGTGCCCGCGCCTTCCTGCGCCAGGTGCTGCAGCTGGGGCGCTTCCACGCCGACCTGCACCCGGCCAACCTGCTGGTCACGCCGCAGGGACGCATCTGCTACCTGGACTTCGGCATCGTGGGGCACGCGCCGCCGGCGCAGCGTCACGCGATCGCCCGTCTCCTGGCCGCGACCGCCTACGGCGACGAGGACCTGGCGCTCGACGCCTCGCGCGCCCTGGGCCTCGACATCCCCGACGAGGTCGCGGCCGCCGTCGCCCGCGACGTCGCCGCGCTGGCCGAGCGCCACCTGCGCGGGCGCACGCCCGCCGACGTGCGCGGCTACGCCACCGGCTTCCTGGACCTGCTGCGGCGCCGCGGCATCGCGATCCCCAGCGGCTACGGGCTGCTGGTCAAGGCCCTGCTGACCGTCGAGGGGGTCGCCCGCAGCCTCTACCCCGACCTCGACGTGGTCGAGGTGGCGCGGCCCGAGGTGACGCGCCTGCTGGCGTCCGACCTGGCCGATCCCGCGACGCTGCCCGAACGGAGCAGCCGGGCGCTCAGGGCCGGCCTGCGCCAGCTGATCGGCTGAGTCCGACTCACCCGGCCGAGGGCGGTGCCGGAACCTGACGGCAGGCGCCGCGGGACGACGAGGCGCGCCGCGACGTCGGACGCGACCTGATCAGAGCGTGCGCTGCACGTAGCGCATCGAGAAGCGCAGGAACGGCGCGAAGTGCCGACGCCAGAACGCCCGGCCCTCCAGGTTGGCCGTCTCGTGCTCGACGAACAGGCGCTGGTAGCCGGCGTCCCGCGCCCACGCCACCGCCCGTTGCAGCAGTGCGCTGCCGATCCCGCGCCGCCGCGACGCCGGGCGCGCGTAGGCCGATCGCAGCTGGGCCGTCCGCGTGCCCGCCAGCAGGCGGCCCTCGGTCTCGCCGGCGCAGGCACCCACGATCAGGTAGGCGACGATCGCGCCACCGCCCCTCGCGACGAACAGGCGATCGCCCGCCCGGCGATGACCGTCCAGGTCGTCGCGCGCCGCGTCGAGGCCGAGGTCCTTGGCCAGGAAGATCGGGCTGCCTTGGTAGTAGGCCGCGTGCTCCGCGGCGATCTCGGCCACCTCGTCCCAGCGGACGTCGGGCGGGAGGGACTCGATCCGGAGGTCCGGAGCGTCCACCGTCCCACCCGGCACGTCGGTCAGGTCGCGCAGGCGCTCGTCCACGACCGCACCGAAGCCCAGGTCCTCCAGGGCGCGCCGGGTCGCGTCGTCGCCAGCGAACCGGCCGATCAGGTGCAGCTGGGCTCCCTCGCGCACGCGTTCTTCGATCGCACGGGCGTAGAGCGGAGCGTAGAGTGCCACCTCCTCCCCCGGGGTCACGGCATGACCGTGCTCCGGGATCAGGGTCGCGCCCAGGCCTCGCATCTCGAAGATCGGACTGGCGATCATGTAGCCGACCATTCGCCCGTCGCGCACGGCGGCGACGCCGCCGACCGAGAAGGCGCGCTCGACGCGAGCGCGTAGGCGGGCGGGCTGGCCGCCCCCGAGAGGGGGGATCAGCGGCTGCGCTCGCGCGGCCTGGTCGTAGCGTCGGACGAACAGGTCGAAGCCTTCCTCCGCCATGGAGGGGCTCGTGGGAATCAGCTGGAACGGCATACGATCCTCATGGTACGGCCCTCTGCGGACGCGGTCCGCCGGCCGACCGGAGGGGCGGGGTCCACGGCCACGACCGCCGGACGGGGCGGGTCGTCGAGCGACACGCGGACGTCGCCGTTCCCGACGACGTCGTCGGCCTTGGCGAGGACGGAGGCGGCCGGCGCCCGGTCTGCCCGTACGCGACCGTACCGCCCCATGCCCTCCGCTTCGCAGCAATGCTCGGCGAACGTGGACACGCCAGGCAACGGGCCTTCCTCGGCCTGCGACCGCTCGACCTCGGGCGGCGTGGCGATCGATCGCTCCGACGAACGGCTCGTACCCGTCATGGACCTGCCGACGGGCCACGCCAACGTAGGCCAGACCGGACGACGCGGGTCGGATCAGCTGCCCAGCCTGGGGTCGCGCCAGATCAACACGCCGGCGAGCACGGCCAGGACGACGGTAGCGATGGCGATGATCGCTCCGTCGAACGGGCTGGCGACGGCGAAGGTGAGGTTGATCGAGAAGTGCAGTGCGACGGCCGCCAGGATGCTGGCACCGGTGCGGTGGTGGATCCAGGTGAAGGCGACGGCGTAGCCGAGGACCGTGAACAGGTAGCCGATCGCGAAGGCGGAGAGGATGCCCTGGCTCCCGTGCAGGGTGCTCGGGATCCAGAAGAGCGGCAGGTGCCAAGCCCACCAGACGACCCCGAGGACGAGCGTGCCGGGCACGACCCCGAGCAGGGCGATCAGCGGGTCCAGCGCGTACCCGCGCCACCCGATCTCTTCGGAGATCGGTCCGAGCAACGCGACGATCGCGAGACCGCCGATCAACGCCAGGGGGCCGGCGAGGTAGGCGGCGCCCCCCTGGAAGGAGGGCCACGTGCCGCCAAGAGCGACGTGCAGAGCGCTGGACAGGGCGAACACCACCGGGTAGCCGACCAGGATGACGGCCCACCAGCGCGGGCGGATCGGACGCGGGTCGACGAGGCGCCGGAGCGTGTCGCGACGGCCGCCACGCCGCAGCATCCACCACCCTGCGACGCTCGGGCCGAAGCCGCCGACGAGGAAGAGCAGGGCCCCCAGCGGGTCTTCGGCGTGGTGAAGGCGGAACACGATGACGGGCGTCCACGCGAGCCATGAGAGGGCGAACGTGGCGAGAGCGAAGCGCACCAGGTCTCGGACCGTGGCTGGGTGTGCCCCCGGATCGCGGGTCCGAGGCGTCGCTCGGGTGACGGCGTGGCGTCGCATGTCCAACGCCTAGCACGACGATGTCGCCTGGATGTCAGCCGTCTCCGTTCGGCCGCAGGACGGTGGCATCGACCGGTCCACCCCCACGTCGCGCCTCCGGCCGGGCAACTTCGGGCGTCACATCCTGCGCAGACGGTCGGGGGCTCGCGGACACGAGGCGATCCTCGTGCTCTCGGTAGCTCCGCAGGTACGCGTCGCGACGGGGTCGGCCGAGGCGCGCATGCTGCCTTCGAGGCGTGCGGACCTCCTCGATGACGTCGGCGACGGCGGCTGCCAGCACGGGTCGGCCCCCTCGCAGGCCACGAAGCCGCATCGAGCGGGTCGCACCTCGACGGGGAACCGCGCTACGCGCTGCTCGAACGCCTCGCGCAGGTCGACGTGAAGGCGTCGGGCGCCGCACGTGCCGCGGCGTGCCCCGTGGATCCCGACGTCGACGCCCGCTCGCGCGGCGTCGACGTCTCGACGATCACCCCGACAGCTGCCCGATGATCGCGAACATCGGCAGGAACATGCCCGCCACGATGAAGCCGACGATGCCGCCGAGGAAGACGATCATGGCGGGCTCGAGCGCGGCGGTGAGGCTGTCGACCGCCTCGTCGACCTCGCGCTCGTAGAACTGCGCGATCTTCTGCATCATGCTGTCGACCGCTCCGGTCTCCTCGCCGATGGCGGTCATCGACGACACCAGCGGCGGGAAGACCTGCGGGTAGCGCACCAGCGTGGCGCTGATCTGCTCGCCGCGCTGGACGGTGTCCTTGGTCTCCTCGAGGATGTCCTCGACGATGGCGTTGCGGGCGGTGCCCTTGGTGATGTCGAGCGACTCGATGATGTTCACGCCGCTCCGGAGCAGCAGCCCGAAGGTGTTGGCGAAGTTGGCGATCGCCGTCTTCTTCACCAGCGGACCGAAGACCGGGACGCGCAGAAGCGTCCGGTCGATCGCGTGCCGACCGTTGTCGGTCCGGTACCAGACGCGCAGGCCCACCAGGACCCCGACGATGACGATCACCAGGATCCACCAGTAGAAGCGGAGGAAGTCGCTGATCCCCACCAGGATGCGGGTCAGGATCGGAAGCTCGCCCCCGAGCTGGTCGAGGATGGAGGCGAACTGCGGCACGATGCCGGTCAGCAGGAAGAAGGTCACGGCGATGGCGATGACCAGCACGACGACCGGGTAGGTCAGGGCGGTGCGGATCTTGCCACGCAGCTCGGCCTGCTTCTCCATGTACGCCGCGATGCGCTCGAGGATGCCGTCGAGGTTGCCCGACACCTCGCCCGCGCGGACCAGGTAGACGTAGAGCTTGTTGAAGATGTTCGGATGCTTGTCCAGCGCCTGCGAGAGCGGGACGCCGGTCTCGACGTCCTCACGGATCTTCTTGAGGGCGTTCTTCATGCCCTCCTTCTCCGACTGGCGCTGCAGGATGGCCAGCGACTGCACCAGCGGCAGGCCGGCGTTGATGACGGTGGCGAACTGACGGCTGAACACGGTGACGTCGCGCAGGCCCGGGCGCGAGGTGGGGTCCATCCAGGCGGGCAGCTTGATGTCGGTGTTGAGGCCGCGCTTGGGCAGCTTGATCTCGCTGACGAAGTAGCCCTTCTCGCGGAGCGCCGCCGCGACCTCGCGCTGGGAGGCGGCCTCCATCGTGGCCTCGATCGTCTTGCCGCCACGGTCCCTGGCCTTGTACTCGAATACGGGCATGGTGCCTCCTCCTGCGGTCCCGCGCGCACGTCGCGGGTCGCGTCAGCATAGCCTCCGCCCCCAGCGCCCGCGCGCCGATTCGCTCACGTTCCGGCAGCCCCGGTGGTAGCCTTCCGCCATGCCGCGGGAACGCAAGCAGGACCGTCTGGCACGCGCCTCGCGCGTTCTCGCGACGCTCCAGGACCTCTACCCCGACGCGGCCAGCGAGCTGGACTTCCGCTCCCCGTTCGAGTTGCTGGTCGCCACCATCCTGTCGGCCCAGGCGACCGACGTCAGCGTCAACGCCGCCACGCCGGCGCTGTTCGACGCCTTCCCCGACGCGCCTGCGATGGCCGCCGCGACGCCCGAGCAGCTCGAGCCGTACGTCAAGACCATCGGCCTGTTCCGCAGCAAGGCCAAGAACCTGGTCGCGACGGCCCGCCTGCTGGTCGAGCGCCACGACGGCCGGGTGCCCGACGCCTTCGACGAGTTGCTGGCCCTGCCGGGCGTCGGCCGCAAGACGGCCAACGTCGTCGCGTCCAACGCCTTCGGTCGTCCGGGCATCGCGGTCGACACGCACGTCGGACGACTGGCGCGGCGCCTGCGCTTCAGTCGACACGACGACCCGACCAAGGTCGAGCGTGACCTCGAGGCCCTCTTCCCGCGCGAGACGTGGATCTTCCTGCACCACGCGCTGATCCTGCACGGACGGCGGGTCTGCCACGCCCGTGCCCCCGCCTGCGACGCCTGCCGCCTGGCGCCCGACTGCCCCAGCGCCGGCACGGCCTGAGGCCGCCGCCCGCACGGGATCGTGGGGCGCGTTCCGTCGCGACGGCGGGCGGCCTGCTACGCTCCCTCGCATGCTGGACCTCGTGATCATCGGAGCGGGACCGATCGGGCTGGAGGCCGCCATCCGCGCCAGGCGGGCCGGCCTGCGCTACCGCGTGGTCGAGAAGGGCGCGCTGGTGCACGCCATCTACCGCTACCCCACCTACATGACCTTCTTCACCACCAGCGAGCGGCTGGAGATCGGCGGTCATCCGCTGGTGACGGCGACCGACAAGCCGACGCGCAAGGAGGCGCTGGACTACTACCGCAAGGTCGCCCACGCCGAGGCGCTCGAGGTCGACGCCTACCACGAGGTGACCGGCCTGGCGCGCGCCGCGGCCGGCTTCGAGCTCACCGTGCGCCGTCCTGACGGATCGCATCGGCAGCTGGCCGCGCGCCACGTGGCGCTGGCGACCGGGTACTTCGACCAGCCCAACCGGCTCGGGGTGCCCGGCGAGGACCTGCCGCACGTCTCGCACTACTACGACGAGGGGCACCCGCACTACGGCCGCGACGTCGTGATCGTGGGCGCCGGCAGCAGCGCGGCCGACGCAGCGCTCCACTTCCACGTCGCCACCGAAGACGTGCGACTGTGCGGCGCGATCGTCGACGTCGACCCGAAGACCGGCCGAGCGAACTCGATCGAGCGGTTCGAGCATCGCGTTGAGTAAGCGACGA
>CAZJGU010000095.1:0-9922 GCA_964545455.1 uncultured bacterium | reverse complement strand
TGGGGCCCTCGGGGTTGACGTAGATGAGGCCCATCTGGACGGCGGCCAGGGGGTTCTCGAGGTCACGGTCGCCGCTGTAGCGCTCGTCGCCCAGCCACTCGGCCTCCTTGCCCCAGTAGACGTCCTCCTCCGGTTCCCAGACGTCCTCGCGCCCGCCGGCGAAGCCGAAGGTTTCGAAGCCCATCGACTCCAGCGCGACGTTGCCGGCCAGGATCATCAGGTCGGCCCACGAGAGGTGCTTGCCGTACTTCTGCTTGATGGGCCACAGCAGCCGGCGCGCCTTGTCGAGGTTGGCGTTGTCCGGCCAGCTGTTGAGCGGCGCGAAGCGCTGCGTCCCGGTCGAGGCGCCGCCGCGGCCGTCGCCGGTGCGGTAGGTGCCGGCGCTGTGCCAGGCCATGCGGATGAAGAACGGGCCGTAGTGGCCGTAGTCCGCCGGCCACCAGGGCTGCGAGTCGGTCATCAGCGCGTGCAGGTCCTGCTTGACCGCCGCGAGGTCCAGGTCCGCGAACGCCTTGGCGTAGTCGAAGTCCTTGGGCATCGGGCTGGGCTGGGCCCCGTGCTGGTGCAGGATCCTGAGGTTCAGCTGGTTGGGCCACCAGTCTCGGTTCGATCGGGTCCCGGCGGTCGTGCTGCCGTGGACCGGGCACTTCGCTACGTCGGCCATAGATGCTCCTTCGTGGGGTCGAGGTGAACGAGGATCGCGTCCGTCGTCGCGAGCGGGCGATCCTTCCGCCCGCGAGGGTACTTCGTTTCTCGGAATCGCTCCGATGCGGCCGCGACGCTCCAGGTACACCGAAGCCCGCTGCCCGTCCCGGCACGATCCGGGACGACGCCGCCCACCGCAGGTCCGGGGATGGTGAGCGCCGTGCACCGGCGTGGCTCCAGGGCGCCGGTACGCTCGCCACGCTGCCCGACGACGTCGGGCGAGCGAGAGGAGGCCGAAATGGCCAACGACAAGAGCTACCCCGACATCCACAAGAACATCCAGAAGCTGATGGGCGAGCTGAAGCGCGAGATCCCTTCGGTGATGGAGGGATTCGGCAAGCTGCACCACGCCGCCGTCGCGGACGGCGCGCTGGACCCGAAGAGCAAGGAACTCATCTCCCTCGGCATCGCGATCAGCGTTCGCTGCGAGGGCTGCATCTCGTTCCACGTGCACGATGCCGTCAAGGCCGGCGCGACGCGCGCCGAGATCGTCGAGACCATCGGCGTCGCGATCCTGATGGGGGGCGGACCGTCGCTGATGTACGGCGTCGAAGCCTACGAGGCGCTCGGGCAGTTCGAAGCCGCACTGGGCGCCGGCTGACGCTCCTTCGCCGCGGCGTCCCGGAAACGAGGTCGCGTCGCACGCGGGGCCGCCCTGATCCGCCGATGACGCTGGGTCGCTAGCGTTCGAAGGTAGCGGCTCACCCAGCCTTACGTTCCTTCGCGCCGCTGCCTCCGACGGGTCGACCCCCTCCCCCCGCGCCGGGAGGGGGTCGCTTTCTGTGCCGGTGTCGGCGGATCTCCGACCCGGACGCCGCCCGGCACGCCTACGCTGCCCCTGGAGCGTCCGAGCGAGCGCGCTCGTGGCTCCTCCCTCCCTGCCGCCTCCGGAGGCTCGCGTGACCGTCCTCGTCTGGATCGCATCGGTGCTCGGCATCACCGTCCTGGGGCTGCTGGGGCTCGCGTCGGTGCTGATCGTCGGCGCCCTGCTGTCGCTCCTTCGCGTCGACGGGCGCGTCGACGCCGCCGGGCCCGCCGGGCGCATCCGCTGGGGCATCGTCGGAGCGGAGGTCGACGCGGACAGCAGCACGCTGACGCTGCGCCTGGCGGGACTGCGGATCGCGCGCAGGCCGCTGCGCGGCGGCTCCAGCGACGACGCACGGGACGAAGCCGAGGACGAGGACGAGGACGCCGCGACCGCCACGAAGCGGGCGCGAGACGGCCGACTCCGCGTGGGCGCCTACCGCCGCCTCGCACGGACCGCGCTGCGCGAGCTGCGGCGGATGGCCCGCCACGTGCACGTGCGCCGGCTGATGCTGGACCTCACCCTCGCCAGCGACGACCCGGCCTGGACCGGGGAGGCGTACGGCGTCGGCTGCGCCGTCCTGGCGTGGCTGCGGTCGGTGTGGCCGCAGGCCCAGCTCCACCTCGCCAGCGACTTCACCGCCACGCGACCGTACGGAGCGGCCGAGGTCGCCGTGTCCGTCCGGCCGGTCCGGTTGCTGCCGGGCCTGCTCCGCGTGGCGATTCGCTACTGGACCGAACGGCGACGTTCGCGCCGGCGCGCATCGGGCGCCCGGGCGACGTTCGCGTCCCGACCCTAGCTAGGGACAGGAAGGGGAACCCCATGATCGCCAAGGAGTTCATGCACGGCCTGATGGAGGAGTTCCGCAGGCTCGCGGCGACCGAGACCGTCATCGGCGAGCCGATCGTGCTCGGCGACACGACGCTCATCCCCGTCATCCGCATCTCGATCGGCGTCGGCGCCGGCGGCGGGGAGGGCGAGGGCACCGATCCGAAGGAGGCCACCCAGGGCAAGGGCACCGGCGGCGGAGGAGGCGGCGGCGTCCGCGTCGAGCCGGCAGCGTTCATCGTCCTGCGGGGCGACGACGTGCAGATCCACGCCGCGCCCGGCAAGGGCGGCCGCTTCGCCGAGATGTTCGAGCACCTGCCCGACCTGGTCGGCAAGATCGCCGAGTCCCGCAAGGGCGGAGCGGACGACGACCCGGGCTGACCGCACCTCCTGACGAGCCGCGCGCGCCGGGTACGACACCGGACATTCGTTCCTGGCGCGCGCGGCTCCGGTCTGCTGCGATGGGTCGACTGCCGGCATCGTGCCGCTCCGGCCGGAAAGGGTCGCCATGCCCGAGGACCTCCAGGCCCTGATCGATCACCTCCAACGTGACGCCGTCGAGGAGGGCAAGCGCCGGGCAGGCGCCATCGTGGAGCAGGCCCGCGCCGAGGCCGAGGCCCGCCTGCGCGCCGCCGACGAGGAGGCCGCCCGCATCCGCGCCGAGGCCGAGCGCGACGCCGACCGCTTCGCCGAACGCGGCACCGTCGCCTTGGAGCAGGCCGGCCGCGACCTGCTGATCACCGTCCGTCAGGCGCTCGACGAGCTGTTCGCCGGCATGATCCGAGCGTCGGTGGACGAGGCGCTGGGGCCCGAGCTGCTGGCCGAGATGCTGACGCGGGTCGTGGACGCCTACAGCGAGCACGGGGGACGCGAGCGCCGCATGGCGGTGCTGCTGGGCGAGGAGGACCTGGACGCCCTGGCTCGCCTCTACGCCGGGCGCATGCGCGAGCGGCTGCTCGGCGGGGTCGAGCTGCGGCTCGACGGAACCGTCCGCCGCGGCTTCCGCATCGAGATGGTCGACGAGCACGTGACGCACGACTTCAGCGCCGAGGCGATCGCCGAGGTGCTGGCCGACCACCTCCGTCCGCGTTTGGCCGAGCTGCTCCCGCGCGCGGTCGTGCGCCTCGAGCGCGACGCGGCGGACGGGCGGTCGGGGGTCGCCTGATGCTGCCCTACCTGCTGGCGGGCCTGCCGGCCCCGCGCCTGGGCGCGACGCCCCCGATCGAGATCGACGCCTTCCTGGACGGGTGCCGACGGTTCCTGAGCGAGGAGCGCATGCGGGAGCTGGCCGCCGCGACGCGCGGGGCGACCGCTGCGTCGGACGACCCGGCGCACGAGGGTGGCTCCGGCGCCCGATCCAGCGCCGCGGCGCGCGCCTGGGCCGCGTCGTCCGCCGCGCTGGACGACCAGGTCGTACGGCAGCGCTGCGCCCGCGACCGGCGCGACCCGGGACCGTACCTTCGCGCGCCCGAGGGCCTGCGTCTCGACCTGGCCGAGGCGGTGACGGAGGCGTTCGCGTCGCCCCACCCCGGCGCGCGCGAGCGGGCCCTGGACGCGCTCCGCTGGCGCCTGGCCGACGAGCTGGCGGCGACCGCGCCCCTGGGGTTCGAGGCGCTCTACGCCCGTGCCGTGCAGCTGGGCATCGCCTGGCGCTGGGAACGGTGGGACGTCGACGCCGGCTGGGCCGTGCTCGAGGCGCACCTGCGCCGCATCGAACAGGACGTGGCCGCCGGCCCGGACGGGGTGGCAGGTGGCTAACGTCGGCCGCATCGTGGCGGTCAGCGGACCGCTGGTCACCGCCGTGTTCGAGCGTCCGGTGACCCAGAACGAGGTCGCCTACGCCGAGGTGGACGGCCTGCGCCTCAAGGCCGAGCTGATCCGCGTCCGCGGTACCTACGCCGACCTGCAGGTGTTCGAGGACACCACCGGCCTGTACGTCGGGGGTCCGGTCCACTTCAGCGGCGAGATGCTCGCGGCCGAGCTGGGCCCCGGGCTGCTGGGCCAGGTCGTCGACGGCCTGCAGAACCCGCTGCCGGCGCTGGCCGCCGGAGGCCCGTTCCTGCCGCGCGGGCGCTACCTGGCGCCGCTGGATCGCGAGCGCCGCTGGAGCTGGGGGCCGCGCGTCCGCGCCGGGGACGAGGTGCGGGCCGGGGACACGTTGGGCGTCGTGCCCGAAGGGCTGTTCGAGCACCGCGTCATGGCGCCCTTCGGGCTGTCCGGCGCGTGGCGCGTGGCCAGCGTGGCGGAGCCGGGCGAGCTGCGGGTCGAGGACGTCGTCGCCACGCTGGAGGGTGAGCGGGGCGAGCGGCGCGAGGCGACGCTGCTGCAGCGCTGGCCGGTCAAGGTGCCGATCCGCGCCTACCGCGAACGGCTGCGCCCGCGCGAGCCGCTGGTCACCAAGACCCGGATCGTCGACACCCTGTTCCCGGTCGCGCGCGGCGGGACGTTCTGCGTTCCGGGGCCGTTCGGGGCGGGCAAGACGGTGCTGCAGCAGCTGATGAGCCGGCACGCCGAGGTGGACGTCGTCGTGATCGCCGCCTGCGGCGAACGGGCCGGCGAGGTGGTCGAGACCCTGCGCGAGTTCCCAGGGCTGATCGATCCGCGTACCGGCCGCAGCCTGATGGAGCGCACGGTGATCGTGTGCAACACCAGCTCGATGCCGGTCGCCGCGCGCGAGGCCAGCGTCTACACGGGCGTGACGATCGCCGAGTACTACCGCCAGATGGGGCTGGACGTGCTGTTGCTGGCCGACTCGACCAGCCGCTGGGCGCAGGCGCTGCGCGAGGTGTCGGGCCGCCTGGAGGAGATCCCCGGCGAGGAGGCGTTCCCCGCCTACCTCGAATCGGTCGTGGCCGCCTTCTACGAGCGCGCCGGCCTGGTGCGGCTGAACGATGGCTCGACCGGCTCGGTCACGATCGGTGGAACCGTCAGTCCGGCCGGCGGCAACCTCGAGGAGCCGGTGACGCAGGCCACGCTGAAGGTGGCGGGCGCGTTCCACGGCCTCTCGCGCGAGCGCTCCGACGCGCGTCGCTACCCCGCCCTCGACCCGCTCGAGAGCTGGAGCCACTACCCCGGGGTGGTCGACGCCGACGACGTCGCGTTCGCGCGGCGGTTGCTGCGCGACGGTGCCGAGGTGGCGCAGATGATGAAGGTCGTCGGCGAGGAGGGAACCCCGCTCGACGACGTGGTCCGCTACCTGCAGGCCGAGTTCCTCGACGCCGCCTACCTGCAGCAGGACGCCTTCGATCCGGTGGACGCCGCGAGCGGCGCGGACCGCCAGTCGCGGGTGTTCGGCGAGCTGGTCGCGCTGCTGCGCACGCCGCTCCGCCTGGCCGGCAAGAGCGACGCCCGCAGCTTCTTCCAACGCTTGACGCAGGCTGCGCGCGACTGGAACCGCTGCGCCTGGGACGGTCCCGAGTTCGAGGCGGCGCGAGAACGCCTGCGCGCGGCGGTCGCGGAGGTCCGCGCCGATGCGTAGGGTCCATACCCGGCTCGAGCGCATCGCCGGCAGCGTCGTCGCGGTCGAGGCGGGCGACGCCAGCTACCGCGAGCTGGCGCGCCTCGATTGGCCGGGCGGCACCTCGCTGGCGCAGGTGGTGCGGCTGGAGGGCGGCCGGGCGTTCCTGCAGGTGTTCGCCGGCACCCGTGGCCTGCCCAGCGACGCGCACGTGCGCTTCCTGGGGCGGCCGATGCGGGTGGCCGCCTCGGACGACCTGCTGGGCCGCGTGTTCGACGGGGCGGGCCGGCCCCGTGACGGCGGTCCGCACCTGCACGACGACGAGGTGGGCCTGGCCGGCCCGTCGGTGAACCCCGTCCGGCGGATCGTGCCGCGCACGATGGTGCGCACCGGCATCCCGATGATCGACGTGTTCAACACCCTGGTCGAGAGCCAGAAGCTGCCGATCTTCTCGGTCCCGGGCGAGCCATACCACGAACTGCTCGCCCGGCTGGCGCTGCAGGCCGAGGTGGACGCCATCGTGCTGGGCGGGATGGGGCTCAAGCACGACGACTACCTGTTCTTCCGCGACGCGCTGGACGAGGCCGGCGCCTCGTCGCGCAGCGTCGCCTTCATCCACACCGCCGCCGAGCCCACCGTCGAGTGCCTGCTGGTGCCCGACCTGGCGCTGGCGGTCGCCGAGCGCTTCGCGCTGAAGGGCCGCCGCGTGCTGGTGCTGCTGACCGACATGACCAACTTCGCCGACGCGCTGAAGGAGGTGGCCATCACGATGGAGCAGATCCCGTCCAACCGTGGCTACCCCGGCGACCTCTACAGCCAGCTGGCGGCGCGCTACGAGAAGGCGGTGGACTTCGAGCAGGCCGGATCGATCACGGTGCTGGCGGTCACCACCATGCCGGGCGACGACGTGACCCACCCGGTGCCCGACAACACCGGCTACATCACCGAGGGCCAGCTGTACCTGCGCGGCGGGCGGATCGAGCCGTTCGGCAGCCTGAGCCGGCTCAAGCAGCTGGTCAACGGCACGACCCGCGACGACCACCGCGCGCTGATGAACGCCATGATCCAGCTCTACGCCGACCATCGCGAGACGCTCGAGAAGCGCGCGATGGGCTTCCGCATGAGCGACTGGGAAGAGCGCCTGCTGCGCTACGGGGCGGGCTTCGAGGCCGAGATGATGGACCTCGCCGTCGACCTGCCGCTGGAGCGGGCGCTGGACGCCGGCTGGGCCCTGCTGGCGGCCTGCTTCGAGCCGGCCCAGACCGGTCTGCCCAGCGGGCTGATCGAGCGCTACTGGCCGGCGCCGCCATGAGCCGCGTCGCTGCCAGCAAGCACGAGCTCAAGCGCCAGCGCGAGGCGCTCGCCCGCTACGAGCGCTACCTGCCGACGCTGCGCCTCAAGCAGCGCCAGCTGCAGGCCGAGCTGCGCCGCGTCCAGGCCGAGGTGAACGCGGCAAGCGAGGAGGAGGCCCGGCTGCGGCGCGAGCTGAGCGTCTGGATCGAGCTGTGGGTCGAGCCGGCGCCCCTCGGCGACCACCTGGGGCTCGAGCACGTCGAGCGCGGCGAGACCAGCGTCGCCGGGGTGAGCGTGCCGACGATCGGCCGGATCCGCTGGCGCCGCCACCCGCTGCCGCCGACCGACGGTCCGCCCTGGGTCGACGACGCGCTGGTCGTGCTGGAGAGGTTGGCGGAGCTGCGGCTGCGCCGGACGGTGCTGGCGGAGCAGCGCGCCCGGATCGCGGCCGAAGCGCGCTTCGTCAGCCAACGCGTGAACCTGTTCGAGAAGGTCCAGATCCCCAAGGCCCGCGACGCCCTACGCAGGATCCGGATCGCGCTGGGCGACCAGCAGGCCGCCGCGGTGGTGCGCGCCAAGATCGCCAAGGCCAAGAGCATGGAGCGGGAGCGGTCGACGTGATCGTGCCGATGAAGGAGGTCGCGATCATCGCCCCGCGCCGCGAGCAGGACGCCACGCTGGCGCGGCTGCTGGACGCGGGCGTGCTGCACGTGGCCGAGAGCGCGCGGGGCGACGACGCCGAGGCGTCCGAGCTGCGCGACCGCATCGATCACGCCCGCCACGCCATCGGTGTCCTCGCGCACCTGCGGTCCGACCGACACGGCGCGCCGACCGCGCCGTCGGACCCGCCCACCGCGGCGCCCGCGAGCGGCGCTCACGAGCGTGACGCCGCCGGGCTGGTGGCCGAGGTCGAGCGCCTCGCCGCGCGCCTCGAGGACCTGAGCGCCACCGAGCGGGAGCTCGAGGTCCAGCACGAGCGCCTCGCACCGTTCGGGGCGTTCGATCCGGACGCGCTCCGTGCCCTGCGCGCCGGCGGCGTCGCCGTCCGACTGGCGCGGCCGCCGGTCCGCACCGCGCTGCCCGAGGTGGAGGGCGCGAGCTGGCTGGAGCTGAGCGTCCAGCACGGCCGCCGCGCCATGGCGCTGGTCGGGCCGGTCGACGCCGTCGACGGCGCCGCGGTACCGGACGAGGTCGCCTGCCCCAGCGAGGCGCCGGCCCGCCTGCGGCAGGAGATCGATCAGGTCCAGCGGGCCTTGGCGGACACGCGCACCCGCATGGCGGCCCTGGCCGACGATCGAGCCGCCCTGCAGCGCTGGCTGCGCAGCAACGAGGAGGCGCTCCGCGTCGAGGAGGTCCGGGCCGGCATGCCGACCGTCGGCGCGGTGGTGCTGCTGCGCGGTTTCGTGCCCGAAGGCGAGGTCGACCGCGTTCGCGAGCTGGCGGCCGAGGAGGGCTGGGGGGTCTGGGTGAGCGAGGTTCGCGACCCGGACGAGGCCCCGACCCTGATCCGCAACCCCCGCTGGGTGCGCCCGATCGAGCCGCTGTTCGGGTTCCTCGGGGTGGTGCCCGCCTACGGGCACGTCGACATCAGCCTGCCGTTCCTGGTCTTCTTCAGCCTGTTCTTCGCCATGATCGTGGGCGACGCCGGCTACGGGGCGCTCTTCCTGGTGCTCACCGAGCTGGGCGCGCGGCGGCTGCGCCGACCCCCGCGACGCGCGATCGCGCTGCTGCGGCTGCTGGCGGCGACCACGATCGTGTGGGGCCTGCTGAGCGGCAACGTCTTCGGGATCGAGGCGCTGCCGTCGCTGCTGGCCTGGGCGCGGCTGGAGTGGCTCGCGGTGGACCGCAACGTGATCGGCCTGACCTTCGCGATCGGTGCGGTGCACCTGACGCTCGCGCACCTGTGGAACGCCCTCCGCTGGCTGAACAGCGTGCGCGCCCTGGCCGAGCTCGGCTGGATCGCCACCACCTGGACGATGTACCTGCTGGCGCGCCAGCAGGTCCTGGGCGACCCGGTCCCGGCGGCGGCCTGGCCGGCGTTCGGCGTCGGCCTGGCGCTGATCGTGCTGTTCACGACCCCCTGGCGGCGGCTGCGTCGCGACTGGTTCCACCACGCGGTGCTGCCGCTGACGCTGGTCAACAACTTCGTCGACGTCGTGTCGTACGTCCGGCTGTTCGCGGTCGGCGCCGCGACCTACGCCGTGGCGGGCGCGTTCAACGCGTTGGCGGCCGATCTGGGGCTGGCGGGACCGGTCGGGGGCGTCGTCACCGCCTTGGTGCTGTTCTTCGGGCACGCCCTCAACGTCCTGCTGGCCGCCATGGGGGTGCTGGTGCACGGCGTTCGCCTCAACACGCTGGAGTTCGCGGGGCACCTGCACCTGTCCTGGACCGGCCACCCCTACCGTCCGCTGGCGCACGCCGACGCCGGCGCAGGAGAAGGAGACGCCTGATGGATCCCGAGATGACCCTCGCCCTTGCCCGGATCGGGGCCGCGGCCGTGCTGGGCCTGGCTGCCGTCGGCTCGGCGTTGGGCACCGGCGCCGCCGGCCTCGCCGCGGTCGGTGCCTGGAAGCGCTGCTACGCGCAGGACAAGCCGGTCCCCTTCATCCTGGTCACCTTCGTCGGTGCGCCGCTGTCGCAGACGATCTACGGGATGATCCTGATGAACACGATGCTCCGCAGCTCCGAGGCGCAGGCCGCGGCCGATGCCTGGGTCGCCTGGCCGCCGGCCCTGGCGGTCGGCCTGCTGGGCGGGGTGGCGATGGCCGCCTCGGCCTGGCTGCAGGGGCGGGTGGGCGCCGCGGCCGCCGACGCCCTGGGCGAGACCGGCCAGG
>CAZJGU010000094.1:0-10078 GCA_964545455.1 uncultured bacterium | reverse complement strand
AGACGCCGACGTCGAAGAGCAGGGGGGTGCTGAGCTTGACCTCGGTTCCGAAGGCCGGGAAGATCCACCACAGGCCGGTCAGGAAGTCGCGGCCTGCGAGGGCCGCCATGACGCCCGCCGCCGACGCGGCCACGAGACCCAGGCCGATGACGCGCTGCGGCTTCAGGCGAAGCAGGCGGGCCGCGGCGTCCGCGCCGTACGCGATGGCGTAGAGCGCCAGCGCCGAGGCGGCCACCAGGCCTCCGATGAAGCCGCCCCCGGGCAGGTCGTGACCGCGCAGCAGCAGGAAGACCGAGAACAGCAGCAGCACGGCGATCAGCAGGCGCGTGGTCGTGCGCAGGATGAGGCTGCTCATGCGTCCCCTCCCGAGCCGTCGCCGGTCGTCGAGGCGCTCCCGCGCGGACCGGAGCGTTCGTCCTCGGTCTCGCGCCGCGGGCCGATGGGGCGCAGCAGCGCGAAGGCGCCGGTCGCGGCGACGGCCAGCACGACGATCTCGCCGAAGGTGTCTAGCGCGCGGAAGTCGACCAGGATGACGTTCACGACGTTCCGGCCGTTCGCCTCGGGGTAGGAGGCCGCATCGTAGAAGTCCGGCACCGTGCGGTCCAGCGGCACGCTCAGCACCGCCAGCAGCAGCAGCGACAGCAGCGTCCCGCCGAGGATCGCGATCGGTCCCGCGGTGGTCCGCAGGCTGGGCCGCACCGACTCCTTGAGCAGCGCCCCGGGCAGGCGCATCAGGACCAGCGCGAGGATGATGACGAGCAGCGTCTCGACCAGGAACTGCGTGATGGCCAGGTCGGGCGCGGCGAACAGGGTGAAGATCAGCGCGATCCCGAAGCCGACCGTGCCCAGCGCCATGATCGCGGTCATGCGCCCGTGCGTCCGCACGGCGGTGAGGGCGGCCGCGACGACCAAGGCCAGTACCAGCCACTCGTAGAGGGTCCCGGCGACGGGAGGGGGCGAGAGGTCGAGGCCCCCGCGCAGCAGGGCCGTCGCTCCGGTCAGGGCGACCGCGAAGCCCAGGATGACGGTGATGTTGACCCGCAGGTCGTCGGACTGCAGAAGCCGGGTCTGGACCTTGGCGACCCGGACCAGGCCGGCCAGCGCGGCTTCGTAGACGCCCGCGGGGCCGAAGCGGACCCCGCCGTAGCGGTCCCGCAGGGCGTCGTGCACCCGGCGCCAGACGAGGATGCCGACGAGGCCCAGCGCGACCGTCAGGACCGACAGCATCAGCGGAAGGTTGATGCCGTGCCAGAGCGACAGGTAGAAGTCCTGGGGTGCGCCCGCGATGGCAGCGGCGCCGGGGACGATCAGCGCCTGGCCCAGAACGTCGGGCGCCAGGCCGAAGGCCAGGCCGCCGGCGGCCAGCACGGCCGGCCCGATCCACATCGACAGGGGCGCCTCGCGCGGGTCCTTGGGCGCCTGAGGTTCGCGGCCGGCGAAAGGACGCCAGGTCACCAGCCAGACGATGACCAGCATGACGGCGCTCGCGAAGACCAGGCCTGCCAGCGCGATCGGCTGGCTCAGGAGCGCTTCGTAAGCGTACTCCTTGCCGACGAAGCCCAGCAGCGGCGGCAGGCCGGCGGCGCTGATCCCGGCGGCCAGGGCGATCGCCCAGGAGGCCGGCATACGGCGTCCCAGACCGCGCAGCTTGGTCACGTCGCGGCTGCCGGCCTGCAGGTCGATCGAGCCCGCCACCATGAACAGCGGCGCCTTGTACAGCGCGTGCGCGACCATGAACACCAGCATCGCCCGGGGGCCGTACGTGCCCCCGGCGCCGATGAGGACCACCAGCGCGCCCAGTGCGATCAGGGTGGAGTAGGCCAGCAGCCGCTTGGCGTCGCGCTGCAGCAGCGCGAGCACGGCGGCCGCAATGATCGTCGCGGTGCCGACCGTGACCAGCAGGCCGGTCCAGGCGGCGGTGCCGCCCAGGCCGGGCGCCAGGCGCGCCAGCAGGTAGACGCCCGCCTTGACCATGGTGGCGCTGTGCAGGTAGGCGGACACCGGGGTCGGGGCGGCCATGGCGTTGGGAAGCCAGACGTGGAAGGGGAACTGCGCCGACTTGGCGAACGCCCCCAGCGCCAGCAGGGCGAGCGCGGGCAGGTAGACCGGCGACGCCGTCAGCGCTCCGGGATCGGCCAGCATCTCGGAGATGCGGAAGGTGCCCGCATCGGTGCCCAGCAGCACGAAGCCGGCCAGCATCGCCAGTCCGCCCGAGCCGGTGATCAACAGGCCCTGGAGCGCGCCGTGGCGGCTGCTCTCGTAGTCGTGCTTGTAGCCGATCAGGAAGTACGAGGTGAGGCTGGTCAGCTCCCAGAAGACGAACAGGGTGATCAGGTCGTCGGCCAGGACGACCCCCAGCATGGCCGCCATGAAGGCGGTCAGGAGCAGGAAGAAGCGCGGCAGGTAGCGGTCGCCGCGTAGGTAGCCGCCAGCGTAGATCATCACGGCGGTGCCGACGACGGTGATCATCAGCGCGAAGGTCAAGGACAGGCCGTCCAGGCGGAACGCCGCCTCGACCCCGAGCTGCGGGACCCAGGCGACACTGCGTTCGACCACGCCGCCGCCCGCGACGGTCCCCAGTTGGCCGAACAGCCAGGCGGCGATGCCGGCCGGCAGGAGCGCGAAGACCCACCCGACGCGGTCGCCCAGGCGCGGCACCAGGAACGGCGCGATGCCGGCGACCAGGAACGACCCGAGCACCAGCGTCAGCACGGCGCTCCCCCGTTCCCCTTGGGATCGGCGGGCCGCGAGCGGCTGCGGATTCGATCAGAAACGTCCACGGTCCAGCGCGGGGCGGGACCGTGCGGCGTCTCCCCCATGTTCCTCCTCCTAGGACGGCGCGCTGCCCGGCGCCGCGACGCGGTACGAAACGAGCGCGCGGTCCAGCCGCGCGCACTCACGCGCGGATCGTACCCCGTGGGGGGCGGGCCGGGAGTGCGAGGGGAGACGCGGTTTCGCGTCGGCCAGCAGGTTCCGTGCGACGAGGATGTCGCCGTCCGCCGCGGACGGACCCGAACGTGGAGGATTCCGCAGCGACGGCGCGAGCTCCGGCGCTAGCCTGCTAAGCGTGGAGGCTCGTGCCTCCTCGGCGGCGATGAACTCGCGTCCGTACCTGGGCGCTTGGACGCGAGGGAGCCAGTAGCGCACCCGGTCGAGGGGCGGGGCCTCGTTCCATTCCCCGACGAGGTCGGAGCTCCAGCGGCTCCGGCGTCCCCGCTCCGCCGGGTCAGCGTCAGGCGCGCTCGACGGAGGCGATGATGCATGCTCCAGGTTCGCGATTCCCAGCCCGCTGGCGCCGCGTCGGCGACGTCGCGCGACAGGCGAGGCGGACGCTTGTGTGGACGGTCGTCGCGCTGCTGACGCTGCTGGTGACCGGCTGCGGGAGCAGCCCGCCCGTCTGGGAGGGAGCGGCGCCCGCACCGGACGACGTCGCGACCCTGAACGAGCTGGTGGTGCTCGTCAACGAGGCTCGTGCCGAAGGGCGTGAGTGCGGCAGCCGCGGCTGGTTCGACGCGGCGCCGCCGCTGCGCAGCGAGTCGCGGCTGATGGGCGTGGCCCAGGCGCACAGCGAGGATCAGCGGGCGCGTGGCGTGATGAGCCACCAGGGCTCGGACGGCAGCGGTCCGTCCGAGCGCGTGAGCGACGCTGGCTACGCCTGGCGGGCCGTGGGCGAGAACGTCGCCCGGGGCTACCCGAGCGCGGCGTCGGTCATGGAGGGCTGGCTCGGCAGTCCCGGCCACTGCGCCAACCTGATGAACCCCGCGTTCGAGGACCTGGGCGTCGGCCTGGCCGGTGGCTACTGGACGCAGGTGTTCGCGGCGCCCCGCTGAGGGGGCGCGGCGCGGGCGCCGCAGGAGCTGCTCGCGACCCGTCTCAGAGTTCGGGGCGGGGAGGACCCACCTCGACCACCTCGACGGGGTCGCCCACGCGCACCGTCCCACCGCCGTCGGGCAGCAGGTTCTGGCCGAAGTGCACCTTGCCGTCGACCGAGCGGAAGCGCGCGAGCGTGCGGAGCGGTTCCGGCCCCGCTTCGAGGGTGTCCGGGTCCAGGGTGGTGACGACGCAGCGGGCGCACGGCTTGACGACGCGGAAGACGACCTCGCCGACGCGGATGCGGCGCCAGCGGTCCTCCTCGAACGGCGCGGCGCCCTCGACGACCAGGTTGGGGCGGAAGCGCGCCATCGTCAGCGTGATGCCGGCGCGGCGGTTCAGCTCGTCCAGCGAGGCGGTGGTGGTCAGCAGGTAGGGGAAGCCGTCGGCGAAGGAGACGGCGTCGCCCTCGCGCGCGTAGGCGGGATCGGCCGGACGGGCGGTCGGGTCGGCCAGGACGACCAGCCGGTGGCCGGCGCCCAGGACCCCCTCGACCCAGGTGTCGGCGGCGTCGCCGCAGCCGCGCGCCTCGACCTCGTCGTCCCAGATCGTGACGCGACGCGCGGGTCCGGCGGCGGGCCGGAGCAGGACGGTCAGGTCGGGTGCGCCGGGCGCGGACAGGCGCAGCGCGCCATCGTCGATCGACGGCACGATCCGGCCCAGGCGCGGGTCCTCGCGCTGGCTCACGAAGCGGCCGGCGGCGTCGACGATCATCCAGCGGCGGTCGTGGCGGAGTCCGGCCGGCTCCACCGCCGCGACCTGCGGCGACAGGGCGCGGCCGGACTTGAGCGGGTGGAGGCCCAGGGCGGCGAGGTGCATGCGGGACTCTACCGCCCGCCTGGCCGGCGGGGACATTCTTCCCTCCAGCCAGAGGTTTGGAATCCATACTCTTCAATAGGAATTCGTGAAAACAATCACGAGCCGGAAGAGAGGAGCCATCGTGCCCCAAACCCGCAGACGAACGATCAGTCGCCGGGGGTTCCTGGCGGGATCCGCCGCCGTGGCCACCACCGCGCTGCTCGCCGAGAGGGGGTGGGTGGACGCCCAGCCGTTCTTCGGTCCCGACGGCATCGACGTCGAGGGCCTCGAGCGCAACGGCTACCTGGTGCGGCACACCATCTGCCACCAGTGCGGCGCCGGCTGCGGCCTCACCGCCCTGGTCAAGGAGGGAATGCCCCCCAGCCAGGAGGCCATGCTGATCCTGCCCAACCAGCACCCCGACCACCCGCAACGCGGCATGTGCGGCCGCGGCGCCACGGCGCCCTACACCTGGGACAGCCCGCTGCGCCTGCGCCGGCCGCGCAAGCGCGTCGGCGAGCGCGGCGAGGGCCGCTTCGAGGAGATCTCCTGGGAGCAGGCGTTCGAGGAGATCGGCGCCCAGCTGCGCGAGATCATCGAGCGCGACGGCGCCCGCTCGGTCGCGATCAGCACGCACGACTTCAAGACCGAGTCCAACCTGCTCGCCTGGGGTCTGGGCACGCCCAACGCCGTCAGCCAGGCCAGCACCTGCAACACCGCGGGCGTGGTCGGCCGCCGGTGGATGATGGGGTCGGGCTTCCACAGCCACTCGACCGTCGACCCCGACTACGACAACGTCCGCTACATCCTCTTCCCCGGCCGCAGCCTCAACGCGCCCATCGGCGCGGTCCACCGCCTGGCCGCGGCGCGCGAGCACGGCGCCAAGGTGGTCTTCCTCAACCCGGCCCACCCCGACGTCGCCTACGCCGACGCCGAGTGGCTCAGCTGCGTTCCCGGCACCGACGCCGCCTTCATGCTGGGCGTCGCGCACGTGCTGGTCGACGAGGACCGCTTCGACGAGGGCTTCGTCACGCGCTACACCAACCTGCCCTTCCTCATCAAGGAGGACGGCCGGCCCCTGACGCAGGCCGACCTGCAGGAGGACGGCGACGAAGGCCTGTTCGCGCTCATGGGCGCCGACGGTCGCATCGCCTTCCACCAGGACGACGGCCTCGCGCCCGACCTGGCCTACGCCGGCCCCGTGAGCCTGGCCGACGGCACGCAGGCCCAGGTCACGACCGCCTGGAACCTGTTCCTCGACCACCTGGACGACTACGCCCCCGAGCGCGCCGCCGCCATCACCGGCATCACCGCCGCCACGATCCAGCGGATCGCGCGCGAGCTGGCCACCATGGGCGGCGTCGTCGAAGACACCTGGTACAACACCCGCAACGGCAACGACACCGACGCCGTCATGGCGCTGATGACCGTCAACGGCCTGCTCGGGAACCTCGACCGGCCCGGCGGGATCTGCTTCCGCCCCAGCGCTAAGCTGCCCGGCGCCGTCGGGGCCTCCGGCGGCACGGTGTCGATGATCACCGGCGACAGCTTCGATCTCAGGATCGACGACCCGCGCGTCGACAAGGCGATCTACCCGGAGACCAACGCCACCTTCGACGCCGTCATCGGCGCCATCCTCGAGGAGGAGCCCTACCCGGTCAAGGCGCTGGTGCTCTTCGGCGCGACGGTCTTCCAGCGCGACCCGAACGTCGCGCGCAGCGAGGAAGCGCTCCGCAAGCTGGACCTGATCGTCAACGTCGACATCGTCGACCAGGAGATGAACGACTGGTCCGACTACGTGCTGCCGGCCGAGATGTTCCTCGAGCGCCCCATGCTGGCCAGCGTCGGTTGGACCATGACCGCCACCGCCGCGCTGCAGCAGAAGGTCACCGATCCGCCTCCGGGTGCAGAGCCGCGTCCCGACGCCTGGATCGCGCTGGAGATCCTGCGCGCCACCTACCCCAGGCGGGCCGCCCTGTTCGGGCACGACGAGCGCATGGCGGACGTCGAGACCTGGCGCCGCGAGTGGTTCGACAGAATCGAACGCCTGCGCCTCGAGGGCTTGGCCGAGAACTGGGACCGCGATCCCGACGAGCTGCTGGCCGAGTTCCGCGACAAGGGCTTCGTCACCTTCCAGCAGAAGACCTACGAGCAGACCCCTTACCAGCGCTCGTTCGCTTCGCCCAGCGGGCGGCTGGAGGTCTACGCCTTCCACCCCGTGCTGCGCGGCTACCGCGAGCACGGCTTCGCGAGCTACTTCGACCCGCCCGCCTACACCATGCCGCGCGGCGAGGACGAGTTCTTCCTCGTCAACGGCAAGAGCCCGATCGGTTCCTCGGGCGTCGCCAGCGTCGCCTTCCCGACGCAGTACCTGGTCGACAACCGCGTCTGGATCCACCCCGACGACGCGGCGCGTCTGGGCCTGGCCAGCGACGACGAGATCGAGGTCGAGGGCCTCGACACCGGCTGGGTCGCGCGCTCGCGCGTCAACGTCACCCCCCGCGTCCACCCCGGCGCGCTGTTCATCTACTCCTACGTCGGCGGGCAGCGTGGCCGCGGCGTGCAGGGCGAGGACGGCTTCGGGCAGATGGCCGAGGGACTCAACCCGCACTGGTTCGCCCGCAGTTGGGTGGACCCCGTCACCGGCTCGAACTCGAACAACGCCTCCGTGCGCATCCGCCGGGCGTGAGCGAGGAGGATTCCTGAGATGAGCACACGCCTGAGACGAGGAGAGACCCCCGAGCGCCGCCTGACGCACGTCTGGGACGCCAGCCGCTGCATCGCCTGCGGGGCCTGCGTGATGGCCTGCACCTCGACCAACGCGCCCGACATGATGGCGCGCAAGGACAAGGGCTGGAACTCGCTCGCGTCCAACATCCGGCGCATCGACGGCGTCAGCCCGCACGGCCGGCCGGAGATCCTGCTGACCCAGTGCCAGCACTGCGAGAACGCGCCGTGCGTGACCAACTGCCCGTTCGGCGCCGTCTACTACGACAGCGACGGGCTGGTCCAGCTGGACCCTGCGCGCTGCGCCGGCTGCAGCTACTGCGTCACCAGCTGCCCCTACAACGTGCGCTGGTTCCACCCCGACACGAAGCTCCCCGAGAAGTGCATGGGGTCGGGGTGCCAGGAGCTGATCGGCAACGGGCTGCCGCCCGCCTGCGTGCAGGCCTGCCCGGCGATGGCGCGCGACTTCGGCGACCTGAACGATCCGGACAGCAGCGTCTCGGTGACGCTGCGGACGAAGCGTAGCCGCCGTCTGCTGGAGGACGCCGGCACCGAGCCCAAGTACTTCGTGGTGGAGGGATCCTGATGACTCCGGCCGAGCTTCACATGCAGGTCGACATCGCCCACTGGGGCTGGTCGATCGCCTGGTTCCTGTGGTTCGTCGGCATCGCCGGCATGGGATCGGTCGCCTACTACTTCGTGCGGCGGCGGCCGTTGGCGCTGGTGATCTTCGGGTCGCTGGCCGTCGGCCTGCTGCTGGTCGTCAGCCACCTGGGCCGCTGGTGGAACCTGCCGCGCACGCTCTGGCTGATGGTCGTGAACTTCGACTTCAACTTCAGCTCGTGGATGCTGATCGGCATCACGCTGCTGTCGGTGCACCTGGTCGCGACCCTGATCCTGGTCGTCGCGCAGCTGCCGTTCCTGTCGGAGCGCTTCGGCTGGCTCGGCTGGACCCGCGCGCTGGACGCCAGCAACGCCTTCGTGGGCGTCTACGCGGCGCTGGGCGTGTCGGTCACCGTCTACAGCGGCTTCCTGATCACGCAAGCGGTCGGCGTGCCGCTCTGGAACACCGCGCTGATCCCGGTGCTGTGGGTCATCAGCGGCTCGATCGCGGCGATCGCCGTGCTGGAGCTGATGTACGTCGTCGGCTGGGTGGACGAGCGCGTCTCGGCCTTCGGCGTGCGACTGGGCCTGGGCCTGGACGCGGCCAAACTGCTGGCGGTGCTGGCCTTCCTGCACATCGGCCTGACGATCGGCAGCACCGGTGCGCGCATCGGCGCGCAGATGATGGCGACCGGCGAACTGGCCCTGATGACCTGGGGCGGCATCGTCGGCGTCGGCATCCTGGTCCCGATCGCGATCGGCGCGTACACCGTGGCCCGCGGCAAGAGCAAGCCGCTGATCGCGCTGTCGGCCGTCTCGGCGCTGGCGGGCGTGTTCTTCCTGCGCGCGACCGTGCTGCTGGCGGGGGTGTTCGAGCCGATGATCTGAGCCGGGCGGACCGCTAGTCGGTCTGCAGGACCTCGGCCGGCGTGGAGGCGCGCGACGCGTCCTCCACGCCGGCCGTCACCGTGGTGCGCAGCGCCTCGCCGTCGCGGTGGGCGCACGGCCCCCCGATCCGCGTGGTGGGCAGCGCCTCGGCGCGGGCGGCGACGGCCTCGAGCTGGCCCGCGAGGCCGCGCAGCGCGTCCGGTGCCAGGGCGTAGTACACCCAGCGCCCGCGCCGTTCGGCCACGACCAGGCCGGCGTCCGTGAGGATCCGCATGTGGTGGTGCACCGCCGGCTGCGAGAGGCCGAGGTGGCGCTCGAGGTCGCAGCTGCACACGCCCTCCTCCGGTCCACAGCAGCTGTGGACCGGCGCAAGGAAGAAGTCGAGGATCCGCAGGCGGTTCGTGTCCGCCAGCGCCTTCAGCGCACCGTAGGGGAGCATGGCGTCGAGCGTACGCCAAGGGCGTCGCCGCGGCCGCACGACCGGCGACGTGCCGGTCCGTCCCCCGGGTACGCTGACGGAACGGAGGTCGCGATGGACGTTCCCGCACCGGCACGCGCGCTGCTCGACGCTCGCTTCGAGGGATCCGCCTGGACGCTGCTGCACGCTTGGGTGTCCGAGGACACCGTCCTCTGCCTGGTCGCCGTGGCCGAGGACGAGGTGTTCGATCCGGAGGAGGACTACTTCGACGTCGACGGCGTCCGCATCGAGGCGCTGCAGCTCTTCGACACGATCCAGGACGGCTGGGAGCTGACGGAGGACGCCGCCTTCGCGCTGGGCGACGTCTTCGGTGAGCTGGTGCGCGGCTACGAGGCCGCCGCCGCGGAGGACGAGGGCGAGGAGGACGCGCCGGCGCCGCTGGAGTCCTGAGCCGGTCGTGCCGACGTCCGCCCGTCCGCGCCGACGCGCATGAAGGGGCGGGGCGCCGCCTGCGCGCCCCGCCCTCGGCTTGCTCCTCGGTCGCGGTCGCTCAGGCGGTCGCGACCGTGCCGCGGGTCGTGCGCCCCTCGGGGCCGGCCAGGACCGGCGCGACCCGCTTGAGGCGCAGGGCGTTGCCCAGCACGAACACGCTGGAGAGGCCCATCGCGCCGGCGGCCAGGATCGGCGAGAGCAGCACGCCCAGCACGGGGTACAGCACGCCGGCCGCGACCGGGATCAGCAGGGTGTTGTAGGCGAACGCCCAGAACAGGTTCT
>CAZJGU010000093.1:0-10116 GCA_964545455.1 uncultured bacterium | reverse complement strand
TTCGTGAGGGTGGTCGTACGGTGGGTGCGGGCGTCGTGACGGGCATCGAGGAGTAACTGCGTGCAGGCGCCCAAGATTCGAATCAAGCTCAAGGCGTTCGACCACCGAAGCCTCGACAGCTCCGCGACCCGGATCGTCGACACGGTGCGTCGCACCGGTGCCGACGTGGCGGGCCCCGTCCCGTTGCCGACGCGCATCCGCCGCTTCTGCGTGCTCCGCAGCCCGTTCACCGACAAGGACAGCCGCGAGCACTTCGAGATCCGCACCCACAACCGGCTGATCGACATCAAGTCGCCCACAAAGAGCACCATCGACAGCCTCATGCACCTCGACCTCCCGACTGGGGTGGACATCGAGATCAAGACGGTCGGAGGCCGCTAGTGAAAGGGATCCTCGGCACCAAGGTGGGCATGACCCAGGTCTGGCGCGGTGAGCGGCTCGTACCCGTCACCGTCGTCCTGGCCGGGCCCTGCCCCGTGGTGCAGCGCAAGAGCCAGGACAGCGACGGCTACGATGCCGTCCAGCTCGGCTGGCACGAGACGTCGGAGAAGGCGCTCAACCAGCCTGCGCTGGGCCACTTCACGAAGCACGGCGTGGCGCCTCAGCGTCACCTCGTCGAGTTCCGCGACTACGCGCCCGACGGCGACGCCGTCACCGTCGAGATCTTCGAGGACGGCGAGACGGTGGACGTGACCGGCACCAGCAAGGGCCGCGGCACCGCCGGCGTGATCAAGCGCTGGGGCTTCGCGGGCATGCCGGCCACCCACGGCACCAAGAAGAAGCACCGCCACGGCGGCTCGATCGGCAACCGCAAGTCCCCCGGGCGCGTCTACAAGGGCAAGCGCATGGCGGGCCACTACGGTTCCGAATCGATCACCACCGTCGGCCTCGAAGTCGTCGAGGTGCGCAAGGACGACAACCTGCTGCTGATCAAGGGCTCGCTGCCGGGCCCCAACGGCGGCCTGGTCGTCGTCAAGACCTCGGCCCGGAAGAAGGTGAACTGATGCCGGTCACGGTCGACGTCATCGGGAGCGGCCGCACCGTCACCCTCGACCTCCCCGAACCGCAGGAGTCGGTGCTGCACGAGGTCGTGCGCTGGCAGCTGAGCAAGCGCCGCCGCGGCACCGCCGCGACCAAGACGCGCGGCAAGGTGGTCGGGTCGACGGCCAAGATCTACCCCCAGAAGGGGACCGGCCGCGCCCGTCACGGCAGCCGCAAGGCGCCGATCTTCGTCGGCGGCGGTACCGTCTTCGGTCCGCAACCGCGCGACTACGGCTACACGCTGCCCAAGCGCGTGCGTCGGCTGGGCCTGCACATGGCCATCGCCGCTCGGGCGCAGGAGGGCAAGCTGGTCCTCGTCGAGGAGTTCGGCATCGGCGGCAAGACCAAGGAGTTCGTGGCCTGGGCCGCCCAGCACGGCTTCGACGGGAGCGAGCGCGTCCTGCTCGTGACCGACGACGAGCTGGCACGCCGCGCCGCCCGCAACCTGCCCTGGATCGACGTCCTGCCGACGCGCGGCATCAACGTCTACGACGTGCTGCGCAACCAGGCCGTCATCGCCGACGCCGCGCTCTTCGACGGCGCCGTCCAGGAGGAGTCCGCGTGAACGCGCACGACGTCATCCTGCGCCCGGTGCTGAGCGAGAAGGCGGTCACCGAGATCGACGCCGGCAAGTACGCCTTCTACGTCCACCCGGACGCCAGCCGCACGCAGATCAAGGACGCCGTCGAGACCGTCTTCGCGGTCGACGTCGTCAAGATCAACGTCCAGAACGTCGCGGGCAAGACCAAGCGGATGGGCCGCTTCGTCGGACGTCGCGCCGATCGCAAGAAAGCCATCGTCACCCTCGCTGCCGGTCAGAAGATCCAGCAGCTCGAGGGTCTGACCTGAGGGAGGGGCCGAGATGCCGACCAAGAAGTATCGTCCCTATACGCCCTCCCGTCGCTTCATGACGACCTCGGACTTCGCCGAGGTGACCAAGGATCGGCCCGAGAAGTCGCTGCTGGTCGGAATGAAGAAGAGCGGGGGCCGCAACAACCGCGGTCGCGTCACGTCGCGCTTCCGGGGGGGTGGCCACAAGCGCCGCTACCGCCTGATCGACTTCCGTCGTCGCGACAAGGAAGGCGTGCCGGCCAAGGTCGCCGCGGTCGAGTACGACCCCAACCGCAGCGCCAACATCGCCCTGCTGCACTACCTCGACGGCGAGAAGCGCTACGTGCTGGCGCCCGAGAAGATCGTGGTGGGCAGTCGCATCGTGGCCGGACCCGACGCCGAACCGGTCGTCGGCAACGCCATGCCGCTGCGCTTCGTCCCGGTCGGCACGGTGGTGCACGCCGTCGAGCTGGTCCCCGGCAAGGGTGCCCAGCTCGGTCGCAGCGCCGGCACCGGCATCCAGATCCAGGGCCGTGACGGCGCCTACGTGACGCTGCGGCTGCCCTCGGGCGAACTGCGCCGCGTGCACGGCGAGTGCTACGCCACCGTCGGCTCGGTCGGCAACGCCGAGCACAAGAACCTGGTGCTGGGCAAGGCCGGCCGGAAGCGCTGGATGGGCCGCAAGCCGCATCAGCGCGGTCGCTCGATGAACCCGGTCGACCACCCGCACGGCGGCGGCGAAGGCCGCAGCAGCGGCGGTCGGCCGCCGGTCAGCCCCTGGGGCCAGCAGGCCAAGGGCCTCAAGACGCGCAGCAAGCGCAAGACCTCGAGCCGTTTCATCGTCCGTCGGCGGAAGGGGAGGAAGTAATGTCCCGCAGCATGAAGAAGGGACCGTTCGTCGACGGGCACCTGCTCGACAAGGTCGACGCGGCCAACACCTCGGGCGACCGCCGGGTCATCAAGACCTGGAGCCGCCGCTCGACGATCGTGCCCGAGATGGTCGGGCACACCATCGGCGTCTACAACGGGCGTCAGCACGTACCGGTCTTCGTCCAGGAGAACATGGTCGGGCACAAGCTCGGCGAGTTCGCGCCGACCCGCACCTTCCGCGGGCACGGTCGGAGGGACTGAGATGAAGGCCAAGGCCACGCTCAGCATGCATCGCTCGACCCCGCGCAAGACGCGCCTCGTCGTGGACCTGATCCGCGGCAAGGACGTCGCCGAGGCCGAGTCGATCCTGCGGTTCACCGACAAGCGCGTCGCCGCGCCGGTCCTCAAGCTGCTGCGGAGCGCCAAGGCGAACGCCGTCAACAACCACGACATGTTCGAGGACACGCTGTTCGTCTCGGACGTGCAGGTCGGCGACGGACCGACGCTCAAGCGCTACCTGCCGCGCGCTCGCGGCCGCGCCGATCTCATGCGCAAGCGCACGAGCAACATCACGATCACGTTGGAGGAACGCAGTGGGCAATAAGATCAACCCGCTCGGGTTCCGCCTGGGGGTCAACAAGGTCAGCTCGGCGCGCTGGTACGCCGGCAAGGCCGACTACCCCCGGCTGCTCGACGAGGACGAGACCATCCGCCGCACGATCCAGAGCGAGGTCGGTCACGCCGGCATCGCCCGGATCGACATCGAACGCGCGGCGCACAACGTCAACATCACCATCTTCACCGCCAAGCCGGGGGTCGTCATCGGCCGCGGCGGCGAGGCGATCAAGGCGTTGCGCGCCCGCCTCGACAAGGCCATCGGCGGCACCGTCGCCGTCAACGTGCAAGAGGTGCCGAACGCCAACACCAACGGCATGCTGGTCGCCCAGCGCATCCGCGACCAGCTCGAGCGCCGCTTCGCCTTCCGCCGTGCGATGAAGCAGGCCGTGCAGCGCACCATGGAATCGGGCGCCAAGGGCGTCAAGATCCGCTGCTCCGGTCGCCTCGGCGGCTCCGAGCAGGCCCGGCCCGAGTGGTACTCCGACGGCCGCGTGCCGCTGCAGACGCTGCGCGCCGACATCGACTACGGCACCGCCGAGGCCAAGACGACCTACGGCATCGTCGGCGTCAAGGCCTGGGTGTTCCACGGCGAGATCGTCGGCGACCGCCAGCGCCAGGCGGCCGTGCTGCCGCGCGTGCGGACCGACGACGACAAGAAGAAGCGCCGTCGTCCCGGCCGTCGCCGCGACGGGGACCGTGGCCGCCGCCGCGTGCGGAAGGACTCCTGATGCTGCTCCCCAAGCGCGTCAAGTACCGCAAGCAGTTCCGCGGCCGCATGAAGGGCGACACCAAGGGCGGCGATTACGTCGCCTTCGGGGACTACGCGATGGTGGCGATGGAGCCGGCCTGGATCAAGTCCAACCAGATCGAGGCCTGCCGCATCACCATGAGTCGCTACTTCAAGCGCGGCGGCAAGATCTACATCCGCATCTTCCCGGACAAGCCCGTCACCAAGAAGCCCCAGGAAGTCCGCATGGGCAAGGGCAAGGGTGCGGTCGAGTACTGGGTCGCCGTCGTCAAGCCGGGTCGCATCCTCTTCGAGGTCGCCAACGTGACCGAGGAGCAGGCCAAGGAGGCGTTCCGCCTCGCCGGCCACAAGCTTCCGATCGCGACGAAGATGGTGGGGCGGGAGATCTACGATGAAGCCCAATGAGATCCGCAACCTGACGGCCGAGGAGATCGACGTCGAGGTAGCGCAGCGCCGCGAAGAGCTGCTCGACCTGCGCTTCCAGGCGGCGGTCGGCCAGGCCTCGAACCCGCGGCGCATCCGCCAGGCCAAGCGTGAGATCGCCCGGCTGATGACGATCGCGGCGGAGAAGGAGAACGCGTGAAGAAGGTTCTTCAGGGGCGCGTCGTCAGCGACGCGGCCGACAAGACGGTGACCGTCTCGGTCGAGCGGCGCTTCAAGCACCCGCTCTACGGGAAGGTCGTGAGCACCAGCAAGAAGTACCTCGCGCACGACGAGCAGAACGCCTACGGCGTCGGTGACACGGTCGAGATCACCTCGGCCCGTCCGATGTCGAAGCGCAAGCGGTTCGTGGTGACGAGGCTTCTCGAGAAGGCGCGCAGCTAAGCCCCGGAGGCATCGTGATCCAACAGGAGACCTATCTCGACGTCGCCGACAACTCCGGAGCGAGGCGCATCCAGTGCATCCGCGTCCTCGGGACCGGACAGCAGTTCGTCGGGGGCGTGGGCGACGTCATCGTCGCCTCGGTGAAGGACGCGATCCCGCAGGGCCAGGTCAAGAAGGGCGACGTGGTCCGCGCGGTCGTGGTCCGCACCAAGAAGGAGATCAACCGGAAGGACGGCTCGTCGATCCGCTTCGACTCGAACGCCGCCGTCCTCGTCAACCCGCAGAACGAGCCGCGCGGGACCCGCGTCTTCGGACCGGTCGCCCGCGAGCTCCGCGAGAAGAAGTTCATGCGGATCGTCTCGCTCGCGCCGGAGGTGCTGTGATGGCCGTCAAGACCCGGCTCAAGAAGGGCGACCGCGTGCGCGTCGTCGCCGGCAAGCACAAGGGGCTCGAGGGCGAGATCATCGCCGTCCACCGCGACACGGGCCGCGTGCTCGTCGAGAACGTCGGCATGATCAAGAAGGCGCTCCGCCCGAGCCAGGAGAACCCGCGCGGCGGCTTCCGCGACCAGGAAGCGCCGATCGCGATCAGCAACGTGCAGCTGCTCGATCCGCAGACCGGGGAGCCGACCCGCATCGGCGTCAAGGTCGACGAGAACGGTCGCAAGGTGCGCGTCGCCAAGAAGAGTGGGGTGACCCTCGATGGCTGACCAGGCCGTCCAGCCCAAGGTGGACCTGCCGATCAAGGCCAAGTACGCCGCGATCCGCGAGACCCTGACCGAGCGCCACGGCTACGCCAACCCGATGGCGGTGCCGAAGCTCGAGAAGATCGTGCTCAACATGGGCGTCGGCGAGGCGCGCGACGACAAGAAGGTGCTCGACAAGGCCGCTTCCGAGCTCGCGCAGATCGCGCTGCAGCGGCCGATCGTGACCAAGGCCAAGAAGTCGGTCTCGAACTTCAAGATCCGCGCCGGCATGCCGGTCGGGCTCAAGGTCACGCTGCGCGGCCAGCGCATGTGGGCCTTCCTCGACAAGCTCATCAACGTCGCCCTGCCGCGCGTGCGCGACTTCCGCGGCATCAGCGCCAACGCCTTCGACGGCCGCGGCAACTACAGCTTGGGGATCCGCGAACAGCTGGTGTTCCCGGAGCTGAGCTTCGATACCGTCGACGGGGTCCGCGGCCTGGACGTCGTCATCGTCACCACCGCCGAGACCGACGAGGAGGCGCGCAGCCTGCTCGAGCTCCTCGGCATGCCCTTCCGGAAGTAAGGAGGCCTCGTGGCCACGAAAGCCAAGATCGCTTCGTCCAAGCGGACGCCCAAGTTCTCGGTGCGGCGCGTCAACCGCTGCAGCCGCTGCGGCCGCGCGCGCGGCTACCTGCGCGACTTCGGCCTGTGCCGGATCTGCATGCGGGAGATGGCCCACGCGGGCTTCCTGCCGGGCGTCACCAAGTCGAGCTGGTAGGCACAACAAAGACACCTCGTTCCAGGGGTGATGGCCGGCGAAACGGTCGTCGGTACCAACTCCACGGAGGCAACAGTGCACTCTGATCCCATTGCAGACATGCTGACCCGGATCCGCAACGCGGTGGCCATCGGCCAAGCGCACGTGGACGTCCCCAACAGCAAGTTCAAGAAGTCGCTCGCGCAGCTGCTCGTGCGCGAGGGCTACCTCAAGGACGTCGCCGAGGTCGAGGTCGACGGTCACCCGCAGCTGCGCATCGGCCTGAAGTACGGCCCCAAGCGCGCGCCCGTCATCCACTCGCTGGCTCGCGTCTCGAAGCCGGGCCGGCGCGCCTACGCCAAGTCCAAGCACGTCCCCGTCGTTCGCGGCGGTCTCGGCGTCGCGGTGGTGTCGACCTCGCAGGGCCTGATGGCCGATCGCGAGGCGCGCCGCGCCGGCGTCGGGGGCGAGATCGTCTGCGAGGTGTGGTGATGTCCCGCATCGGTCGCAACCCGCTGCCGCTTCCCGCAGGCGTCGAGATCAGCCTCGAAGCCGGCGGGACCCGTGTGCGCGTCAAGGGCCCCAAGGGCCAGCTCGAGGTGCCGCTCAACGCGCGCATCCAGATGGAGAACCAGGACGGCACGCTGGTCTTCACGCGTCCCAGCGATCACCGCGACGACCGTGCCCAGCACGGCCTGGCCCGCAGCCTGGTCGCCAACGCCGTCCAGGGCGTCTCGGAAGGCTTCGCCAAGAAGCTCGAGATCCAGGGCGTCGGCTACCGCTGCCAGATGAAGGGCTCGTCGCTCGAGCTCCTGCTCGGCTACTCGCACCCGATCGTGATCGACCCGCCCGAGGGCATCACGATCCAAGCGCCGGAGCCGACCAAGATCGAGGTCAGCGGCATCGACAAGCAGCTCGTGGGGCAGGTGGCGGCCGACATCCGCGCCGTCCGTCCGCCCGACAGCTACCACGGCAAGGGCGTTCGCTACGCCGGCGAACGCGTCCGACTCAAGGCCGGCAAGGCCGCCGCCCGCTGATCCGGAAGGGGGAGACGATGAACACGCTCAACGCCAAGCAGCGCCGCGCCTTCCGGACGCGCCGCTCCATCCGCCGCCCGGTCGACAACGGCCGCATGCGCCTGTCGGTGTTCCGCAGCGCCCGCTACATCTACGCCCAGGTGATCGACGATCGCACCGGCACCACGCTTGCCGAGGCGAACAGCAAGACGCTCGGCAGCGACGGCGACAAGACCGCCCAGGCCGCCGCGGTGGGCAAGGCCGTCGCCGAACGTGCCGCCGCCGCCGGCGTGACCCGCGTCGTCTTCGACCGGGGACCGTACCGCTACCACGGCCGCGTCAAGGCGCTGGCCGAGGGGGCCCGTGAGGGAGGACTCGAGTTCTGATGCCCGACCAGGATTTCGAAGACAAGGTCATCTTCATCCGCAGGACCGCCAAGACCTACAAGGGGGGTCGGCGCTTCCGCTTCGGCGCGATGGTCGTCATCGGCGACCGCCAGGGACGGGTCGGGGTCGGCCTCGGCAAGGCCAAGGAGGTCCCGATCGCGGTCCAGAAGGGCCAGTACGTGGCCCGCCGGAACCTCTTCGAGGTGCCGATCGAGGAGCCGGGCACCATTCCGCACGAGGTCCTCGGCGCCCACGGCACCAGCCGCGTGATGCTCAAGCCGGCCGGCGCCGGGACCGGCGTCATCGCCGGCAGCGTGCCCCGCGCCATCGTCGAGCTCGCCGGGTACCGCAACCTGCTCACCAAGGAGCTGGGCTCGCGCAACCAGACCAACGTCGCCTACGCCGTCGTCGACGGGCTCAAGCAGCTGCGGACCTTCGCCGAGGCGAAGGCCGAGCGGGATCGGGCCGAGTGACCATGCGCATCACCCTGACCCGTAGCCTGATCGGGGTGCCGAAGGACCAGAAGGCCACGGTCCACGCGCTCGGCCTCCGCAAGACCGGCGACGTCCGCGAGGTGAAGGACACGCCCGACGTCCAGGGGATGGTGCGCAAGGTCGCCTACCTCCTGACCATCGAAGGGGACGCCAAGTGAAACTCAACGACTTGAAGCCCGCCAAGGGCTCGATCAAGGCTCGACGCCGCGTCGGTCGCGGCCTCGGCAGCGGCCGCGGCAAGACCGCCGGTCGCGGCCAGAAGGGCCAGGCGTCGCGCAGCGGCTTCAGCCAGGGCGCCGGCTGGGAAGGCGGCCGCTCGCGGCTCATCATGCGCCTGCCCAAGCGCGGCTTCAACAAGGCCAAGGAGCCGGTGCAGATCGTCAACGTCGGCGACCTCGATCGCTTCGAGGACGGCACCGTCGTGACGACCGACCTGCTGGTCGAGGCCGGCCTGGTCAAGCGCGCCGATCGCGCCGTCAAGCTGCTCGGCGACGGTGAGCTCGGCACCAAGCTCACCATCGAACTCGACGCCGTGAGCCGCGGGGCCGCGCGTGCGGTCGAAGCGGCCGGCGGCAGCGTGAAGGGCGCCGCGGCCGAGGAGTCGGCCTGATGCTCGCGGCCTTCCGCAACGCCGCGGCCATTCCGGCCCTGCGCGCGAAGCTGCTGGTCATGATCGGTCTGCTGGCCGTCTACCGGCTGCTGGTGTTCATCCCCACGCCGGGGATCGACATCGACCGACTGCGGGAGGGAAGCTTCGGACAGGGCGACATCTTCACCCTGCTCAACTTCATCTCGGGCGGCAACTTCGAGGTGTTCTCGATCGCCGCCCTCGGCGTCATCCCCTACATCACCGCCAGCATCATCGTGCAGCTGCTGCAGTCCACCTGGCCGCCGCTCGAGAAGCTGGCCAAGGAGGGCGAGGAGGGCCGCCGCAAGATCACCCAGTACACGCGCTACGGCGCGACCGCGCTGGGGGCGATCCAGGCGGTGTTCCTCGCGATCGCCCTGCTGGGCCCCTCCGGCGCCCTCAAGGTCGGCTGGAGCAACGGGCCGTTCTTCTGGTTCATCGTCCTCGTCACCCAGGTGGCGGGCATCAGCTTCGTGATGTGGCTGGGCGAGAAGATCAGCGAGTACGGCATCGGGAACGGCATCTCGCTGATCATCTACGCCGGCATCGTGGCAGCCTTCCCCAGCGCCATCGCGCAGCAGTTCGCGCTGATCGGTCGGGGCGAGGGCAACCTCTTCGGGCTGCTGTTCTTCTTCGGCCTGTTGATCGTCGCGTTGGCCGGGATGGTGCTGATCCAGCAGGCCGAACGCCGCATCCCGGTCCAGTACGCCCGCAAGGTTGTCGGGCGACGCGTCATGGGCGGTCAGACGACCTACATCCCGCTGCGCCTCAACGCGGCGGGCGTGATCCCGATCATCTTCGCGGTGTCGATCATCATCCTGCCGCAGACGCTGATCGGCGCCTTCCCGAACATCGGATGGCTGCAGGCGATCGGCGCCTGGTTCAACCCGGCGCAGTGGCAGGGCCTGATCACCTCGACGGTGCTGATCGTCGCCTTCACCTACTTCTACACGCAGATCAGCTTCGATCCGCGCCGCATCTCGGAGAACCTGCGCGAGTACGGCGGTTTCGTGCCGGGCGTCCGTCCCGGTCAGCCGACCACCGACCACCTCACCCGCATCACCAGCCGCATCACGCTCTGGGGGGCGCTCTTCCTGGGCGCCGTCAACGCGCTGCCGCAGACCCTCGCCTGGATCACCGGCGCGGGCCAGCTGAGCTTCGTCTTCAGCGGCATCGGCCTGCTGATCATGGTCGGCGTCGCGCTCGACACGCTCCGT
>CAZJGU010000092.1:6547-10535 GCA_964545455.1 uncultured bacterium | reverse complement strand
CCCGGGTGCGGCTGGATAGGATTCCCGGGTCCCGCAGCCGGGACCCGGTGGCCCGTCGTCTAATGGCAGGACAACCGGTTTTGGTCCGGTCGGTCGGGGTTCGAATCCCTGCGGGCCAGCCACCGCCCCGCGCTGCGGGACCTTCTCGTGCCCGCTCGGGGCCGGTCAGTCCGGCGGGTAGAGGTCGAAGCGGGTCGTCGTCCCACGCAGCGCGCCGCTCACCCCCGGCGCCAGCTCCGGTCCGCGCAGCGGCCGCTTGACGACCACCCGGCGCCGCGCCACGCGCCGCGCGACCTGCAGCAGCTCGCGCGCATCCTCGTCCGGGTCGGCGCCCGGCTCGCCCAGCCAGGCGCGCAGCCATGCGGCGCCACGACGCTTGGCGCCGCCGCGCGCACGCGGGTACATCGGATCCAGGTAGACCACGTCGGGCCGCCACGCCAGCGCCGCCAAGCGCTCGCGCGCGTCGCCCTCGACCAGCGTCAGGCGCTCGTGACCGGGCGCGTCCGCCTCCCGCAGGCGCCGCAGCCCGTCGGCCAGCAGCGCCGCGAGCACCGGGTCGCGTTCGAGCATCGTCACCCGCAGCCCGGCCCGCCAGAGCGCGCCGGCGTCCGCGCCAAGGCCCGCCGTCGCGTCCACCACGCGACCGTCCGTTGCGACCGCCGCGCGCACCGCGCGCACGACCGGCTCGGCCCCACGGCGGGCCTCGTCGAAGCGCACCTGCAGCCCGCCGTCCGCCAGCTGCGCGGCGTCGCGGTGGCCGTCCGGGTCGCCGCTGGCCGCGACCAGGCCGGCGTCGGTCAGCACCAGCGCGGCGCGCGCCGGGCCTGGCCCGTAGGACGCGCCGAGGCGCGCGGCCAGCGCCTCGGCCTCGGTCTCGTGACCGGGGGCGGCGTGGACGCGCAGCGGAAGGACGGGAGCGGGCACGATGCAGGCTACCGGAGCCCGAACGAGGGCGCCGTGGGCGTGCGGGGTTCACGGCCGTGCCGGGCTTTGCTACGCTCGTCCTGACCCGGCTGCGCTTGCGGAACCCCGGCGCGTCCGGCCATCTTCCTTCGGATCGTAAGCGAACTCGCGGTGCGAGGTTCGATTCGACCGACCCTGCCTGGAGGTCCGACGTGAGCAACGCCGAACTCGCACGCCGACGCGCCGCGGTGGTCTCCCCCGCCGCCGCCTCGGTGCACCCGATCTACCCCGTCGCCGGACGCGGCAGCTACGTCTGGGACGCCGACGGCACGCGCTACCTCGACTTCACCGTCGGGATCGCCGTGATGAACGTCGGCCACTCGCACCCGCGCGTGCTCGACGCCGTCGAGCGTCAGATGCGCGAGTTCCAGCACCTCTGCTTCGCGGTCGGGATGCACGAGAGCTACGTCGAGCTGGCCGAGCGGCTCGACGCCATCTCGCCCGGTACGACGCCGAAAAAGACCTTCCTGGTCAACACCGGCGCCGAGGCGGTCGAGAACGCCGTCAAGATCGCGCGCGTCGCGACCGGCCGGCAGGGCGTCGTCGCCTTCACCCACGCCTTCCACGGCCGCACCCACATGGCGCTGTCGCTGACCGGCAAGGCCAACCCCTACAAGGCCGGTTTCGCCCCGCGCGCGGCCGAGATCTACCGGATGGAGTACCCCTACTGCTACCGTTGCCCGTTCGGGGGCCGTGGCGACGACGGCGCCTGCTGCCAGGCGGACCTGACGCAGCTGCGCGAGCGCATCCGGACGACCGTGGGCGAGTCCGAGGTGGCCGCCTTCATGATCGAGCCGGTCGCCGGCGAGGGCGGCTTCATCCCCGCCCCGCACGCCTTCCTGCGCAGCCTGCGGGCCTACGCCGACGAGATCGGCGCCCTCTGGATCGACGACGAGGTGCAGGCCGGCATCGGGCGCACCGGCGCCTGGTGGGCGGTCGACCACGCCGGGCTCGAGCCCGACCTCGTCCTGAGCGCCAAGGCGCTGTCGTCCGGCTTCCCGCTCTCGGCCGTGATCGCCAAGACCGAGGTGATGGACCGGATGAGTCCCGGCATGCTGGGCAGCACCTTCGGCGGCAACCCGACCGCCATCGCCGCGGCGCTCGCGACCCTCGACGTGATCGAGGAGGAGGGCCTGCTGGAGCGCGCCCGCCTCATCGGCGAGCGCATCCAGGACCGCATCGGCGCGCTGCGCGGCGAGTTCGGCGCCATCGGCGACGTGCGCGGCGTCGGGGCCATGATCGGGATCGAGTTCGTCCGCGAAGGGGGGCTCGAGCCCAACCCCGAGGCGGTCGCGGCGATCGTGGCGCACGCCCGCGACCACGGCCTGCTGCTGCTGCCGACCGGGACGCACGGCAACGTCATCCGCCTGCTGCCGCCGCTCAACCTGTCCGACGAGGAGCTGGCCGAGGGCCTCGAGCTGCTCGAGGGCGCGATCCGCTACGCCCTCGACGCCCAGGTGGCGACCGCCTGAGCGGCGGCCCGATCCGGGCACGAACGACGGAGGCCGGGCGCATCGCCCGGCCTCCGCTTCGTCGTCGCTGGCTGGGACGTCAGTCCTGCCCGTCCCCCTGCTCGATCGGCACCCCGACCATGTTGCCCCACTCGGTCCAGGAGCCGTCGTAGTTGCGGACGCTCGGGTAGCCCAGCAGGTAGCGCAGCACGAACCAGCTGTGGCTGCTGCGCTCGGCGATGCGGCAGTAGGCGATGACCGGCTTGTCCGGGGTCACGCCGCGACCCTCGTACAGCTCGCGCAACTCGGACGCCGGACGGAAGGTGCCGTCCTCGCGCACCGCCTGGGCCCAGGGGATGTTGGCGGCGCCGGGGATGTGGCCGCCGCGCAGCGCTCCCTCCTGCGGGTACTCGGGCATGTGCAGCTTCTCGCCGCTGAACTCCGCCGGGCTGCGCACGTCCACCAGCGCGCCGCGCCCGTCCTTGACCGCCAGCAGGTGCTGCAGCACGTCGGGCGCGAAGGCGCGGATCGACGCGTCGCGGTAGGGGACGCGGTAGCGGCCGCGTGCCGGCTGCGGCACCTCGCCCGAGAGCGGCCGCTCCTCGGCCAGCCACTTCTGCCGGCCGCCGTCCATCAGTCGGACGTCGCGGTGACCGTTGTAGACGAAGAACCAGAAGGCGTAGGCCGCCCACCAGTTGGACTTGTCGCCGTAGAGCACGACGGTGTCGTCGTTGGAGATGCCCTTGGCCTCCATCAGCTCGGCGAAGCCGGTCTCGTCGACGAAGTCGCGCACGTCGGGCCGCTGCAGCTCGGTGTGCCAGTCCAGCTTGACCGCTCCCGGCACGTGCCCCTGCTCGTAGAGCAGCACGTCCTCGTCGACCTCGACCAGCCGCACGCCCTCGTCGTTCAGGTGGGCCTCGACCCAGGCGGTGTCCACGAGCACCTCGGGTCTCGCGTAGCCGTCGCTCATCTCCGCTCTCCTCTCCTGCGCCGGGCCGGCCGGCGCGATGCTGACGTCGTGCGGGACGCGGCGCGTCGCTGCGTCCGGCGTCCCACCCCCCTCCTACCGCGCCGGTCCGTCCCGCTACGGTCGGCCGGCCGACGGTTCGTGACGCCCTCCCCGCTTGCTAGCATGAGGCCATGCTCAGGATCGCGCCGTCGCTCCTCGCCGCGGACGCCGCGCGGCTCGCCGATCGCATCGCCGAGGCCGAAGCCGCCGGCGCCGACTGGTTCCACGTCGACGTCATGGACGGCGCCTTCGTCCCCAACTTGACCTTCGGTCCAGGCACCGTCGCCGCCTGCCGACGCGTCACCGATGCGACCCTCGACGTGCACCTGATGGTGCGCGACCCGGCCGCCTGGATCGACCCGTTCGCGGACGCCGGCGCCGACCTGCTGACCGTCCACGCCGAGGTCGACCCGCACCTGCACCGCACCCTGGTCCGCATCGGCGAGCGCGGTCTGAAGGCGGGTCTCGCGGTCAACCCGCTCACGCCGCTGGCCGTGGTGCGCGAGGCGCTGCCGCTGGTTATGTATGTTTGCGGTCCGGCAGAAACGCTTGTGGATTGAAGCGG
>CAZJGU010000092.1:0-6537 GCA_964545455.1 uncultured bacterium | reverse complement strand
CCCGGGCTTCGGGGGGCAGAGCTGGATCCCTGGCAGCGAGGACCGCCTCCGGACCGTGCGCGGCTGGCGCGACGCCGTGCGCCCGCAGGCCCGCATCGAGGTCGACGGCGGCGTCGACCTGCGGACGGCGGGGCGGGCGGCGGCCGCCGGGGCCGACGTGCTGGTCGCGGGCACGGCCGTGTTCGGCGGGGACGGCGACGTCGCCGCGAACCTCGCGGCCCTGCACCAGGCGGCGGTGCACGGCACGCGCCAGCCGTGAGGTAGGGGTCTCGGCTCAGGCGACCTCGTCGAGCTCGACGAAACGTCCCAGGCGGCGGAAGCGCGCCCGACGATCGGCCACCAACCGTTCCGGCGTCCAGTCGCGCAGCTCGGCCAGTTCGTCGCGGAGGGCGGCGCCGACCGCGGCCATGGCGGCGTCCGGATCGCGGTGCGCGCCTCCGAGGGGCTCGTCGATCACGCGGTCGACGATGTCGATCTCGAGCAGGTCGCGCGCGGTCAGCTTGAGGGCTTCGGCGGCCTTCTCGGCCTCGCCGGCGTCGCGCCACAGGATGGCGGCGCACGACTCGGGGCTGATGACGCTGTAGGTCGAGTTCTCGAGGATCAGCACGCGGTTGGCGACGCCGATCGCCAGCGCCCCGCCCGAGCCGCCCTCGCCGATCACGACGGCGACCGCCGGGACGCGCAGGCGGCTCATGCGCTGGATCGAGGCCGCGATGACCCACGCCTGGCCCTGCTCCTCGGCCGCGATGCCGGGGTAGGCGCCCGGCGTGTCGATCAGCGTCACGACCGGCAGGCCGAACTTGTCGGCCAGGTCGAACATGCGCATCGCCTTGCGGTAGCCGCTCGGATGGCTCATGCCGAAGTTGCGGTGGATGTTCTCCTTGGTGTCGCGCCCCTTCTGCTGCGCGACCACGACGACCGCCTGCCCGTCCAGCTCGGCCAGGCCGGTCACGACCGCCGGGTCGTCGCCCAACGTGCGGTCGCCGTGCAGCTCCTGGAAGCCCGCGAACACCCGCCCGACGTAGTCCAGTCCGGTGGGACGGCCGGGCGCCCGGGCGACCTGGACCCGTTGCCAGCGGCTCAGCGAGGCGAAGGTCTCGGCCTTGAGCCGCTCCAGCCGGGACTCGAGCAGCGCGATCTCCTCGGCGAGGTCGATCTGCTGCTCCTCGGCGTAGGCCCGCATGTCGCGGATCTTGCCCTCGAGATCGAAGATCGGAGCCTCAAAGGGAAGCGGCACGATCCACCTCCCGTCCGGCGCCGACCGGCGCTCCGCGCAGCAGGCGCAGGCTGGACGCGAGCATCGCCTTGAGGCGGGGACGCTCGACGACGTCGTCCAGCATGCCCTTCTTGAGCAGGAACTCGGCCCGTTGGAAGCCCTCGGGCAGGTCCTGCTTGATCGTCTGCTGGATGACGCGCGGACCGGCGAAGCAGATCAGCGCGTTCGGCTCCGCGAAGATCAGGTCGCCCAGCGTCGCGAACGACGCGGTCACGCCGCCCGTCGTCGGGTCGGCCAGCACGGTGAGGTAGGGCAGGCGCTTCTCGGCCAGCGCCTCGAGCGCGACGGTGGTCTTGGCCAGCTGCATCAGGCTGAGGGCGCCCTCCTGCATGCGGGCGCCCCCCGACGCGGTGACGGCGACCAGGGAGCGGTCCTCGTCGGCGGCGCGTTCGGCGGCGCGGGCGATCTCCTCGCCCACCACCGAGCCCATCGAGCCGCCGGCGAAGAAGAAGTCCATCACCACCAGGGTCACCGGCTCGCCGTCCAGCGTCGCCGCACCGGTCACGACGGCGTCCGGGCGGCCCTGCTTGCGCTGCACCCGCTCGATCCGCTCCGGGTAGCTCTCGGTGTCGACGAAGTGCAGCGGATCGGTCGGCCCCAGCAGCCCGGACCAGCGTTCGAAGCTGCCCTCGTCGGCCAGCGACGCGATGCGCTCGTCGACCGGCATGCGGTAGTGGTGCCCGCACTCGGGGCAGAGGTAGAGGTTCTGGGCGAGATCCTTGCGGTAGATCTGCGCCGAGCAGGCGTCGCACTTGAGCCACAGCCCGGCCGGGCTGGTGTCGTCGTCGCTCTTGGTCGGTCGGCTCCTCCGGAACCATCTCTCGAGCGCCACGGGACCTCCTCGATCGCCGCGCGCCCCGCCCCGTCGGGCTCCTGGGCGCGTCCGGCGGCATTCTAGCAGTCGGCTTCGGCGGCTCCTGGACCGGGTCCCTCCTGGGGCGCCGCGTCCGCGTCGGGATCAGGGGCGTCCAGCGCCAGGCTGCGGCCCAGGAAGCGGCCGCCCTCGTCGACGTCGAGCGCCCCGGCGCGGACGTCCCCCTCGAGGCGACCGTCGCGCCACACCTCGACCGTGCCCTCGGCACGCACGTCGGCGATCACCGCGCCGGCGATGCGGACGTCGTGCGCGCGGACCGGTCCGCCCTCGACGCGGCCGCCGGGCGCGACCTCGAGCAGGCCCTCGACCACGACCGAGCCTCTGAGCGTTCCATCGACGCGCAACCGGGCGGCGTGCACGTCCCCCTCGACGGTCGTGCTCGGGTGCAGGTAGCTGTACGGTTCGCGCGGGTCGCCGCGACGCGCCATGCCGGTGCCTCCGGCCGCGAGCCTACCAGAGCCCGCTCGGGTGCCCGACAGGCGACTTCGTGACGATCGGCACGAGGTGTATCCTGCCCGCATGGCACGCGGCGGCATCGTTCTCGTCACCGGCGTCGGGCAGGGCTTCGGCCGCGCGATCGCGCTCGGCTGGGGCCGCGCCGGTTACGACGTCGTGTGCGCCGACCGGGACGTCGGCCTGGCCTCGAAGACGGCGGCCGAGGTCGAGGACGCCGGCGGTCAGGCGATCCCGATCCAGACCGACGTGACCGTCGGCATGGACGTGCGCGAGGCGTTCGACAAGGTCGACGAGCTGTTCGGCCGGCTCGAAGGGGTGGTGCACGTCGCGACCCGCACCAGCGGCGGCGATCCCCGCGGGCTGGCCGACGGCGAGTTCGCCGAGGTCGTGGCCGACACGCTGCTGTCCAGCCACCTGGTGCTGCGGACCGCCGCCCGTCGGTTGGAGGGCGGCTGGGTGGTCGTCGTCGGCCCGCCACGATCGGGACGGGCGCCGCAGGACCGCATGGCGCGACGCGGGCTCGAAGGGCTGGTCGCCGGCTACGACGCGCTCGAGGGCGGACCCCGCGTCAACCTGGTCCTCCCCTCGCGAGCGGCGTCGGACCCCGTCCACGACGCCGCCCTGGTGCGGACGGCGCTGTTCCTGGGCTCCGACGCCGACGGGCTGCACGGCGCCACGCTGCGGGTTCGACTGCCCCCTCCACCGCGGCTGATCGAGCGCCTCCTGCCCGAGATCCAGGCCGCCCTCGACGACCGCGTGCGCCAGCTCGACGAGCCCCTCGGGCCAGCCCTCGACGAGCAGACCGACGACGAGGGCGAGGACGCGGACAGCTGGATCGATCCCTGGTCCGACGGCGACGTCGACGAGGCCGCGGACGAGGCGGGAGACGAGGACGAGGTCCCGGACGAACGCAGCGGATGGTGACGCGGTGAAGTGCCCCTACTGCTCGTCGACCGAGACGCGGGTGGTCAACTCGCGCCCGTCGGACGACGGTCACGCCATCCGCAGGCGCCGCGAGTGCGACGCCTGCCACCGCCGCTTCACCACCTACGAGCGCACCCAGCTCGAGGCGCTGATGGTCCGCAAGCGCTCCGGCCGGCTCGAAGCGTTCCAGCCCGACAAGCTGCTCGAGAAGCTGCGCGTCGCCACCAACAAGCGCCCCGTGACCGAGAAGCAGCTGCGCGAGTTCGCCTACGGCTTCGAGGACGAGGTCCAGACGGCACGCATCGAAGCGGACGAGATCGGCCGGCGCGCGCTGGCCTTCCTGAAGGAGCTCGACGACGTCGCCTACATCCGCTACCTGAGCGTCTACCGCGACTTCGACTCGGTCGACCGCTTCATCGAGGAGATCCGCCAGCTCGGTGGCGCCGGCGACCCGCCCGGGGCCGCTGCGAGCGGCGATCCCGACGAGGCGTGAGCACGGCGGACCGGCCGCGCCCGGAGCGTCCGGCGCTGCCGCCGGCGTTCCTGATCCGCATGCGGACGCTGCTGGGCGAGCGCGACGCCGCCGAGCTGGCCGCGGCCCTCGAGCGGCCCGCGCGGCGGGGGCTGCGGCTGCAGCACGACCGCATCGACCTCGATGCGCTTCGGGCGCAGGTGGACTGGCGCCTCGACCCGCTGCCGTGGACGCCGCACGGCTTCCTGGTCGACCCGGGCGATGACGCCCCCGGCGCGACGCCGCTGCACGAGGCGGGCGCCTTCTACCTGCAGGACCCCTCGGCGATGGCGCCGGCGGCCGCGCTGGCGGTCCGTCCGGGCGAGCGGGTGATCGACCTGGCGGCCGCCCCGGGCGGCAAGGCGACCGCCCTGGCCGCCGACCTCGCCACGGAGGGCGACCTGCCGGGCGCCCCGGACGGCGGCGTGCTGGTCGCGAACGACGTGCACCCGCGCCGGGTGGCGGCGCTCGCCCGCAACCTGGAACGGGTCGGAGCCCGCTCGGCCCGCGTCACGCAGGCGACCCCGGAGGCCTGGGCCCGGCACGCGCCCGGACGCTTCGATGCGGTGCTGGTCGACGCGCCCTGCAGCGGCGAGGGGATGTTCCGCAAGAGCGACGAGGCGCGCCGCGCCTGGTCGGCGGAGACGGTCGCCGCCTGCGCCGCTCGCCAGGACGACCTGCTGGCCCAGGCGGCCCTGCTGCTGGCGCCGGGCGGCAGGCTGCTCTACGCGACCTGCACCTTCGCTCCGGAGGAGAACGAGGCGGTCGTGGCCGGGCTGCTGCGCCGGCGCCCCGACCTGCGCCTGGCGACGCTGCGGATCGCGGGGACCGAGCCGGGCCTGCCGGCGGCGGCCGGCGCCGACGGCCTCTCGGCCGAGGGCTGGGCACGCATCTGGCCCCAGCGGGCGCCCGGCGACGGGCACGTGCTGGCGCTGCTGGAACGCGATCCGGCCGCGCCACCGGTCGAGCCGGCCCTCGGGGACCTCGGGCGGACCGCACCGGACCGGCCCCGCGGCCGGGCGCGACGCGACCGGAGGGGGACGCGGGACGGCGCCGAGCGTCCGTCCACGCCCGAGACGCGCGCCGCCTGGTGGGCGTTCGCCCGCGACGCGGCGCCCGGGCTGCCCGAGGTCCCCGACGCGGCGCTGGTCGAGCAGGGCGGGGTCCTTTGGCTCCGGGCCGGCGGGGACGAGCTGGCGGACCTCCCCAGCCTGCGCCCCGGCCTGGCGCTCGGGCGTCCCCAGGGCGGACGCTGGATCCCGTCGCACGCCCTGGCGCAGGCGCTGCGGCCGGGCGAGGCCCGGGCGCGACTGGCGCTGCCGGCCGCCGGCGACGCGGCCCGCGCCTGGCTGAGCGGCGAGGAACCGGACCCGGAGCGGCTGCGGCAGCAGGGCGCCGAGCTGCACGGCGACCCGCCGGAGGACGGCTGGACGCAGGTGGTCGTGGCGGGCTGCGGCTTGGGCTGGGCGCGCGTGGACGGCCGGCGCGTTCGCAACCTCTACCCCAAGGGGCTGAGGCGGTCCGGCTGAGGCGAACGAGCGCTTGCCGCGTGCGCGCGGGCGTGGTAGGCTTCTCGTCGGCTTTTCGCGTGGCGATCCCCCGATCACCTTCGTGAACGACGTAACGGAAGACCGCAGGACCCGCACCCGACGCGCCGGCCCCGGCCGGACGCCGCAAAAGGACGTGACGAATCGTGAGGACCTACTTCCCCAAGGAGACCGACGCCGACTGGGTCGTCGTCGACGCCGAGGGACAGACCGTAGGCCGGCTGGCGACGCGCATCGCCTCGGTGCTGCGCGGCAAGCACAAGCCGACGTTCACCCCGCACATGGCGTGCGGCGATTTCGTGATCGTCGTCAACGCCGACAAGGTCGTCTTCTCCGGCGCCAAGCTCGACCAGAAGATCTACACCCGCTACAGCGGCTACCAGGGCGGCCTCAAGGAGATCCCCGCCCGCGACATGCTCGCCAAGCACCCCGAGCGGGTGATCGAGCGCGCGGTCTGGGGCATGCTCCCCAAGAACCGCCTGGGCCGCAAGCTGATCCGGCGCCTGAAGGTCTACGCCGGCGACGCGCACCCGCACCACGCCCAGCAGCCCAAGGCCCTGGAGGTCAGGTGATGGATCAGTTCTACGGTACCGGCCGTCGCAAGGAGGCCGTGGCGCGCGTGTTCCTGCGCCCCGGCTCCGGCCGCATCAGCGTCAACGGCAAGGACTTCCAGGAGTACTTCCGCGGCATCCTCGTGGGCGTCCAGGCGCTCGAGCCGCTCAAGGTCACCAACACCGCCGGCCGCTACGACGCGGTGATCACCGTCAAGGCCGGCGGCCCGTCGGGCCAGGCCGACGCCATCAAGCTCGGCGTCGCCCGCGCACTGCTCGAGGTGGACCCCGCCTACCGCGACATCCTCAAGCAGGGCGGCTTCCTGTCGCGCGACCAGCGCATCGTCGAGCGCAAGAAGTACGGCCTCAAGAAGGCCCGGCGCGCGCCGCAGTTCAGC
>CAZJGU010000091.1:0-10994 GCA_964545455.1 uncultured bacterium | reverse complement strand
CGTCGACGCTGCGCAGCGTCGGCACCGCCTCGAACAGCCCCTCGATCAGCGCGCCGTACTCCCAGGGGGTCATGTAGCCGACGGTGTCCGGCACGTTGATCGTCGTCGCGCCGGCCTCGATCACCGCGGCGAAGATGCGCGCCAGGAAGGCGGGGTCGCTGCGTCCGGCGTCCTCGGCGCTGAACTCGACGTCGCCCACGAACGACGCGGCCAGGGCGACCGCCTCGACCGCGCGCTCGACCACCTGGTCCGGCTCGAGCTGGAGCTTCTTCTCCATGTGGATCGGGCTGGTCGCGATGAAGGTGTGGATGCGCGGCACGGCCGCTCGCTCGACCGCGGCCGCGGCCCGTTCGACGTCGCCGCGGTGGGCGCGCGCCAGGCCGGCGATGACCACCTGCGGGTTCTCCTCCGCGGCGGCTTCGGCGATCGCCTGGACGCTGCGGAAGTCGCCCTGCGAGGCGACCGGGAAGCCGGCCTCGATGACGTCCACGCCCAGCCGGGCGAGCTGGCGGGCGATCTCCTGCTTCTCGCGGGTGTCGAGCGCGACGCCGGGCGACTGCTCGCCGTCGCGCAGGGTGGTGTCGAAGATCTTGATCCGTGCCATGCGTGTCTCCTTCGCGGGGTGGGGGCGGGGGGTCCGACGTGGGCGGACCGGCGGTGGGCGCCCTCAGGCGCCGGCGCTGCGCCCCGCTAGTCGCGGATGCGACGCGTCCGCGCGCCGGGGGGCGGCGGGGACGCGGCGAAGGAGGCGGGCGACGGAGCGGCTCACGACTCGATGAAGGACATCATCTTCCGCAGGCGACGTCCTACCTCGGCCACCTGGCTGCGTTCGCTAGCGGCGCGCTCGGTCTTCAGGCGTGGCTGACCGACCTGGTTCTCGAGCAGGAACTCCTGCGCGAAGCGGCCGGTCTGGATCTCGGCCAGCACCTCGCGCATCTCGGCGCGGGTCTCCTGCGTCACGATGCGCTTTCCGGTGCGGTAGTCGCCGTACTCGGCGGTGTTGCTGATCGAGTGGCGCATGGTGTCGAAGCCGCCCTCGTAGATCAGGTCGACGATCAGCTTCATCTCGTGCACGCACTCGAAGTAGGCGATCTCGGGCTGGTAGCCGGCATCGACGAGGGTGTCGAAGCCGGCCTGCATCAGCTCGGTCACGCCGCCGCAGAGCACCGCCTGCTCGCCGAACAGGTCGGTCTCGGTCTCCTCGCGGAAGGTGGTGCGTAGCGCGCCGGCGCGGGTGCCGCCGATCGCCTTGGCGTAGGCCAGGGCGCGCCCCATCGCCTCGCCGCTGGCGTCGACCTCGACCGCGACGAGGCAGGGCACGCCGCCTCCCTGCTCGTAGACGCGGCGGACCAGGTGGCCCGGCCCCTTGGGCGCGATCATCACGACGTCCACGCCCTCCGGCGGCACGACCTGGTGGAAGACCACGTTGAAGCCGTGCGCGAAGGCGAGGACGTTGCCCGGCTCGAGGCCGGGCGCGATCTCCTCGCGGTAGACGCGGCCCTGCACCTCGTCCGGTAGCAGCACCATCACCAGGTCGCCGCGGGCGGCGGCGTCGGCGACGCTGGTCACCTGCAGGCCGGCCGCCTCGGCCGCGGTCCAGGAGGCCGAGCCCTGGCGCAGCCCGACGATCACGTCGAGCCCCGACTCCTTGGCGTTCAGCGCGTGGGCGTGGCCCTGCGAGCCGTAGCCCAGCACGGCCACGGTCTTGCCCTGGAGCAGCTGCAGGTTCGCGTCGTCGTCGTAGTAGATGTCGGCCATGTCGAGGGCTCCTCGGGAGTGCGTCACGCCACCTTGGCGCGGGCGGGGGTCGGGGTCTGGGCGGAGCGCGGCAGCGCCACGCGACCGGTGCGGATGAGCTCGACGATGCCGAACTCGCGCATCTGGTCGATGAAGGCGTTGGTCTTGCCCTCGTCGCCGGTCACTTCGAAGACCAGCGCGTGGCGTCCGACGTCCACGATGCGGGCGCGGAAGTCCTGGGCGATCTGGCGCAGTTCGACGCGCTCCTCGGGGCCGCGCACGGCGACCTTGATCAGCATCAGCTCGCGATCGACGAACGCGGTCTCGGTGTGGTCGACGACCTTGATCACGTCGATCAGCTTCTGCAGCTGCTTCTGGACCTGCTCGATGGTGGCGGTGTCGCCGTCGACCACGAAGGTCGTGCGGCTGAAGCCGGGCGTCTCGGACTGGGCGACCGAGAGCGATTCGATGTTGAAGCCGCGCCGCGCGAACAGGCCGGCGATGCGCACCAGCACGCCCGGTTCGTCGCGGACGGTGACGGAGATGACGATCGCTCATGCCGGTGCCTCCTCGGGTTCCTGGTCGCCGATGAGCATCTCGTCGACGCCGGCGCCGGAGGGGATCATCGGGTAGACCTTCTCGGACTCGTAGACGACGAAGTTGATCAGGGCGGGCCCTCCTCGGGCCAGCACCTCGGGGATGAGGCGGCGGGCCGTCTCACGGTCGAAGACGTTGTGCCCCTCGATGCCATAGGCCTCGGCCAGCTTGGCGAAGTCGGGGTTCGAGTCGGCCAGGAAGATCTCGCTGTAACGCTGGGCGTGGAACAGCTCCTGCCACTGCCGCACCATGCCCAGCACGCCGTTGTTGGTGATGGCGATCAGGATCGGCAGGCGGTGCTTGGCGATGGTGGCGAGCTCCTGGATGTTCATCTGGATGCTGCCGTCGCCGGCGACGCACACGACCTGCTCGCCGGGTCGCGCGAAGGCGGCGCCGATCGCGGCGGGCAGGCCGAAGCCCATCGTGCCCAGGCCGCCGGACGAGATCCAGGTGCGCGGTTGGCTGGTCGGGAACAACCGGGCGGCGAACATCTGGTGCTGGCCCACCTCGGTCGTCACGACGCACTCGCCCTGCGTGTGCTCGCGCAGGAGCTCGATGACCTCCTGGCTGACCAGCGGCCGGTCGGTCTTGTAGCGCTCCGGGTAGCGGCCCTTCCAGTCGTCCAGCTGCTGCCACCAGTCCTCGATGTCCAGCCGCTCGAGCTCGTCCGCGAGGCGCGGCAGCACGTCGCGCAGGTCGCCGACGACCGGGACGTGGGCTCTCACGAGCTTGCTGATCTCGGCCGGGTCGATGTCGATGTGCACCACCGTGGCGTTGGGCGCGAAGCGGCTGATCTTGCCGGTGACGCGGTCGTCGAAGCGCAGTCCGGCCCCGACGATCAGGTCGCAGTGCGTGATCGCGCGGTTGGCGGTCACGGTGCCGTGCATGCCGGGCATGCCCAGCGCCTGGGGCGCGCCGGCCGGGTAGGCGCCGATGCCCATCAGGGTGGTGATGACGGGGATGCCGGTGCGCTCGGCGAAGTTCATGACCTGCTCGGCCGCGACCTGGCCGCCGCCGCCGACCATCATCACCGGTCGCTCGGCCTGGCGGATCGCCTCGGCCGCCTTGCGGATCTGACCGGCGTGCCCGACGACGGTGGGGCGGTAGCCGGGCAGGTCGACCTCGACGTCGAACGCCTCCTCGCCGCCCTCGAAGACCGCTTGCTGCACGTCCTTGGGCACGTCGATCAGGACCGGGCCGGGACGGCCGGTCGCGGCGATGTGGAACGCTTCGGCGACCACGCGCGGGATGTCCTCGACCCGCTTGACGAGGTAGTTGTGCTTGGTGATCGGTCCGGTGATGCCGTAGACGTCCGCCTCCTGGAAGGCGTCGGTGCCGATCAGCGAGGTGGGGACGTTGCCGGTGATCGCGACCACGGCGCTGCTGTCCATCATCGCGGTCGCGAGGCCGGTCACCAGGTTGGTCGCCCCGGGGCCGCTGGTGGCGAAGCACACGCCCGGCCGTCCGGACGCCCGGTAGTAGGCGTCGGCGGCGTGCGCGCCCGCCTGCTCGTGACGCACCAGGACGTGGCGCAGGTCGGCGTCGTAGAGCGCATCGTAGACGGGCATGATGGCGCCGCCCGGGTGGCCGAAGACGACCTCCACCCCTTGCTTCTCGAGCGCTCGGATCAGGACTTCTGCACCGGTCATGGTCTCCTCCGTCGGCCTCACGCCGTTCTCCTCGGACCTGCAGGAACGAAAAACCCCCGCCGAACCTCGTCGGCGGGGTGGACTTCACGCGCACGTGATCGTACGACTACGAAGCGACACCCCTCCACGCTAGGCCTACGATCCGAATCGAGTCGGTGACGCACGGGGCGGGCGTGGGGCGGTCGTCGCTCACTGGAGCGGAGTATACGGGGTGCTAGGGTACGTGTCAACGAACGAAACGGTCCGCGTCGCCCTCCCCTCCGCCGCCTGCGGGACGCGGGACGAGGTGAGCGCCGGAGCCGCTTCGGAGCTTCGAGAGGGGTCGCCATGGAAGTGCTTCGCGTCTCCGGTCACTCGCGCCCGAACGCGGTCGCTGGGGCGATCGCGGCGCTGTTGCGCGCCCAAGGCGAGGTCGAGATGCAGGCGATCGGTCCGCAAGCGGTGAACCAGGCGGTCAAGTCGCTCGCGATCGCGCGCGGCTACGTCGAGGAGGACAACCTCGACCTGATCGCGGCCCCCTCGTTCGTGACCCTGGAACTGCACGACGAGGAGCGCACCGCGCTCCGCTTCCACGTTCGGGCGGTGGCCCGCGTCGACGGCATCGCCCCACGTGGCGGCGCGCGCAGCGATGAACCCTCATCGACGCCTCAGCAATCCTGAGTAGTCTACGAGCAATTGGCGACCCCGGCCGGCGGGTAGGCTGCCGACGGCAGGTCGATCCAGACAGCCACGCGGGCGCGCTCAGGCGTGCCCGCGACCCGGACTCGCAGATCGCGAAGGAGGACACGCCCCCGTCATGTTCGGCATCTTCATCCTGATGATGGTTCTCACCCTTGGCGCGCAGTGGTACCTGCGCTCGACCTTCGGAACCTGGTCCCGCCGGGCCAACACCTCCGGCCTCAGCGGGCGCGAGGTCGCGCAGATGATCCTGCGCAAGAACGGCCTGGACGACGCCGTCACGATCGAGGCGGTCCGGGGTCAGCTGAGCGACCACTACGACCCGACCAAGCGCGTCGTGCGCCTCTCCGAGCCGGTCCATGGTCAGGCCAGCGTCGCCAGCATGGCGGTCGCCGCGCACGAGGTCGGCCACGCCATCCAGCACGCCCGTGCCTACGCTCCGCTGCAGTGGCGCAGCGCCCTGCTGCCGGTCGCGCAGATCGGCGGCAACTTCGGTCCGTACCTGGCGATCTTCGGCCTGATGCTGGGCCTCGGCGGGCTCGCCCAGGTGGGCATCGTGCTCTTCGGGGCGGCGGTGCTGTTCCAGCTCGTCACCCTCCCGATCGAGTTCGACGCCTCGCGCCGTGCACTGGCCGAGATGCAGGAGCTGGGCATCGTCACCCAGAGCGACTCCGGAGGGGCCCGCGGCGTCCTGAACGCCGCCGCCCTCACCTACGTCGCCGCCGCCGCCGGCAGCGTGATGTACCTGCTCTACTTCCTGATGGTGGCCCGCGGCGAGTGATCCTTCGTCGATGACGGCGAACGTGCGCGCCGGAGCGCGCGACGTCGCCCTGGAGACGGCGCGCCACGTGACCCGTGGCGCGCTTCTCTCTCGGGCCCTGGGCCGGGCGCTGGACGGCTCCGGCCTGGCGTCGCGCGAGCGCGCGCTGGCCACCGACCTGGTCTACGGCTCGCTGCGCTGGCGCATCTGGTTGGACGCCGCGCTGGCGCCCCGTCTGCGCGACCCCGGCGCACTTCCGGACGAGGTGCGCGAGGCTCTGCGCCTGGGGGCGTACGAGAAGCTGATCCGTGGCACGCCTCCGCACGCGGCGGTGTCGGCCTGGGTCGACGTCGTCCGGGCGCGCAGCCCACGGCTGAGCGGCCTCGTCAACGCCGTGCTTCGCCGGGTCGAGCCGCCGACCGACCCCTCCCCCGCCGTTCGCGCCTCGCTGCCGGAGCCGCTCTGGCGTCGGATCGAGGCGGCGCTCGGACCGCAGGCCGAGGCGGCGGTGGCGGCCATGCGCGCGCCCGCGCCGCTGTGGCTGGTCGACCATGCCGGCGACGCGGCCGAGAGGCTGGCCGCCGACGGCAGCGAGGTCGCTCCCGGTCCGCTACCGGGCACGCTGCGCGTCCGCCCCTCCGCCCGGCTGGGGGACCTGCCCGCCTTCCGGGACGGCGCGGTGCAGCCGATGAACCCTGCGTCCTACGCGGTGACGCGGATCCTGGACGCGCCGGCCGGTGCACGGGTGCTGGACCTGTGCAGCGGGCGCGGCGTCAAGAGCGCCGCGTTGGCCACGGCCGGGGCGCACGTCGAGGCGATCGAGCGCGATCCGCGCAAGGTCCAGCAGGCGCGCCGCAACCTGGCCCGCCTGGGGGTCCGGGCCGAGCACCGTGTGGCCGACCTGAGCGAGCCGGTGCCGGACGTCGCCCCCGCCGCCCACGTCCTGTTGGACGCGCCCTGCAGCGGGACCGGAACCCTGCGTGGGCACCCGGAGATCGCCCTGCGCTTCTCCGAAGCGGACCTCGCCAAGGCGGTACGCCTGCAGGAGCGGCTGCTCGAGCAGGCGGCCGAGCTGGTGGCGCCGGACGACGTGCTGGTCTACGCCGTCTGCGCGCTCACGCCCGAGGAGGGCCCCGCGCGTGTCGCGGCGTTCCTCGAGCGGCACGACCGGTTCACGCCGGAACCGGTCGCGAGCGGGCTTCCGCAGCACGACGTCGGGCCCGGTGCCTTCCTGCTGCCGCTGGACGGCCTGGACGGGTTCTACGTCGCCCGGTTCCGCCGCACGGCCTGAGCCTCGGGTCGCCGTCGCCGGCCAGGACGGGCGTCCGGGCACGCGCGGTAGCCTGGGACCACCACGTTCGCTCCGGAAGGAGTCCGCCATGCCCGATCCCGCCCGCGACGCCCCCCTCGTCCTCACCAGCGCCGGCGCTGCCGGGACGGTCACCGGCTCCTGCCATCACGTCGCCGCCCGGGGCGGCGCCTTCCTCGTCGATTGCGGTCTGTTCCAGGGACCGCGGCAGCTCGAGCGCCGCAACCGCGAGCCGTTCCCGTTCGACCCGCGAACGGTGGACGCGGTCCTGTTGACGCACGCCCACCTCGACCACGTCGGGCGCCTGCCCAAGCTGGTCGCCGAGGGCTTCCGCGGGCCGGTGCTCGCCGCGCCCGGCACGCGCCGCATCGCCGAGGTCATCCTGCGCGACGCCGCCAAGATCGCGCGCGAGGACTACGAACGTGCGCTGCGCAAGGCCCGCCGGGCCGGTCGCGAGGACGAGGTCGATCCTCCGCCCTACGACGAACGCGACGTCGACGCCGCCGTCGACGCGATCCGCACGCAGCCGTACGGTGAGGCGACCGAGGTCGCGGGCGTGCGGGCGACGTTCCGCCCGGCCGGCCACGTCGTCGGCAGCGCCTGGATCGAGATCGAGGACGGAACCGCCGGCACGGTGGTGTTCTCCGGCGACCTGGGCAACCGCGAGAGCCTCCTCCACCCGCACGCCGAGGCGCCGACCGGGGCGCGCGCGATCGTCTGCGAGGGCACCTACGGCGACCGGACGCACCGCTCGCGCGAGGCGACGCGCGACGAGTTCCGCAGCGTCCTGCGCGAAGCGGCGAGCTCGGGCGGCCGGGTGCTGATCCCCTCCTTCGCGCTCGAGCGCACCCAGGCGGTGCTCTACGAGATCGGCCGGCTGCAGCGCGCGGGCGAGGTGCCGGAGTTGCCCGTCTACCTCGACTCGCCGATGGCGACCCGCATGACCCGGGCCTACCGCTCGCAGAACGGCGTCTTCCGGGACGAGGTCGAGGAGGTCGTCGCGCGGGGCGACGACCCGTTCGCGCCCCCGAACTTCACGATGACGCCCGACGCCGAGCAGAGCCGCCGCCTCAACGACCTGGACGAGCCTGCGATCGTCCTGGCCGGCTCCGGGATGATGACCGGCGGCCGCATCCTGCACCACCTCAAGCACCACCTGGCGAGCACCGAGACGCAGCTGATCGTGGTCGGCTACCAGGCGCGCGGCACCCTCGGGCGGGCGCTCGTGGGGGGCGCACGCCGGGTGCACGTCTTCGGCGAGGAGATCGTCGTCCGCGCCGGCATCCACACCATCGGCGGGCTGTCGGCGCACGCCGACCGTGACGACCTGGACGCCTGGCTGGCGGGGTCGCCCGAGGCGAGCGTCCACCTGGTCCACGGCGAGCAGGACGTGCTCGAGACGTACCGCGACCACCTGCGCGAACGGGGTCGCGACGCCCTCGTCCAGCCCGACGGCGAGCCGACGCCGCTCTGACGCCGAGCGCGCCGGCGTCAGGCCAGCTCGGGAAACAGCGGCGGCTGCACCACCTCGGCGTCGTCGTCGAGCAACGCCGCCAGGCCCACGCCCACCAGCCGGATCGGACGCGGGAGGGGCAGCCGCTCGCGCAGCAGCGACTCGGCGACCGCCAGCAGGTCGTCCTCGTCCGCGATCGGCCGCGCCAGGTGGCGCTGGCGCGTGGTGATGCGGTGCCGCGCGTCCTTGACCTTGACGACCACCACCCGCCCGCGCACGCCGGCGCGCCGCGCCCGCCGCGCCGTCGCCGCGCAGACGGCGGGAAGCTCGCGCGCCACGGCGTCGACGCCGACCACGTCGCGCGCGAAGGTGCGCTCGGAGGAGACCGACTTGCGCTCCCGGTCGGGTCGGACGGGACGTTCGTCGCGCCCCTGCGCCATCCGCCAGAGGCTGCGTCCAAGCTTGCCGAAGGCGGCCTCGAGTTCGGCCTCGTCGCGGCGCCCCAGCTGGCCGGCCGTGGCGATCCCCAGCGCCGCCAGCCGTTCCGCGGTCCGCGGTCCGACGCCGTGGATGCGTTCGACCGGCAGCGGCTCGAGGAACGCCTGGGCGCGATCGGGTGGGATGACCTGCAGGCCGTCCGGTTTGGCGGCGTCGCTGGCCAGCTTGGCGAGGAACTTGCAGTACGACACGCCGGCCGAGACCACCAGCCCGGTCGCGGCGCGGGCCTCGCGCCGGATCGACTCGGCGATGCGGGTCCCGCTGGGCGGTCCGCGCTTGGGGTCGGTGACGTCGAGGTAGGCCTCGTCCAGGGCCAGCGGCTCGACCAGATCGGTGTAGCCGCGGTAGACCTCCAGCAGTGCCCGCCCCGCCTCGCGGTAGGCGTCCATGCGGGGCGGCACGAAGAGCAGCTCCGGACAGCGCCGGAGCGCCTCGTGCGACGGCATGGCGCTGCGCACCCCGAAGCGACGGGCCTCGTAGCTGGCGGTCATCACCACGCCGCGCCCCGAGCCCGAGCCCACCGCGACCGGCTTGCCTCGTACCCCGGGATCGTCGCGCTGCTCCACGGCCGCGTAGAACGCGTCGGCGTCGACGTGGACGATGCGTCGCACGGTCCTCACGCTATCCCGACGGGCTAGCATGCCGGCCATGACCGACGCTGCTGCCCACGAGGTCGTGGCCGCCCGGCTGTTGCGGGACGTGGCCGAGGCGTGGGCGTCCGACCCGGAGGCCGCGCTGGCGCGCCTGGACGCCGCCCTCGACCGGGACGATGGAGCGTTCGGCCCGTCCCGCGCTCGGCTGGAGGCGCGCCGAGGCCAGCTGCGGACCTTTCTGGGGCGGCTGGCGGCGGCCGAGGCCGGACTTCGGTCGGCGCGCGCGGAGGCGGTCGATCCGTACCTCGACCTGCAGCTCGCCGCGCTGCTGGGCTGGCGGGGCGACCCGGCGGCCCTGCACGAAGCGGGCGGGCTCGTGACCGCGCTGCGGTCCGAGGCGCGCCGCCTGCGCGACGGCCCGCTGGCGATCGCCGCCGCTTGCCTCGCCGGCGAGGCCGCCCTGCGCGAGGGCGATGCCGACCGCGCCGTGCGGGCCTACGGCGAGGCGCTGGGGATCAGCGAGTTCACGAGCTCCGACGCCGCCTCGGTGGCCCCGCTGGCCGGGTTGGCGACGGCGCACGCCCGCGGCCGCGCCCCGGGCAAGGCCGCGCCGTTGGCCCGCCGGGGTCTGGAGCGGGCGCGGCGCGTGGGCGATCTGTCTGGCGCCGCGCGCTCGCTGGCGGCCCTGGCCGAGGCCGATCGCCGCGCCGAGCTGTTCCTCGAGGCGGCCGACGAGGCCGACGCGGCACCGCACAGGCCGCTGGCGTTGGCCTGTCGGGTCGCCGCGGCCGAGGCGGGGCGGACGCCGCAGGACGACCTGGCCGCACGGGCGCGGACGATCGGCGCGCACGAGCTGGCCAGCCGTGCCGAGGCGGCTGCCGCGACCCGGCGCTGAGCGCGTTCCGCGCGTCTGCGACGGCCATCGTAGGCCGTGACACGTCGGCCGGCTTACCGTCCGTCCACCCCCTGCGGTGTCTACTCTGCGCATGGATTGGGAACTGCCCGTCATCGCCTTGCGCAACCAGGTCGTGCTTCCGCGCACCCTCGAGAACGTCGACGTGGGGCGCCCGAAGTCCAAGCGCGCCCTGGAGGAGGCGCAGGCCGCCGACAACCGCGTTCTGCTGGTCGTCCAGCGCGAGGCGCGCGTCGACGATCCGGGCGGGGAGGACCTGTACCAGGTCGGTACCCTGTGCGTCGTCAAGCAGGTCATCCGCCTGCCTGACGACACCCTCCAGGTGCTGGTCGAGGGGCGCGAGCGCGCCCGCATCGACGCGTACCTGCCGGGGGCGTCGCTGCGCGCCCAGGTGACGACGCTCGAGGAGACCCGCGACGACGCCGGGCGCGACGCCTCCGCGCTGGTGGAGCAGGCCAAGGCCGCCTTCCAGGAGTACGCCCAGCAGAACAAGGGGCTGCGGCTGGACTCGTTCCACCTCGAGAACCTGCGTGGACTGAAGGAGCCCGGCCCGCTGGCCGACGTCGTCGCCAAGTACGCCACCTGGGAGGTGGCTGACAAGCAGGCGGTGCTGGAAGAGCCCGACGCGGTCACCCGCCTGGAGCAGGTGCTCGGGCTGCTGTCGCGTTTCCTGGAGCGGGTCGACACCGAGAAGCAGATCAGCGCGCGGGTCAAGCAGCAGATGGACTCCAACCAGCGCGAGTACTACCTGAACGAGCAGATGAAGGCGATCCAGAAGGAGCTCGGTCAGGACGAGACCGACGAGGT
>CAZJGU010000090.1:0-11095 GCA_964545455.1 uncultured bacterium | reverse complement strand
GCCGGCCTCAAGCGCTTCAAGGACGACGTCCGCGAGGTGGCGCAAGGCTTCGAGTGCGGCATCAACCTGCAGAACTACGACAACGTCCAGGAGGGCGACGTCATCGAGGCCTACGAGATGGTCGAGGTGCCGGTCGCCTGAGCCGCGGCTCCGCGTGGTCCGTCCGGTCGGGCGGGGTAGGATGGCGCGCGTGATGCGCCGTCCACCCCGCCCGATCCGCGTGGGCCCGCGCCCGACGTCCGCGCCCCTCCTCGCGGCGCTGACGTTGGCCGTCGCGCTACTGGTGGCGGGCGTCCCGATGGCCGCCGCGGGCAGCGCGGCCGAAGCGACCGGCGGCGGTCCGGGGCTCGCTTCGAGCGAGACGGCACTGCTGCTGGCCGCACCGTCGCCCGCCGCGCCGCTGACCGGCACCACGGTACGGACGTTCGCGGCGGCGGCGGTCGTGCTGCCCTTCCGGCCCCGGCGGGGCCGACCGGTGGGTCGAGGTCGCCCCGCACCGGTCCGACGCGACACGGCGCAGCGCTGGTACGCGCTGCGGTTGCTGGACGGCGGCTGAGCGTCGGCCGGCACGGCCGCACCTCCCCCCGTCCCCCATCCGAGCCGTTCCGGTCGCCGCCGCGCGACCGATCCCCGGCGCCCGCGCGCGCCGCATCTCCCCGAGGAGCCCACCCATGACCCAACGCCTCGCCACCGGCCTGCTGGTGCTGGCCGCCATCGTCGCCTCGATCGCCTACCTGTGGAAGCCGTGGGCGCCCGCCGGCGACACCCTCACGCTGGGTCTCGACCTGCAGGGCGGCCTGCGCGTCGTGCTGCAGTCCGAGGAGCCCGACCCGGCGCCCGAGGACCTGCAGGCCGCCCGCAACATCATCGAGAACCGGGTGAACGAGTTCGGCGTCGCCGAGCCGCTGATCCAGACCAGCGGCGGCGACCGCATCATCGTCGAGCTGCCCGGCCTCACCTCGGCCGACCAGGATCGCGCCCTGGACCTGATCGGCCAGCAGGCGGTGCTCGAGTTCGCGCTGGTCCGTCCCGAGGCGAACGCCCTCGCGACCGCCCAGCTGACCCTGGACAACCTCGAGGAGACCGTCTTCACCGGCGAGATCATCCGCACCGCCTCGGCCGACTTCGACCGGGTGGGCGGCGCCTCCTTGGGACCGGCGGTGTTCTTCGAGATCAAGCGCGAGAACGCCGGCGACTTCGGCGACTTCACCGGCAGCAACGTCGGTCGCCGCATGGCGATCGTCCTCGACGGCACCATCATCACCGCCCCCACGCTGCAATCGCGCATCAGCGACTCGGGCCAGATCACAGGCATCGAGAGCCTCGAGGAGGCGACCGACATCGCCCTGGTGCTGCGCAGCGGCAGCCTACCGATCAACCTGCAGGTGCAGGAGGTCCGGGCGATCGGACCGACGCTCGGCCAGGACTCGATCGCGGCCGGCCGCACCGCCGCCCTGATCGGCGGGGCCGCGGTCGTCGTCGCCATCCTCGCCTACTACGGACCGGTGTTCGGCGGCGTGCTGACGGTCGGCGTGGCGATGGCGCTGCTGTTCGTCTTCGGCATCCTGGCCGGCCTCGGTGCCGCGCTGACGCTCCCCGGCCTGGCGGGCCTGGTGCTCACCATCGGCGCGGCGGTGGACGGCAACGTCATCAGCTTCGAACGCATCAAGGAGGAGCTGCGCGAGGGCCACGGCCTGCGGCTCTCGATGAAGCGCGGCTTCGGCAACTCGCTCTCGGCCATCATCGACGCCAACGTGACGACCCTGCTGGCCGCCGGCGCGCTGTACCAGTACACCAGCGGTCCGGTCCGCGGCTTCGCCATCACCCTCGCGATCGGCATCGTCGCCGCGGTGTTCGTCAACACCGTGGTGGTGCCGTGGATGCTGGACCTGGTCTCGACGCGGGTCAAGAACCCGCTCATGCCCAAGGGCTTCTACGCTATCGGCCTGCGCTTCCGCTTCGTGCGGCGCGCGCCGATCGTGATGGCGATCTCGGCCGTCCTGGCGCTGGGCGCGATCGGCGTCGTCAGCGTGCGCGGCCTGGAGCTCTCGACCGACTTCACCGGCGGCACCTCGCTGCTCCTGCAGGGCGAGAGCGAGCTCACCGTCGACACCGTCCGGACGGCCATCGACCAGTTGGGCTTCGAGGGCGTCGACGGCGGCGCCGCGACCGTCGTTGCGGTCGAGGACGACGTGCTGGGCGACCACCTGGTCAGCGTGCGCGTGGGCCTGACCCAGAACGAGGACGTCGCCGACCAGTTCCCGAGCGAGCTGGCGGCCGCGCTGAACGCCTCGCTGCTGCAGGCCGACTTCGTCGGTCCGGCGGTCGGCGCGGACCTGCGCCGGGGCGCGTTCTACGCCGTCGGCGTGGCGCTGGCACTGATCCTGCTGTACGTGTCGTGGCGCTTCTGGCCGACCTGGATCGTCGCGATCGCGGCGGTCATCGCCGCCGTCCACGACGTCGGCATCACGCTGGGCGCGATCGACCTGCTGGGGGCCGAGTTCTCGATCCCCGTCCTGGCGGCGATGCTGTTCGTCGTCGGCTACTCGCTCAACGACTCGATCATCATCGCGGACCGCATCCGCGAGAACCTCAAGAAGGTCCGCGACCGCAGCTACGAGGAGGTCGTCGACCTGTCGGTCAACCAGACGCTCTCGCGCACGCTCATGACCTCGGGCACGACGCTGCTGCCGGTGCTGGCGCTGCTGCTGTTCGGCGGCTCGGTGCTGCGCGACTTCTCGATCACGCTGCTGATCGGGATCGGCGTCGGGACGTACTCGAGCATCTTCATCCTGTCGCCGCTGGTGGTGTGGTTCAAGGGCCGTCAGCGCAGCGCGGTGCGCGCCAGCGCGCGGCGCGCCACCTGAGTCCCCCGGGTCCGCTTTTCCGCGAGCCCGCCGGCCTTCACGGTCCGGCGGGCTCGCGCCATTCGAGCTGCCGCACGACCCGGCCGTCGAACGACAGCACCGCGCGCCAGCGGCCGGGACGGTCGCGCGCCACGTCGGGCGGGAACGACACCCGGACGGTCCGACCGATCGTGCCGGCGTCCAGCCAGACGCTGGCCGAGGCGACCTCGCCTCCCGCCGGCGGAAACCACTGCACCGCCGCCCAGCCCTCGTCGGGCACCCGTTCGGGCACGAAGGCCAGGCGCACGACGCCCGCCGTCCGCTCGATGCGCACCTCGGCCAGGCGGAGCTCCTCGCCGAACGGCGGAAGCTCCGCCGGGACCGGCGGCAGGTAGAGCGGCCGGCAGGCCGCGGCCGCCAGGCTCAGCAGCGCGACGGCGACCAGCGCGTAGCGCGCTCGGCCGCGCCTCACACGCCCCCCTCGTCCAACCGCGACAGCAGGGCGGACGCCAGCGCGATCGGCGCCGTCTCGGCCCGCAGGGTGCGCGCGCCCAGGCGCACGGCCCTCGCACCGCGGTCCTGCGCGGCGGCCACCTCGGACCCGTCGAAGCCGCCCTCCGGGCCGGTCAGCAGCGTTACCGGCAGGCCCCCGTCGACGTCGACCGCCGCCAGCTCGTGCCAGCCGCGTTCCGCGCGGGGATCGGCGATCCAGGCCAGCCCGGGCCAGCTCAGGCGGGACAGGGGCACGGGCTCGTCGACCTCGGGGACGCGGGCGCGGCCCGCCTGCTTGGCGGCCTCGGCCGCGACGCGGCGCAGGCGGTCGGCCTTGGCCGGCGACAGGCGGCGGACGTCGCAGCGGGCGGTCACGATCGGACGGATCCGCGTGACGCCCAGCTCGGTGAGCTGCCGCACCACCTGCGCCAGCTTGTCGCCCTTGAGCAGGGCGACCGCCGCCTCGACCTCGACCGGTGCCTCGACCGAGGCGGTCCGGGCCGGCCCGACCTCGAGGATCACCGCCTGATCGTCGACCGCGGTCACCGTGCCGTCGGCCTCCTGCCCCGCCCCGTCGAAGGCGACGACCGGATCGCCGGGCCGGACCCGCAGCACGCGCGCCAGGTGGTGCGCCTCCGAACCGGTCAGGCGCAGCGTGCCCTGCCCCAACGCGCGCACCCGCACCCGATGGACCCTCACCGCGGGACCGCCTCCAGCAGCCGCCACGGTCCGTCCCGGTCCCGCCCGACGATCTCCCAGCCGTCCGCCAGCGCCTCCTCGACCAGGCGCTCCCGCTCGGCCAGGATGCCGGTCAGGATGACCCGACCCGCCGGCGCCAGCGCCGCGTGGTAGGCCGGGGCCAAGCGGGCGTGCAGTTCGGCGTAGAGGTTCGCGACCAGCACCTCCCAGGCGCCGGTCTCCCCCGCCGCCTCGACGCTGCCGGTCCGGAAGCGGGCCCGCGAGCGGTTGAGGCGGGCGTTGTCGCGCGCGACCGGCAGCGTGGCCTCGTCGACGTCGACGCCCAGCGCCTCGCGTGCACCCAGCAGGTCGGCGGCGATCGCCAGGATGCCCGAGCCGGCGCCGACGTCCAGCACCCGTCGATCCCAGGGATCCAGGCGCTCCAACGCCACCAGCGCCATCCGCGTCGTCTCGTGGTGACCGGTGCCGAACGCCATGCCCGGGTCCAGCCACAACGGCCTCTGCCCGACGCGCAGCGTGACCTCCGCGTGGCTGGGCGCGATCACCAGGGTGCGCAGCTGGACCGGCTGCAGGTCGCGCAGGTACGCCGCGACCCAATCCGTACCGTCCTCCTCCTCCCAGGCGCCGCTCAGCGGCAACGGCCGCTCCTCGTCGAACCAGGCCAGCACCTCGGCGCCGTCCTGCTGCAGGCCGCGGCATCCGAGCGCCCACAGCTCCGCCACCTCGGGCGGATCGCGGTCCAGGTCGGCGACGAACCGGAACGCCTTCACGAAGCGGCGACCGGACGCGCCACCCGCTCGTCGCGGGTGACGATCTCGAACCCCAGCCGCTCGCCTTCGGCCAGGAACCAGGCGACGTCGGCCGGAGCGGCGGTCCCGCCGGTGGTGGCGCGGCGCGCGTCGCCCGCCGCGGCCAGGATCATCGTCTCGGCCAGGCAGGCCGGCACCATGCCGTCCCCGAAGTGCAGGTCGAGGTCGCTGACGCTGCGGCCGGGCGGCCGCACCACGCCGCCGGGCACCAGCTCGACCCCCGGCACCCCTCGGACGGCGGGATCGACGTCGGCCGGGCGGCCCAGGTCGTAGATCCAGGCGCCCGGCCGGACGTGCTCGGGGCCCACGACGTAGCCCGGGCTGCTGGTCGCGGTGACCACCAGGTCGGCCGCACCCACGTCGGCAGGATCGATCGAGGTGCGGATCTCGAGCTCCGCATGGCGGGCCCGCAGGGTGGCGGCGCTGCGCTCGAGGCGGGCGCGGTCGGTGCCGATCAGGATCAGGGCGCCGACCTCGGCCGCCAGACGTCGCGCGACCCCGAAGGCGACGACGCCGTTGGCCCCGACCACCGCGGCGGTGGCCTGCGCCAGCGTGCCCCCCTCCGCCCGGTAGCGCTCCAGCAGGCCGGGGATGGCGGCCTGGACGGTCGCGGCGGTGTAGCTGCCGCCGTGCGTCACCGGCAGGTCGGGCACCGCCTCCTGGACCTCGCGCCCCTTGTCGCCGACCGTCGACCAGTAGGCACCCAGGCCGAACGCCTCGGCCCCCAGCTCGCGCGCCAGCTCGGCCCCGCGGATCGCCATGCGGGTCGCGGCGTCGGGGTGGGTCCGAATCTGGTCGGGCAGCATCGGACCGCCGATCAGGACGACCTCGAGCGTGCGGCCGTCGGCCAGCTCGACCCCGCGCAGGATGCCGTGCACCTGCGGCCGCAGCCATGGCAGCGCGCGCCGCAGCCAACGCTCGGGCAGCAGGCCGCGCCGGTGCAGCGCGTGCGCCCAGCGCTGCGACGGCACCTGCCACAGGTCGTTCACGTCCATCGGATGGATCATGAAGGCGGCCCGCACCCGGTCGGGCGCCAGGCCCCGCACCGCCGGCGGGTCGCCCAGCCGCGGCTCGGTCCCGTCCACGATGCGGGCCAGCGACGGCACCCCGCGTACGGTCAGCGCCAGGAACCAACCGGCGACGGTCAGCAGCGGCGCCCCCGGCCACGGCGCCATCACGGCCAGACCGGCCAGCGTCGCCGGCGTCACGAACCCCCAGCGCGCCAGCACCGCCGCGTAGGTCGCCGCGCCCAGCCAGGCGGCGCCGGCCGGCATCGTGCCCGAGGCGACCAGCGCGGTCAGGCCGCCCAGCAGCACGCCGTTGCCGCGCCCGCGGGGCGCCCGGGCGTCCAGCGGCCAGGGCACCGGAGCCAGGTGGCCCACCAGCACCGCGACGGCCGCGACCTGCGGCGACGGCAGCACCGCGACGGCGACGGCCCCCTTGAGCACGTCCAACAGGAACGACACCGCCGCCACCGGCGGACCCAGCAGGCGGAAGACGTTCTCGACCCCCAGCCGGCCTGCGTCGACCTCGCGCGGGTCGCGCCCCGCGGCGAAGCGGATCCACCACGCCCCGAACGGCAGCGATCCCACCAGGTAGGCGAGCACGGCCGTGCCGACCACGGTCCAGACGTCGGTCATGAGCGGCATTCTACCGGGGGGACCTGGGCCGCCCCCGCGGCCACCGCGAGGACGGGTCGGCGCACGGGTAGGATGGGATCCCCGTGGACGCGCGCACCCCCCCACAGAACCTCGACGCCGAACAGAGCGTGCTGGGCAGCATCCTCCTCGACAACGAGGTGTACGCCACGCTCGAGGGCACCGTCCGCGCCGAGCACTTCTACAAGGAAGGTCACCGCAAGATCTTCCGCGGCATGGAGCGCCTGTTCCGCCGCGGGGAGCCGATCGACCTCGTCACCCTCACCGAGGAGCTGCGCCAGAGCGGCGAGCTGGACGAGATCGGCAACGTCCCCTACCTGATCGGCCTTGCGGACGCCGTCCCCACCGCCGCCTACGCGGAGAGCTACGCCCGCATCGTGGTCGAGAAGGCCACCCTGCGCGACCTGATCGGCGCCAGCGGGCAGATCATGCAGACCGCCTACGACCAGGCGATGCCGCTCGAGGAGATCCTCGACGCCAGCGAGAAGGCGATCTTCGAGCTCGCGACCGCCAAGCGCTCGCACGCCTTCGGCACCATGAGCGACTTGGTGACCGAGACCTTCGCCCACATCAACGAGCTGTTCTCGAACCCCGACCCGGTGTCGGGCCTGCGGACGGGGTTCAAGGAGCTGGACATGATGACGGCCGGGCTGCAGCCGTCCAGCCTGAACGTGCTGGCGGCGCGGCCGTCGATGGGCAAGTGCCTGACCGCCGACACCCTGATCGACCTGCCCGGCAGCGGCGAGCGCCTGACGATCGAGGAGGTCGTGCGCCGGCGCCAGGGCTGCGTCTACGGCGTCTCCGAGCAGGGCCGCCTGCGTCCCGCCCGGGTCGGGGCGTGGGTCGACTCGGGCGTCAAGCCCGCCTTCCGGGTGACGACGCGCAGCGGCCGGGTGGTCCAGACGACCGGCCACCACCCGTTCCTGACGGTGCGCGGCTGGACGCCGCTGCACGACCTTCGGGTCGGGGACGCCATCGCGGTGCCGCGGGCCGTGCCGGCGTTCGGGCGTGACGCCTCGGTGTCGCCCGGACGGGCCCGCCTGCTGGGCTACCTGATCGCCGAGGGCACGCTGGGCGGGAGCACGCCACGTCTCTCGAACGCCGACCCCGTCCTCCTCGCCGACGTCCGATCGACGCTGGCGCAGGAGTTCCCGGGGATCGAACTGCGGTCCACGGGACGCGGCGTCGACTACCGCCTGTCGCGACCCGCTCGCCCAGGACAGCGCAAGGACCTCCCCAACCCGCTGACAGGTTGGCTCCGCGACCTCGGTGTGATGGGCCTCGGCGCTGCCGAGAAGCACCTCCCCGACGTCGTCTGGACCTGGGACCGCAGCCGCCTGCGCGAGGTCCTGCGCGGGCTGATGAGCGGGGACGGCACGATTTGCCCGTCGGGGACCGCCCGTAGGCCCCGGATCGAGCTGACCGTCGGGTCGGAACGCCTCGCCCGCGACGTGCACCACGCCTTCGTGCGCTTCGGCATCGTCGCCAAGCTGTGGCGCAAGACCCCCCGTTCCTGGCGGGTCGAGATCACCGATCCCGCGTCGGTCGACCGCTACCGGAGCGAGATCGGCTGGATCGGCGAGAGGGCAGCTCGCTCCTTCCCCGCGTCGCTGGTTCCGGTGCGCGGCTCGAACGTCGGTCACGCGCCGCCCGACACGTGGGAGCTCGTCCGCGACGCGTGTCGGCGACGCGGCTGGTCGCTCGCGGAGCTGGCCCGACGGTCCGGGGAAGCGGTCGGGCCGGGGTGGAACCCGCACGTCCGCCGCTCGATCCCCGCGCGGCGCCTCGCGGCGTACGCCGAGGCGCTGGACGACGACCTGCTGCGCCGGGCCGCGTCGCCCGACCTGTTCTGGGACCCGATCGCGTCGATCGAGCCACTCGGCAAGCGCCAGGTCTACGACCTGACCGTACCCGACGGCTCCAACTTCGTCGCCGCCGACGTGTGCGTGCACAACACCGCCCTCGCCCTGTCGATCGCCCTCAACGCCGCCCTACGCGAGAACAAGGCGGTCGGCATCTTCAGCCTCGAGATGTCCGGCGTCCAGCTGGTGACCCGCATGCTCTGCAGCGAGGCGCGCGTCGACATGAGCCGCGTCCGCAACGGCCAGCTCACCGACCGCGACTTCCAGCGCCTCGCCGACACCGCCGGCCGCATGAGCGAGGCGGGCATCTACATCGACGACCACGCCGACATGACGGTGATGGAGCTGCGCAGCCGCGCCCGCCGGCTGGTGGCCGAGCACGACCTCGGCCTGATCGTCATCGACTACCTGCAGTTGATGTCCGGCCATACCAGCGGGCGCTACGGAGCCGAGAACCGCCAGCAGGAGATCAGCAGCATCTCGCGCGGCCTCAAGGCCCTCGCGCGCGAGCTGGACCTGCCGGTGCTGGTCCTCTCGCAGCTGTCCCGCGCGGTCGAGAGTCGGCCCAACAAGCGGCCGATGTTGTCGGACCTGCGCGAGTGCGTTCCCGGCGACACGCTCGTGGTGCTCGCCGACGGACGCCGTGCGCCGATCCGGGACCTGGTGGGTCAGACGCCCGCGGTCCTGTCCGTGGGCGAGGACGGACGAGTACTACGCGCCTGCGCCGACCTGGTGTGGTCGGTCGGCACCAAGCCGACGCGCGAGCTCCGAACGGCGTCGGGACGACGGCTTCGGGCCAGTCACCAGCACCGCGTCCTGACCGGCGCCGGCTGGCGCACGATGGCCGAGCTTCGTCCCGGCGACCGGATCGCCTTGGCCCGCCACCTCCCGGAGCCGGAACGGCCGGAGCGCTGGCCCGATGCGCACGTCGCGCTCCTCGGTCAACTCATCGGCGATGGCAGCTACCTCAAGGGCCAGCCGCTCCGGTTCACCAGCGCGTCGGAGGAGAACCTCGCCACGGTACGACTCGGGGCCGAGGCCCTGGGCTCGACCGTCCGACGCATCCGAGGCCGTGGCCGCTGGTCCCAGCTCGCGATCGGCGGCAACGGCGATCGCTGGCGTGCTCGCGGGGTCGGCGGGTGGCTCAAGGAGCTCGGGATCTTCGGTCAACGGTCGCACCAGAAGCGCGTTCCGTCCGACGCCTTCCGACTCGGCGACGACCAGATCGCCCTGCTGCTGCGGCACCTGTGGGCGACCGACGGCACGATCCATGCGCGACGGCCCGGAACGCGCGGCGCTCACGCCGTCACCTACGCGACCGACAGCCAAGGCTTGGCGGAGGACGTCGCGGCGCTGCTGCTGCGGCTCGGCATCGTGGCGCGCATCGGCTCGGTCGCGTCGCGCACCGGCCGCCGGCACTACCGCGTCGCCGTATCCGGCAGCAGCGACCAGCGCCGCTTCCTCGAGACCGTCGGCGCCTTCGGCCCGCGCCGGGACCCGGCGGACGACCTAGCGGCACGGCTCGATGGTGCCCCCGACCTGGCCGTCATGGCGCAGGACGACCTCTACTGGGACGAGGTCGTGGCGGTCGAGGACGGTCCCAGCGAGGAGCTCTTCGACCTGACCGTGCCGGGACCGGCCAACTGGCTGGCCGACGGACTGGTCAGCCACAACTCGGGCGCGATCGAGCAGGACGCCGACCTGGTGATGTTCATCTACCGCGACGAGTACTACGATCCCCACTCCGAGAAGCAGGGCATCGCCGAGATCCTCGTCGGCAAGCAGCGCAACGGCCCCGTCGGCAGCGTCGACCTGCAGTTCCACAGCGCGCACGTGCGCTTCAACGACCTGGCCCGCGGCAGCCCCTGAGCCCCACCGGCACCAACCCGCGCGAGGGCACCGTCACGGGGGACCGCCCGGGCTAGCATGGCGGCATGCCCAGATTCCCGCTCCGCGGTGCCCTGGTGGTGACGGCCATCGTCGTGATCGTGCTCTTCGCGGCCACGCGCGGCGGCGGGTCCGGACCGGACGACGTGCGCAGCTACGGCGCCTTCACGACCGACCTCGACGCCGGCCGGGTTCAGAGCGTCGTGATCGACGGGACCGAGTTGACCGTCACCCTGCTCGGCGACGCCGAGCCGTACCGCACCCGCGTCGCCACGCCCCCGTCGGACCTGTCGGTCTTCACCGCGGCCGGGGCCGACGTCGAGGTGAGCGAGCCCGGCATCGCTTGGGGCACGATCCTGCTCTACGGACTGCCGATCCTGCTGATGCTGGCGTTCGTGCTGTTCCTGCTGCGCGGCAACCGTGGCGGCGGCACCGACGGCGCCAGCGCCTTCGGCAAGTCGCGGGCGCGCATGCTGACCGAGGAGAACACCGGCGTGCTGTTCCAGGACGTCGCCGGGGTCGAGGAGGCCAAGGCGGACCTCACCGAGGTGGTCGAGTTCCTCAAGAACGCCGGTCGCTTCCACGCGCTCGGGGCGCGCATCCCGCACGGCGTGCTGATGGTCGGTCCTCCCGGTAGCGGCAAGACGCACCTCGCACGCGCCGTGGCCGGCGAGGCGGGCGTGCCGTTCTTCTCGATCAGCGGCTCGGACTTCGTCGAGATGTTCGTCGGCGTCGGGGCGGCCCGCGTGCGCGACCTGTTCGAGACGGCCAAGAAGAGCGCCCCCTGCATCGTCTTCATCGACGAGATCGACGCGGTCGGACGCCGCCGGGGCGTCAACGTC
>CAZJGU010000089.1:0-11162 GCA_964545455.1 uncultured bacterium | reverse complement strand
GCCAGCCGCAGGGTCGCCGAGTCGTCCATGTGGCTCGACGGTGACACGTCAGCGGGGGGTCCGGCTAGGGTCGTGGAACCCGAGGCTCGGCGCCGGGTCGCGCGAAGCGACCGTTCGGGTCGACGTAGGTTCGGGGTGTTCGTCCCGAGTACACCGAGAACTTCCGCGCCGAGTCGCGGGTATGTATCGTGGCACGATGATCGCGACCCCGTTCCCCCAGGCTGGCCGATGCCGCTGACCCGCACCGCCTCGAAGGCGGCCCGCCTGACCGACCTGCAGCAGCGCCTCACGCTACGCGCCTACGGCGTGGCCGAACTGGCCGCCCACTACGGCGTGACCCGGCGGACGATCGAACGTGACCTGGAGACCCTGCGCTCGCTCGGCCACGGCCTGATCGAGGAGAACCACCGCTACGCCCTGCCCGATCGGGCCTCGGACCTCAACGAGGTCGAAGCGCTCGCCGTCTACAGCGCCACCCGCCTGCTGGTCCACACCGGCGCGGGCGGCCGTCACTACCGCAGCGCCCTCGAGAAGCTGGCGCGACGCCTGCCCGATCCGGCCCGCCGAACGACCCTGGCCGCGGTGGACCGACTGGAGCCCGGACCGGACGACCGGATCCTCGACCTGGTCGCCCAGGCCTGGTTCCGTCGCCGCGTGCTGCGCTGCACCTACCACGGGGCCGCCAGCGGCTCGCGCCGCACGCTGGACTTGGAGGTGTGGTTCGTCGAGCTCGGCCGCCGCAACCTGGAGCCGTACGTGCTGGCCTTCGACCGGACCCACGCGCACGAGCTGCGGATGTACAAGCTCAGCCGCATGCACCAGGCGCGGCTGTCGAGCGAGACCTACGCCATCCCCGACGACTTCGATCCGGACGCCCACCTGACGGGCGCCTGGGGCGTCGTCGTGGGCGACCCGGTCACGGTGCGCCTGCGCGTGTCCCCGCGCGCCGCCCCGTGGTTCCGCGAGCACCGCGGTCGCGAACCCCGGCTCCGCATCCTCGGGGAGAACGAGGGCGGGCTGGAGGTCGAGCTGTACGGTCACCTCGCCGCCGACGGCGAGGTGAACGAGATGCTGGCCTTCCTGCTCGGCTGGGGGCCGATGGTCGAGGTGCTGGCGCCCAGCACCGTGCGCGCGCGCGTCGCGAGCGCGGTCCGCGACGCCGCGCGGCTGTACGGCGATCCCGACGGGGCCGGCGGCGCGACCGGGCGCTGAGCGGGGGTTGGGCCCAGCGCACCACGTTCGCGGCGCCCATCCCGGTACCCTGGGGCATGGACCGCGAGCGACGATCGTTCGACCTGATCGTCTTCGGCGCGACCGGCTACACCGGGCGGCTGGTGGCGGACGAGGTGCGGCGGCGTGCACCGCCCGGCTTGCGGTGGGCCGTCGCCGGGCGCGATCCCGATCGGCTGGCGGCGGTCGCCGGCCAGTTGGGCGGCGTGCCGACCGTCGTCGCCGACGCGTCCGACCCGGACTCGTTGGCCATCCTGGCCGCCTCGGCCCACGTCGTCGCGACGACCGTCGGACCGTACGCGCGGTACGGCACCCCGCTGGTCGCGGCCTGCGTCGCCGCGGGCACGGACTACGCCGATCTCACCGGGGAGTCGACCTGGATCCGCGCCTCGATCGACGCCTTCCACGACGCCGCCCGTGCGGCAGGGGCACGCATCGTGCACGCCTGCGGCTTCGACAGCGTTCCCTCCGACCTCGGTGTCGCCCTGCTGCAACGGGAGGCGATCCGGCGTAGCGGTCGCCCGGCATCGTCGATCGTCCACGCCTTCGGGCCGATGTCCGGCGGGGTGAGCGGGGGCACGATCGCATCCGGCCTCGACCTGGCCGAGCAGGCGGCGGGCGACCGGTCGGCACGGGCCGCGCTGTCCGATCCCGAGCTGCTGGCGCCGGGTGGAGCGCCCTCGAACGACCCGCTGGGTGCCCTTCGGCCGCTGCGCCACCCCGGATTGCCGGGCTGGACCGCCCCGTTCGTGATGGCGCCGGCCAACGGCAAGGTGGTGCGCCGCAGCCGCTACCTGCTGGGCGAGCCGTGGGGCGACGGGATGCGCTACCTCGAGCGACTGGCGTTGCCGACCTGGGCGCGCGCCGCGGCGCTCACGGCAGGGATGGGGGTCGCCGTCGCGACGCTCGCCTTCGGGCCCACCCGACGCGTGATCGCCCGACTCCTGCCCTCCCCCGGCCAGGGACCGTCGCCACGCTCGCGGGAGCACGGGTACTTCCGCAGCACGCTGGTCGGCTACGACGCCGCGGGCGCGCCCACCGCGCAGCTTCGCGTGCACGCCGACCGCGATCCCGGCTACGGCGCCACCGCCGGCATGCTGGCCGCGATGGCGCTGTTCCTGGCCGATCCGACCGAACGTCCCGGCGACGGCCCGGGCCGGGGCGGGGTGCTCACCCCGGCCGTGGCCGGGGGCGTGCGCTACGCCGCCCGCCTGGCGCAGGCCGGGATGCGCTTCGACGTCGCGCCGCCCGGCGACGCCGCGAGCCTCCCCTCGGGCGACGACGCAGGGCGCGTCGGCTAGGCTGATCGCATCATGGACGAGGCGGACCGCCGAACCCCCGCTGCCGGCGCACCGGAGCCCGGGCACCCCCAGGGGTGGCCCGGCGACGATCCGCCCTCGGCACCGGCGTCGCGCCTCGCCGCGGTCGGCACCTTCCTCAAGCGCGAGTTCCCCGACGCGCGCTGCTCGATCCTGCGGCGGTCGGACGACGCCTGGGGTCTGACCCACGTCCACGCCGGCGGTCTGCCCGCCGCCTACGTCGCGCGGGTCGAGACCCTCTCGCACGAGGACCGCGCCGGCCCGTACGACGCGGCCATCGCGCGCAACGCCGTGGTCGTGGTCGAGGACCTGCGCACCCTCGGCGACGAGGATGCCGCCCTGCGCGAGGCGGCCGCGGCGGCCGACGTGCGCGCCTGCTGGTGCCTACCGATCCGTCGCAGCGATGGATCGGCGGCGGGCGTGCTGGCGGTCCACCACCGCACCCCGGGGAGACCGGACCCGGCCACGCTGGCGCTGGCCGACACGGCGGCCGGCCTGGCCGAGTTGGCGCTGGTCTACGACGTCGAGGCCGCCCTGATCCGCGAGCGGGAGCGGCGCAGCCGCGCGATGGAGGCGTTCCGCCACAGCGTCATGAACCTGACCGAGCTGGTCCTGGCCGAAGCGGACGTCGCGACGTTCGACCAGCGCCTGCTCGAGGAGGCCGTGCGCGTCATCCCGGGAGCGAGCACGGGCGCGATCCTGCGGCGTACCTCGGCCGACGCCTACCGCTTCGCCGCAGCGGTCGGCTTCGACCTGGAACGGCTGCGGACGGTCCGCATGCCGGCCGAGGCGGTCGCCTTCGGGCACGAGGGCGAAGGGGCGCGCCCCCGGATCGTGCGCGATCCTCCCCTGTTGGACGCGCTGGACCCGACCGACGCGATGACGCTGCAGGAGGACGGGCGGCTGAGCGACATCGCCGCGGTCCTGACGATCCCGATCGTCGTCGGTGACGATCGCATCGCCTACATGACCCTCGACAGCTACGACGCGACCGTGCCCTTCGACGACGAGGCGATGGAGATGGCCCGCATCTTCGCCGGCCAGGCGGCGTCGCTGATGCAGCGCTTCCAGCTCGAGGAGAGCCTGCGCCGGATGGCGTTCGAGGATCCCCTCACGCAGCTCCCCAACCGCGCAGCCTTCAAGCGCACGCTGCAGGACCGGCTGGACGCCGGGCGCACCTACGCCGGACACGCGGTCCTGTTCGTCGACCTCGACAACCTCAAGCCGATCAACGACTCGCTGGGCCACCTGGCGGGCGACGCCGTGCTGGTCGAAGCCGCTCGGCGCCTACGCCGCTGCGTCAAGCACCACGACGGACTGGTGGCGCGCTTGGGGGGCGACGAGTTCGTCATCCTGCTGTCCGGTCCCGCGATCGGCGACGACGCCGCCGAGACGGCGAAGCGCGTGCTGCGCGCCCTCCGCGAGCCGATCCACGTCCCCGACTACGACGTCGTCGTCGGCGCCAGCATCGGCGTCAGCGTCGGACCGGCCGACGGTCGCACCGTCACCGACCTGCTGCGCCACGCCGACATCGCCATGTACCACGCCAAGCAGACCGGCAAGGGGCACTACCGCTTCTTCCTGAACGAGATGGAGGCGGGTGCCCGCGAGCGGGTGCTGCTCGAGACCGCCATGCGCGACGGCTTGGAGCGCGACGAGTTCGAGGTGCACTTCCAGCCGAGGGTGCGGCTCCGCGACGGCGCGATCGTCTCCGCCGAAGCGCTGGTGCGCTGGCGCCACCCGCGGCAAGGGCTGATCTCCCCGGGTCGCTTCGTCCCGTTGGCCGAGGCGACCAAGCTGATCCACCCGCTGGGCCGCAAGGTGCTGGAGATCGCATGCTTCCAGGCGGTCGCCTGGCCGAAGACGCCGAACGGCGTCCTCCCGAACGTCGCGGTCAACCTGAGCCGCCACCAACTGCAGCGCAGCGACATCGTCGACGAGATCGCCATGGTCCTCGCCGCCTCGGGGCTGGAGCCGCACCGGCTCGAGGTCGAGGTCGTCGAGACCGGCGCGATGAGCGACGTCGAGGAGACCGCGCGGACGCTGTCGCAGCTTCGCGACATGGGGATCCGGATCGCGCTGGACGACTTCGGTACCGGGCACTCCAGCCTCGGGTGGCTTCAGCGGCTGCCGGTGGACGTGCTCAAGCTCGATCGCACCTTCATCGCGCGCATCGGGGATGGATCGCTTCACCCCGACGGAACCGACGACGAAGCGATCCTGCGCGCCATCCTGCAACTTGGTCACGCGCTGGACCTGACCATCGTGGCCGAGGGGATCGAGACCGTCGCCCAGTACCGGCTGCTCCGTGAGCTGGGCTGCGACGAGGCGCAGGGGTGGCTCTTCGACAAGGCGCTTCCGGGATCGTCGATCCGGACCCGGATCGAGTACGGCGCCCTCCCCCTGCCTCCCGAGGACGCCGCACGCGATCCTGGCTGAGTCGCCCCCGGTTCCTAGGCGGGGGCGACCGGACCCACCTCGTCGAGCAGCGCGCGGACCTCGTCGCGCTGGGCCTCGTCCAGCGACCACGCGCCGGCGCGGACGTTGCGGCGGACCTGCTCGGGTCGCGTCGCGCCGGCGATGACGCTGGCGACGGCCGGCTCGGCCAGCAGGTAGCCGAAGGCCAGGTCGATCAGCTCGCGGCCATGGTCCGTCGCGAACGATTCCAAGCGCTCCAGCGCCGCGTACAGCTCCGGGGTCAGGAGGCCCTCCCAGCGTTCGTTGCCGTGAATGCGCGTGCCCTCGGGGAGCGGCGCGTCGGCGCGGTACTTGCCCGTGAGGATGCCGCTGAGGAGCGGGAAGTAGGGGAGGAACGCGACGCCCGCCTCGCGACAGGCGGGGAGCACCTCCTCCTCGGCCTCGCGGCGGAGCAGGCTGTACTCGTTCTGGAGGCTGACGAAGCGTGGCCCGCCCTCGGCCGCGACCGCCTCCGCCTCGGTCAGCTGCTCGGCCGTCAGGTTCGAGGCGCCGATCTCCCGCACGCGGCCGGCCTGCACCTCCTCCGCCAGCGCGCCGAGCGTGTCGGCGATCGGCACCTCGGGATCCGGGAAGTGCAGCTGGTAGAGGTCGACGTGGTCCATGCCCAGCCGCGTCAGGCTGGCGTCCAGCGCGGCGTGGACCGTCTCCGGGCGCGCGCCGGCCAGCTCGTTGCCGGCCAGCGGGGCCCCGAACTTGGTCGCCAGCACCACGCGCTCGCGGCGACCCCGGAGGACCCGGCCGAGGAACACCTCGCTGTCGCTCCCGCCGTAGATGTCGGCAGTGTCGAACAGCGTGACCCCCTCGTCGAGGGCGGCGTCGACGACGTCCTTGGTGCGGGGGAGGTCCAGGCGACGACCGAAGTTGTTGCAGCCGAGCCCCACGACCGAGACCTCGAGGCTTCCGATGGTTCGTGTGCGCATGACGCCAGGGTACGCGCCCCGCCGGGCCTCGCGGGACGCCCGCGGTACGACCGATGTCCCCTGCCGCGCGCCCCCGACACCGTATGCTCGGCCGACGCGCCTCCCCGGGGGCGCCTTTGCCTGGAGGAGGCCCCGATGCACGACGCCGGTCCTCGCCCTACGTCCCCTCGCCCTTCCCGCCCCCGTCCGCACCGCATCCGTGCCCCGCGGGTCGCGCTGGCCACGATGGTGCTCGCCCTCGCGAGCGTGGCCCTGGCGCAGTCCGGCTCGCCCTGGACGCTCCTGCAGGACCAGGACGGGTTCACCTACGTCAGCACGGCCGATCCGACCACCGGCCTGCCCCGGACGGGGGAGAACGGCGAGCTGTTCTTCGCCTGCAGCGACGAGGGCGACCTCTTCGCCGGCGTGATCGTCGACGCCGGACCGCCCGACCGGACCGCCGTCGAAGCGTTCCTGCTGGACGGCGAACGGGTCGACGCCAGCGGCGGCGAGGACGGCTACTACCTGCTGGACGTGACCCGCGACGCAGGGCTCTACCCGGTCACCGCGACCGTCGTGGCCTCGTTCATCGGCGACCTGGAGGCCGCCACCGCGGCGACGTCCCCGGGGCTGGTCCTGCAGGCGCTCGCCGGCGGCCGGGCCTACACGATCGTGACCGCCGCGCGCGGCGCGGGCTTCCGGAACGTCATGACCTCGCTTGGTTGCATCGATGCCGCCTTCTTCGACGCAGCGAGCCCCGCTACGGCGGCCGATCCCTTCGCCGATCCGCCCGCGGCCGAGGACCCCTTCGCGGATCCACCCGCGAGCGCCGATCCATTCGCGGACACGCCGCAGGACGACGGCGCCGCGGCGTTCGACGAGGCGTCGCTGGCCGCCGCCCTGACGGCAGGCGGCGACGTGCGCCTGCCCGCCGGCACCTTCACGCTGGGCAGCGACGTGGTGCCGGCCGGCGACCTGCGCCTGATCGGCGCGGGGGTGGACGCGACCACGCTGCGAATGCCCAGGATCGCCATGTCGGGCATCTCGGCCGAGGACACCAACCTCGCCATCCAAGGGCTGACGATCCTCGTGGACGGACCCGCGCTGGGCGCCGTCGGCGCCTTCGGCGAGGCGATCAGCTCCTTCGGCGGGGAGCTGATCCTGCGCGACCTGGCGATCGTGAACCGCGCCGACCACGGCGAGATCGCCGTCTCGGGGGTCACGTTGGTCTCGGGCACGCTGTCGGGCACCGACCTGTCGGTCGACGGCTTCCCGGATGCCGGGGTGTACGTCGAGGGCGGCGTCGCCAACCTGCGCGACGTCACCCTGAGCCGCAACCGCAACGGGATCCAGCTCGAGGGGTTCGACGAGCAGCCCTACGCCGAACTGCGCGACGTGGCTCTGATCGACAACGAGCTGGCCGGCATCGCCGTCTTCGACGACGCGTCGGCGCTGGTGTCGGGCGGACGGGTCGTCGGCAACGGCAGCGAGGCGACGTACGTGGCCGGCACCGGCTCCCTGACGCTCGAGAACCTTGCGATCGAGGACCACGCCAACTACGGCGTCGTCGCCGACGGCGGCCGCGCGGTGCTGCGCAACGTCACCCTGCGCGGCAACGCCAACGCCGTCTGGGCGCTGCTGGACTCGACCGTCACGCTGGAACGCAGCGAGGTCCTGGACAGCCGCGGCTTCGGCGTCGCAGGCAACGGCACCGGAACGACGACGCTTCGCCGCGTCACGGTCGACGGCAGCGAGCTCTCGGCCGTGCACGCCGAGGAGGCGCGGACGCTGATCGTCGAAGCGTCGACGATCCGAGGGGCGGGCGAGTCGGGCGTGAACCTGCTGGGCGACGCCCGCGCCGAGGTGCGCGGCAGCCGCATCGAAGCCTCCGCCATCAACGGGCTCGAGGCCAGGGACGCCGCGACCCTCGTGGTCGTCGACACCAGCGTCGCCGGCAACGGCAGCTACGGCGTCTTCGTCGACGAGCAGGCCCGCCATGACCTGCAGGGCGTCACCTACGAGGCCAACGTCGCAGGCGCCTTCCGCCTTCCCGACGCGGACGCGACGGCGGCCACTCCCGTGCCGGAGGCGTCGCCGCGCCCCTCGCGCCCCAGTCGCAGCGGCGCCGGATCGTCGCAGGCGTCGCCGCCCCCGACACCGGCGCAACCCGCTGCGCCCGCCGCGAGCGCGTCCGGAACGTGGGAGATCGACGCCAGCGAGGAGCTGTTCAGCTACCAGGACGGCGCGCACAGCCTGGGCTTCGCGTGCGGCGTCAGCGAGGACGGGGCGCCGGTGATCTTCCTGTCGCTGCCGGACCTGACGATCCCGAGCGACGCGAACGGCATCGCGGCCTTCCGCTTCGTACGCAGCGACGGCAGCCTCGGTAGCGCCGACTGGAACTTCCTCGACGTGGGGGACGGTCTGTTCGTGACCGACGACGTCGCCACCGACGACATCGGCCTGAAGCTGCTGCCGGACGAGGGAAGCGACGTCTGGAACACGGTGGTGGTGTCGCTGCCGAGCGCCCCGGGGACGCCGCTCCTGGTCGTGCCCGGCGCGCCGCGGGTGGCCGAGCTGTTCGGCCGCCTGACCTGCTTCTGACCGACGGTGGGGCACGGTCCGGGTACCCTTCGGCCGTGCCCCGCCCCCTCGTCAGCTTCGACCTCGACGGCGTCCTGATCCAGAACCCGTTCCGCGACTGCGTCGTGCCGCGACTCCGGAAGGCCGTCCGCTCGGCCCCGGCCCTGCGGGCGCTGCCGCCGGAGGAGGCGGACCGGCGCATGGCCGACGAGGTCCGCCGCGTCTGGGGCGAGCTGCAGCGCGCCGGCGAGTGGGTCCGCGGCTACGACTGGGACCACGTCTACGCTCGCGCCGCCGAACGGCTGGGGGTCACCGATCCGCTGCCCCCCGTCGGTCCCCTCGTCACGGCGTGCTGCGACGCCCGCGAGGGGATCCACCTCTTCCCCGAGGCCGGGGAGGGCTTGGCCCTGCTGGCGGACGCGGGCGTCCGGCTGGTGGCGGTGACGAACAACTTCTCGACCCTGCAGGCGCCGGTCCTGGACGCGCTGGGCGTGCTGGATCGGTTCGAGGCGGTGCTGGGCCCGGACGTGCTGGGCACCGCCAAGCCGGATCCGGCGGTGTTCGCGGGCCTGGGCCCGGTCGCGGCGCACGTCGGCGACACGCTCAGCACCGACGTCGCGGCCGCCCGGGCGGCGGGCGTGCCCAGCGTCTGGATCGCACGGGGCGAGGAGCGGCGCGCCGAACTGGCCCGCAGGCCACGCCACGACCTGGAGGTCCACGAATGGCGAGCCGCCTGGGACGAGGACCCCTACCGCGGCCTCTACCCCGACCTGCCGGACGAGGCGGGCCGCGCCGACGGGGTGGCGCTCACCCCGCTGGCCGCCGCCCGGTTGATCCTGCGCTGGCTGGACGGGGACGGGGGGATGGGCGACGGGAACGGAGAGGCCCCGCCTCAGCGCCGGTAGTGGCTCCGCGTCGCGGGCCAGAGCGTCGACGCCACCAGGGCCAGGCCGACCGCACCGTAGAGGGCCTGCAGCCAGTGCCCCTCGATCATGGCCACCTCGACGACGATGAAGACCACCAGCGCGATCCCGAGCGCGCCGGCGAGGGGCCACGACCAGTGGGCGCCGAACGTCCGCTCGAGCGGAGCCATCGCGGCCCAGCGGGGCCGCGCGAGCAGCGCCCACGTCGCGATCGCCGGCAGGACGCCCAGCACCCCGAACAGCAGCAGGCCCGGGATCAAGAAGGTCTCGAACGACGAGCCGGCCAGCAGCTCGATCGGCAGGACGCCGCCGCGGGGCGCGACCAGCATGGCCGCGCCCCCTCCCAGCGCGCTGACGGCTTGGAACGCCATCAGCGCGATCAGTAGCCGGACGCTGACCGGACGGGCCGGACGGGACACGTGGGCGCGCGCGCTCACGCGGACTCCGCCGGGACCCGTGCGGCGACGTAGCGCACCGTGTCGTCGATCGTCTGCACCTTGGGGTAGTCGCGTTCGGGGATGTCGACCCCGGTGCGCTCGTGGATCGACATGAGCACGTTCAGGAAGTCGATCGAGTCGACGTCCATCTGCGGTCCGATCGGCGCGGCCGGATCGATCTCGTCGAGGTCGATCTCGGGGGCGACGCCGTGCAGGCTGGCATGGATCGCGTCACGGATCTCGCGGTCGGTCATCAGGGTCAGAGCTCCTCGGGGTGCTGAAGGTGCCGGTCGAGGGCGGCCAGGAAGAGGCCGCCGGTGTGCCCGTCGCTGGCGCGGTGGTCGGCGGCCAGGGTGGCCTGGACGACCCGCCGGACGGCCAGCATGCCGTCCCGGGCCCACGGCCGTTCGACGATCCTGCCGAAGCCGACCAGTGCGACCTGGGGTGGGTAGATGACGCCGTAGACGCTCTCGACCCCCTGGTCGCCCAGCGCGGTGACGGTGACGGTGGCCTCGCTCATCTCGGAGCTGCGCAGCTGCAGCGTGCGGGTCCGCGCGACCAGGTCGCGGACGGCCGCCATCAGGCCGGTCAGGTCCTTGTCCTGCGCGTCCAGGATCGCGGGGGCGATCAGGCCACCCTGCCGCAGCGAGATCCCCAGCCCCAGGTGGATCCGCTCGGCCGGCTCGAAGCGGTCGTCACGCCAGAAGCCGTTGAGGGCGGGAACGTCCTGAAGCGCCAGCACGCTGGCCCGCAGTAGAAGGATGGCCGGCAGGACGCGTTCCGGGAGGGGGCGTTCGAGGTTGCGGTCCTCCAGCCAGCGCAGGGCCGGCTCGAGGTCGATCGGCTGGTGCAGGTAGTAGTGCGGGATCTCGCGCTTGGACTTGGCCATCGCGGCGGCGATGGCGCGGCGCATGGCGGCGTAGCGCTCGTCGGAGGCCGCCGCGCGCGGGGCCCGGGGGGCCTCGGCGGGCTCGGTCGGCGCCGGCGCGGCGGACTCGGTGAACGGCGCCGGTGCGGTCGCCTGCCCCGCGGCGGCGCGCTGGACGTCGTCGCCGGTGACCGCTCCGTTCGGACCGGTGCCGTGCAGCGCTGCCGGGTCCAGGCCGTGCTCGGCCGCTAGGCGACGGGCCCGCGGCGTGAGCCGTGCGCCCGGGGCCTGGGCCGCGACGGCGACCGGCGCGGCGGCAGCAGCCACCGGCGCGGGGGCGGCCGGCGCGGCAGCCGCGGTCGGCGCGGCGGCATCGGTCGGCGCGGCGGCGGTCGCGGCGGCCACGTCGGCGTGCGTCACGACGCCGT
>CAZJGU010000088.1:0-11317 GCA_964545455.1 uncultured bacterium | reverse complement strand
GGACGTGGTCGCCGGGGGGAACGGCCCGACCGGCGTCGATGCCGCTGGGCACGTCGATCGCCAGCACCGGCCCGTTCCAGCGGCCGAGGCGGCGGACCACGCGCGCCGCGCCACCGTGAAGGGCCCGATCCAGGCCGCTGCCGAACAGCCCGTCGACCACCAGGTCGGCCCGGTCCAGTGCGGCGTGCAGGGCGGCGACGTCCAGGCGTTCGATCGTGGCGCGCGCCGCCCAGGCGTGCCGGGCCGCCTCGGCGGCCTCGCTCTTGGAGGCCTCGGGATCCAGCGCCAGCACGCGCGGCTCCAAGCCGGCGTCGGCCAGCAGGCGAGCCGCGACGTAGCCGTCGCCGCCGTTGTCGCCCGGCCCGCACAGCAGCAGCGGCCGACGGACGTCGGGCCAGGAAGCGCGGACCGCGTCGGCGACGGCGGCGCCGGCGGCCTCCATCAGCCGGGTCGTGGGCACGCCCAGCTCGGCCGCCCGAGCGTCGGCGGCGCGCACGTCGGCGGGGGAGACCAGGCGCATGGCTCGAGCCTACACCCGGCGGTCGTGGCGGACCTTCGTCCCTTGCGCGGCCCGCGCGGGCCTGCTTTGATGAGCCACGGCTCCGTCTTCGGGCTGTGGAACGGAGGGCGCGATGCGGACCACCCTGACACCTCGGCGACCGACCGCGACGGTGCGGGCGGGGCTCGACGCCTTCCGCGTCGAGGTCCTTCGCGACCTGGCGCGCATGAGCGACGACGTCGGTGGCGATCCGCGCGCCGCCCGCGCGCGGGCTCGCGTCTACGAACGCGTCCGGACCGACCTCGATCGCTTCGGGCTGGCCGTCGCGCTGGCCCACGCCGCCGACGCCTACCGCCACGTGCCGGTGGTGCCGCCGCGGCTGTACGGACGCCATCCCGCCGCTCGCGCGCGCGGCGAGGCGTTCGAGCGCGTCTTCGAAGCCGCCGGCGTCGATCCGCTCCAGGTCGAGCGGCTGCGGCGCGTGCGCCCGCGCTTCGTCGACGATCCCCAAGCCGCCTCCTGAGCCGGGCACCCGACGAAGCGGCGCCCCCGGCTTCGGGGGCGCCGTCGAACGTGATCGGGTCCAGGGCGCTGCGCGGCCGGCGCCGCGTCAGCCTCAGCCCTCGCTGGCCAGGATGGCGTCGATGCGATCGATGGTGGCCTCGTCCAGCTCCAGCTCGGCCGCGCCGAGGTTGTCCTCGATCTGCTGGACCTTGGTCGCGCCGGTGATGACGGACGACACGCCGGGCTGGCGCAGCGTCCAGGCCAGGGCCAGCTGGGCGCGCGTCACGCCGAGGTCGTCGGCGACCGCCTTGAGCCCCAGCACGATGCGCCGGTTGGCGTCGGTCAGGAAGCGCTCGCCGAAGCCGTCGTGGTCGGCGAAGCGGCTGCCCTCCGGCACGCCCTCGTCGTACTTGCCGGTCAGCATCCCCATCGCCAGCGGGCTCCACACGACCAGGCCGATCCCCTTGGGGTGCGTCACGGGCAGGATCCGTTCCTCGACCCGTTCCCGGTAGAGCATCGAGTACTGCGGTTGCTCGACCACGGGCGCGACCAGGCCGTTGGCCTTGGCGAAGGTGTGCGCCTCGGCGATCTGGGCGGCGCTCCACTCGCTGGTGCCCCAGTAGTGCGCCCGGCCGCTCTTGACCACGTCGCTGAACGCTTCGACGATCTCCTCCATGGGCGTATCGGGGTCGTAGCGGTGCGCGAAGTAGAGGTCGAGGTAGTCCTCCTCCATCCGCTCCAGCGTCCGGTCGATCGATTCCAGCACGTGCTTGCGCGACAGGCCACGATCGTTGACGTCGTCCGACATCGGCCAGAACACCTTGCTGGAGAGGACCAGCTGGTGGCGCTCGACGCCGATGTCGTGCAGCACGCCGGTCATGTAGCGCTCGCCCTCGCCGCGGGCGTAGATGTCGGCGTTGTCGAAGAAGTTGACGCCGCCCTCGAGCGCGCGTTCGACGATGCGGGTGATGAGCGCGCGGTCCTGGACGCTGCCGCCGTAGGTGGTCCAGGCGCCCAGGCTGATCTGCGAGACCTTCAAGCCGGTCGATCCGAGTCTGCGGTACTTCATGCGATGTGGTACCTCCCGCCCGAGCGTACCGCTCGCCCGGAAGCGCTCGGGTCGGGCGGGCGGCTATCATCGGCCCATGTCCGAAGCGCGCGACGACGACCGGACGACTGCGCCGGGCGCGACCCCGCGGCGGTCCCTCTACGACGGTCCGCCCGAGGGTTTGAGCGAGCGGGTGGGCCGCCCGGGCGAGCCGCCCTTCACCCGCGGCATCCACCCGGGCATGTACACGACCCGGCTGTGGACGATGCGGCAGTACGCCGGCTTCGCCTCGGCCGATGCCTCCAACGCGCGCTACCGCTACCTGCTCTCCCAGGGCGTGAGCGGACTGTCGGTCGCCTTCGACCTACCGACCCAGCTGGGGATGGACCCGGACGATCCGGCCGCGCTGGGCGAGGTGGGTCGCGTCGGCGTCTCGATCGCCACGATCGACGACGTGCGCCGCCTGTTCGACGGGATCCCGCTGGCCGAGGTGACGACCTCGATGACGATCAACGCACCGGCCGCCATGCTGCTGGCGCTCTACGCCCTGCTGGCCGAAGAGCAGGGCGCCGACCCGACGCGCCTGCGTGGCACGGTGCAGAACGACATCCTCAAGGAGTACGCGGCGCGCGGCACCCAGATCTGGCCGGTCGCGCCGTCGATGCGCATGATCACCGACCTGTTCGCGCACGCCTCGCGCGAGCTGCCGTCGTTCAACCCGATCAGCGTCAGCGGCTACCACATCCGCGAGGCGGGCGCGACCGCGGCGGAGGAGCTGGCGTTCACCCTCGCCAACGCCGAGGCGTACGTGGACGCCGCGATCCGGGCCGGCCTGGAGGTCGACGCCTTCGCCCCGCGGTTGAGCTTCTTCTTCGCCTGCCACGGCGACTTCTTCGAGGAGATCGCGAAGTTCCGCGTCGCCCGGCGGCTGTGGGAACGCCGGATGCGCGAACGCTTCGGCGCCCACGATCCGCGCAGCCGGGCGCTGCGGTTCCACACCCAGACCGGCGGGTCGACGCTGACCGCGCAGCAGCCGGGCGTCAACGTCGTGCGCACCGCCTACCAGGCGCTGGCGGCGGTGCTGGGCGGGACGCAGAGCCTGCACACCAACGCCGCCGACGAGGCGATCGCCCTGCCCACCGAGGAGAGCGCCCGGGTGGCCCTGCGCACCCAGCAGGTGCTGGCCTACGAGACCGGTGTGGCGGACGTGATCGATCCGCTGGCCGGCAGCTTCTACCTCGAGCACCTGTGCGACGCGCTCGAGGGGCAGGTGGTCCGCCTGCTCGACCGTATCGACGAGCTCGGCGGCGCCGTCGCGGCGCTCGAGGCCGGCTTCGTGCACGAGCGCATCGAAGCGTCCGCCTTCCGTCACCAGCAGGAGGTCGAGTCGGGCCGTCGCCGCGTCATCGGGGTCAACGCCTTCGTCGAGGACGAGGAGGTCGAGCCCGAGACGCAGGCCACCCCCGAAGGCCTCGAGGAGCGCCGGCACGAGGAGCTGCGGCGCTTCCGCGAGCGGCGCGACGGCGTCGCCGCATCCGACGCCCTCGCCCGCGTGCGGGCCGCGGCCCAGGGGGACGGAGCGCTGTTCGGACCGATCCGCGAGGCGCTGCGGGCCCGCGCGACCCTGGGCGAGACCTGCGGCGTGCTGCGCGAGGTGTGGGGCGTCTACGAGGGCTGAGCGAGCGATCGCGTGACGGTGCGAGCGATCGCGCTCACGGTGACGTCGAGGTAGCTGTGGCCGTCCTCCGCGACGCCGTCGTCGTCGAGGTAGCCGTCGCGGCCGGTGTGGTCCATCTCGCCCAGGTCGACCACCTCGATCCGGCCCTGCGCCCGCGCCCGGTTCCAGGAGGACCAACGGACGAACGACCAGCGGCCGGGGAAGAACGCCGCGCCGATCCGGGCCACGTGATCGTTGCGGCCGCGCAGGTGCACCACCCGCCCCAGGCCGTCGAGGCTGCGGGGGCTGGCCATCACCCCGCCGAGCGACACGACGTCGATCGTGCGCCCCAGGCGGCGGGACAGCGGAGCCGCCGCGCCCAGCGCGATCTGGCCGCCGCCGCTGTAGCCGACCAGCAGCACCGGCGGGCGGGGCTCCGGGTCCCAACCCTCGGCACGCAACGCGCGCTCGATCAGCTGGGCCGACCCTTCGTCGTACATCGGGCCGTAGCGCCGATCGGCCGAGACGGCGACCTGCCAGGCGTTGCGCAGGTTGATGAGCAGGCTGGCCACGCCCGCCAAGCGGCGGCGACCCAGCTTGCCCGCCAGCGCGAAGCGCCAGAAGCGGGCGAAGATCCGCTGGCCGGTCAGCGCCCGGTTGGTGACCGAGTAGGGGAACACCTCGACCACGCGCACGCCGGGCAGCTCGTCGCGAAGGCGGGCGAGGAAGGCCCGCTCGCGCGGGGCGAAGGCGCGGCCGTTGACGCTGTGGACCCCCGACAGGAACACCACGTAGCCGCGGGCGGAGGGCGGTGGGTCGGCCGGTTCGGGCGGGCGGCCCTCGGCCAGCTCGGGATCGTGGGGTCCGAACCAGCCGGCCCACCAGCCCAGCGTCTCGAACGGCGCCAGCAGGCCGGCCAGCACGAAGGCGACCAACGCCGCCGAGAGCAGCGTGCCGACGTCCGGGAGGGGCAGGCTCACGGTGGGCCGTCCTCCCGAGCGGCCGGTGGCTCGTCCCGTCCGGCGCGTAGGCGGCGGGTCGCCGCCGTGACCGGCCGTCCGATCGTGCGGCCGGCCACCTCGGTCGCCAACCAGGCGGCGCCCAGGACCGCCAGCACGCTGGCCAGGTCCAGTCCGAAGACGGCGCGGGCTCCGACGGCGGTGGCCAGGAAGGTCCAGATCGTGAGCGTGGCGCCGATGCCGGTGCCGAAGTAGGGGACCAGGGCGAGGAAGGCCAGCAGGCGTGGTGCGTGACCCAGCCCGACCACGGCCACGACGCGGTCCAGCGGCGCGCGCGCGTCCGCAAGCAGCGCCGCGGACAGGTCGAGGGCGGCCGCCCAGATCACGACCGACGCGACGAACAGGCCGGCCGAGACGGCCGAGGCCAGCACGAAGCGACGAGGTCGAACCCGGTTGGCGAACAGCGCCACGCTCTGGCCCAGCGCTTGCGAGACGCCGGCGACGGCCAGCACGGCCAGCCCGAAGCGGGCTGCGGCCGGGAGTCCGACGAGCGTCTCGAAGGCGGCCGGGTCCAGGCGCAGGGCCCCCAGGATCAGCTCGGCCGCGCCCACCTCAGTGGCCGTGCGCGTGGTCGAGCTCGCCCGGCGCGATCGGCAGCCGGTCGCCTCGGAACATCGCCGCGGCGATCAGCGTGGTGACGGGGACCGCCAGGATCAGACCGATCGAGCCGACCAGGGTGTGGACGATCTCGGCAGCGATGAGCTCGAGGTTGAGCGCCCGCGTGAAGCCGATCTCGCCCTGGCCCAGCAGCACCAGCAGCGGAAGCGCGGCGCCGGTGTAGGCCAGCACCAGCGTGTTGACCAGCGAACCGATGTGGTCCAGCCCGACGTTCATGCCCCGGCGGTAGAGGGTGCCGACGCCGAACTCCGGGTCGGCGTGCGCCAACTCCCGCACCACCGCGGCTTGGACGATGGTGATGTCGGTCAGCGCACCCAGCGCGCCGATCATCAGGCCGGCCAGCATCAGCCCTCGCAGGGCCACGTCGGGCGCGGTGGCGGCGATCATGGCGGCGTCCTCGCTGCCGTAGCCGGTCAGGTGGGCCAGCTCGGTGAACACGATCCCCAGGCCCATCGTCACCACCGCGGCGACGAAGGTGCCGATCATCGCGGCCGTCGTGGACCAGCTGACGCCGTGCACGAAGTAGATCGCCAGCACCAGGATGCCGCCCACGCCGATCAAGGAGACGACCACCGGACTGGCGCCGTCGACGATGCGCGGAACGATGAACCCGACGACGATCGCCAGGCTGGCGGCGGTCGCGACGAACGCCCGCAGGCCCTTGAGGCGCGCCACGACGACGGAGACGAGCAGGAACAGGCCGACCAGTCCACCCAGGGCCGGCAGTCGGATCCAGTCGGCCACCACGTAGTCGCGCACGCCGTCCGGCCCGGGCGAGAAGTAGACCTCGACGCGCTGGCCGGACTCGAACGGGGGCAGTTCCTGACCGCCGAACGGATCGGGGTCGGGCAGCTGGGCCTCGATCACGCTGCCGCTGGGGAGCTCGACCAGGGCGGTCGCGTCGCCGTCCGCCCGTTCGACGATGCCGCGGATGCGGCCGTCGACGTAGCCGATCGCGGAGGGGTCGTCCCAGACCGGTTCGGTCGGGGCGGGCCCCTGCGCCGAGGCCGGTCCGGAGGACGCCGCCAAGGCCAACAGCACGGTCAGGACCAGCAGCAGCAGCGACGGGCGCACGCGCCCCGGCCCCGAGCGTGCCCGCACGATCGAGACGGGAGTCACGACGGTGCCGGCTCCTCGCCGCGGCAGCGGGCGCACAGGCCGTACAGCGTCAGGGCGTGGTCCTCGACCTTGAACCCGCCGGGGAGGACCACGCCCTCGAGGATCGAGACGGGGCAGTCCGCCTCGAGTTCGAAGACGCCTTGGCAGCGGCGGCAGATGAAGTGGTGGTGGTGGCCGCGCCCCGCCGGCTCGTAGCGGGTGACGTCGTCGGGCAGGTGGACGGGGACGACGTCGCCCTCCTCGGTCAGACGGGCGAGGTTGCGGTAGACGGTCGCCAGCCCGAGCGACGCCTGCTCGCGCCGGGCGGTGTCGTGGACCTGCTGCGGGGTCAACGGACCGGCGGCGTCGTGCAGGGCGCGCAGGATCGCGGCGCGTTGGCTGGTGCGTCGGGCCATGGGGGCAGTCTAGCGGCGCGCTCTACGCGCCGGCGTCGTCGCCGTGGGCGAGCATGAACCCGAGGGGACGCCCGCCGAGCAGGTGCATGTGGAGGTGGTAGACCTCCTGGCCGCCGTGATCGCCGCAGTTGACGATCAGCCGGTAGCCGTCCTCGGCGATCCCTTCGGCCTCGGCGATGCGGCGCGCGGCGGTGAACAGGCGCCCCAGGGCCGCCTCGTGGCGCGGCTCGACGTCGGTGACGCTGGGCACCGGCTCGTTCGGCACGATCAGGACGTGGGTCGGCGCGCGCTGCGCGATGTCGCGGAAGGCGGTGACGAGCTCGTCGCGGTAGACGATGTCCGCCGGGACCTCGCCGCGAAGGATCTTGGAGAAGATGGTGTCGTCGCTCATGCGCTCAGTCTACGGAGGCGGCGGTCAGCTCCGCCATGGTGTAGAGGGGCCGCAGCCGCACGCCGATCTCCGCCAGGGCGCGGGCGCCCCCGGCCTGGCGATCGATGACGCAGATCGCGTGCTCGACGATCGCGCCCCGGTCACGCAGGTCACCGATCGAGGCGATCGCCTGGCCGCCGGAGGTGACCACGTCCTCCACGATCAGCAGGCGTCGGCCGTCGACCTCGCCCCCCTCGGCCAGCTTGCAGGTGCCGTACGTCTTGGCCTGCTTGCGCACGAACAGCGACGGTAGCCCGGTTCGCTGCGCGAGGATCACGGCCAGCGGGATGCCGCCCGTCTCGAGCCCGGCGAGGGCGTCCACGTCGGCCGGGACCAGCTCGGCCAGGGCGTCGCCGATGCTGGCGAGCAGGCGCGGGTCGCTCTCGAACAGGTACTTGTCGAAGTACTCGTGGCTCACCGCGCCGCTCCGGAGCGTGAACGTTCCGGTGAGGTGCGAGGCGCGGTGGATGCGGGCGGCCAACGCCGCGCGGTCGGTCGTCATGCCGCCAGGGTACCCGGCGCGGCGGTCGCCAGGGCTTCCGGCGGCGCCCCGGAGCGTGCTATCATTCGTCTTCGCGTGCCGCGCGACGCGGAATCCGTGTGCCGCGGCGACGCCCGTCCGGTCCGCTCGGGTCCGTGGCGTGCGACGACATTCGAACGAGACGGCGCCCCCGGCGCCTGGGAGCAGGAGGAAGACATGCCGCGCGAGTGCGCCGTCACCGGCAAGAAGACCCGTAGTCAGACCACCAGCAAGCGCAAGGGTTCGCCCAAGAGGCGGGGGGGCGTGGGCGTCAAGCAGGTCGGCGTCCACAAGCGCCAGATCAAGCCCAACCTCCAGAAGCGCACCATCTGGGTCGACGGCAAGCCGCAGAAGGTGTGGCTCTCGGCCAAGGCGATGCGCTCGATGGATCCCACCCTGTTCGTGAACCCCAACAAGTAGCCGGGATCGGCGGCCCTAGGGCCGCGCCGTCGCGCGAACACCGCGCCCCTGCCGACGATGGCGGGGGCGCGGTCGCGTGGGGGCTTGCGGTGTCGGCGCGAGGAGGCTATGCTCCCTCCTGTTATGAAAACGGATTCTCAACAACCCGTCCGACCGAACGCCCCCGTCGGGTCGCGTCGCGCCCCCCTCCGTGTCGTCTTGGTGCTGGCCATCTCGCTGATCGCGAGTTTCGCTTCGGCGCAGCTCCGTGTGGTCGTATCGATCGAGCCGTATCGAGAAGCGGTCGAACGTCTGATCGGCGACCTGGGTACCGTCGACGTCCTCCTGCCCCCGGGGGCCAGCCCCCACGCCTTCGATCCGACGCCCCGCGACGTGGTCCGACTGAGCGACGCGGACCTCGTCGTCGTCAACGGCGTCGCCGACGACTGGACGCTCGAACTGGTCGATGCCCTCGGCGCCGACGCACCGCCCGTCTTCGTCGCGCTCGACGTGTTCGGTGACGACGATCTCATGGAAGGCGGTCACGACCACGACCATGCGCACGGCGAGCACCACGACGGCGAGCACCACGACGGCGAGCACCACGACGGCGAGCACGACCACGGCGACCATGGAGGGATCGCGCACGCCTGCGGCCACTTCGACGACGACCCGATCTTCGTCGAGACCGGTGGGGCCATTCCTGACGACCACACGCGGTACTCGATCGGGCTCGACGAAGGAACCGCCAGCGTCGTCCTCGATTGGGACGCGGAGGGCGAAGTCAGCTTCTTCCTCGGTACCGAGCTGCCCCTGGCGCTCATGGATGAGGGTGGCGCCAACGTCGCTTCCGAGGACAGCATGGTGGTCGGCGAGGCGTGCGAGCCGATGGCCCTCGTTACGGCCTTCCACCTCGAACCCGGCACCTACACGCTCGCGCTCGGCCCCGCGACGGACGTCGAGATGGTCGATCTCGTGTGGGAGCGAACCGGCCCCCATGGCCACGAGGACGAGCACCACGACGAGGAGCACCACGACGAGGAGCAACACCACCACGCCGAGGAACACGAGCACGACCATGGCGACGTCAACGCCCACGTGTGGCTCGATCCCGTGCGGATGGGCCGCATCGTGGCCGACCTGGCGGAGCGCATCGCCGAGCTCGCGCCCGAGCGTGCGGACGACGTCCGCGCTGCCGGCGACGCCTACCTCGCGGAGCTGGACGCGCTCGACGCCGAACTCACAGCGACGCTCGCGCCGTTCGCGGGTGCGCCGTTCGTGCCGTTCCACGACGCCTGGCCGTACTTCGCCGAGCGCTACGGACTGGACCTGGTGCTCGAGGTCGAGCCGTTCCCCGGTCGCGAGCCCAGCGCTCGCTACCTGGCAGACGCCGTGACCACGCTGCGCGAGGTGGGTGCCCGCGCGATCTTCACCGAGACTCAGCTCGACGACCGACCTGCACGGGTCCTGGCCGACGAGGCTGGTGTCACCCTCGGCATCCTGGACCCGCTGGGCGGCGTGCCCGGCCGCGAGGGCTACCTGGCGCTGCAGCGCTACAATGCGGCCGCGATTGCGGAGGCGCTCGCCGGCGAACCGGGCATGCGGTGACCTTCGCGGCGCCGCCGCGCCCGCCGGACGGCCAGTGCGCCGAGCGGGCAGGGGAGGGTGAGATGACATCGGTCACCGCGGTGGAGTTGCTGCACGTGACCGTGCGCCTGGGCGAGGTCGAGGTGCTGCGCGACGTGAGCCTGAGCCTGCCCGAGCGCCGCCTGCTGGCGATCATCGGCCCCAACGGCGCCGGCAAGTCGACGCTGGTCAAGACCTTGCTCGGCCTGGTCGAGCCGCTTCGGGGCCAGGTGCGCGTCTTCGGACGTGCACCCGGCTCCGATCCCGTCACGGTCGGTTACGTCCCCCAGCTCAAGACCTTCGACCGCAGCTTCCCGGCAACCGCGCTGGAACTGGTCGTCTCCGGCCTACGCCGCTCCTGGCCCGCACGGGTTCGACCGCACGAGCGCGACGCCGCCTGCGAGGCGCTCGCTCGCGTCGGCGCCCAGCGGCTCACCGACCGGCCGCTGGCGCGGCTGTCCGGTGGCGAGCTGCAGCGCGCCTTCCTGGCCCGCGCGCTGGTACGCCGGCCGCGCCTTGTGATCCTCGACGAGCCGGCCACCGGCGTCGACTTCCTTGCCGAGCACGACCTGAACCGGCTGCTGGAGGCGTACCAGCGCGACGCCGACGCCACCGTCGTGATGGTCACCCACGACCTCGCCGCCGCGCGTCACCACGCCGATCAGGTCGCCGTCCTCAACCGCACGCTGATCGGCTTCGGTCCGCCCGAGCGGGCGCTCAGCGCCTCCTGCCTCGAGCGCGCCTACGGCCACGTCGGCCACGGCCACGCCGCGCTGGTGCCGTGATGGGCGATCTGCTGCAGGTGTTCGACTACGCCTTCATGCAGCGCGCCTTCCTGGGGGGCGCGGCGATCGCGCTGATGACCGGCCTGCTGGGCGTGTTCGTCGTCCAGCGCGGCCTCGCGTTCCTGGGCGACGGTCTCGCGCACGCCTCCTTCGGCGGGATCGCGTTGGGGGCCCTGGTGGCCTACGGCGCCGCCGGCGTCGGCGTCCTCGAGCAGCCGCTCTGGATCGCCCTGCCGTTCACGGTGGCGGCCGCCCTTGCGATCGCCTGGGTCCGCGACCGGACCGAGCTCTCCAGCGACACCGCCATCGGCGTCTTCTTCGCCGTCTCGGTGGCACTGGGCGTGCTGTTCCTGTCGCGCATCCCGCCCGACCGCAACGTCGTCGACGTCTGGCACCTGCTGTTCGGCTCGATCCTGGCGGTCGGTCGGAGCGACCTGTGGGTCATCCTCGCCACCACCGTCTTCGTCGCCACCGCGCTGACGCTGTCCTGGGGCCGGCTGGCCTACGCCACCTTCGACGCCGAGCTGGCGGCCTCCGATGGGGTGCCGGTGCGGGCGCTGGACTACGCGCTGTTCGCGCTGGCCGCGGTGGCGGTCGTCGTCAGCGCGCAGGTGGTCGGCATCGTGCTGATGGCGGCCTACCTGGTGATCCCGGCCGCCGCCGCGCGCCTGCTGGCCCGCTCGCTGATCGGGATGACG
>CAZJGU010000087.1:0-11363 GCA_964545455.1 uncultured bacterium | reverse complement strand
ATGGCTTTACAAACTTAAAGAATCCGCGCTTGTGAATTACAAAGCCGGCAACATGTTCGCCGCGCACGTGCTGAACGGCGACGTGCGCGACGTGCACGTGGTGCGCGGCGGGATCGAGGCGATGACCTACCTGGCCGATTGGTACCGGCGCACCTCGGCCGAGCGGAGCGTCGGCTTCTTCCAGATCGGCGGCGGCATCGCCGGCGACTTCCCGATCTGCGTCGTGCCGATGCTGCACCAGGACCTGGGTCTCACGGACGTGCCGGTGTGGGGCTACTTCTGCCAGATCAGCGACTCGACCACCTCCTACGGCTCCTACTCCGGCGCGGTGCCCAACGAGAAGATCACCTGGGGCAAGCTGGCGGTCGACACGCCCAAGTTCATCGTCGAATCGGACGCGTCGATCGTCGCGCCGCTGATGTTCGCGCTGATCCTCGGGCGCTGAGCGTCCCGAAGCGAGCAGGGCGCGCCGCCGTGGGGCCCAGCGCGGGCGCATGTACACTTCGCGGGTGGACGCTCCCGATCGACGCGACCGCCGCCCCGGCGCGCGGCTGATGCTGGCCGCCCTGGGCGTGGTGGTGGCGGGGGCGATGAAGATCGTCCGCATCGCGTCGTTGGTGGCGCTGGTCTACGTCGCTGCCGGACCCTCGACGTTGGGCGACGGGCTGGGCTTGGCGCTGATCGGTTCGTCGGTGGCGACGCTTTGGGTCGCCCTGCGCACCAGCATGCCCGGCGCCCAGGCGGGCGTCCAGACCCTGGTCGCGGCGATTCTCGCGGTTGGCGTGAGCGACGCCCTCGCGCTGGCCGCCCCCGGGACCGAGGGGGCTACGGCGCTGGCCTTGGTGGTCGTGGCCGGCCTCGCGTCCGGCGCGACGACGCTGGTGCTGGGTCTCACCGGCGCGGCGCGGTTGGTGCGCTACCTGCCGCACCCGGTGGTGGCCGGCGTGCTGGCGGCCAGTGGCTGGCTGCTGGTGGCCAGTGCCGTGGGGATGATGGCCGGCGCGGTCGACGGCGGCACCTTCGGCGGCGTCGCCGTGGCGCACTGGGCGCCCGGCCTGGCGATCGGGATCTCGATGTTCGTGGCCGTACGGATGCTGCGCCACCCCGTGGTCGTGCCGGTGTCGCTGCTGCTGGCGACGGCCGGGTTCTACGGCGTCGCGGCGTGGCGCGGGGTCGGCTTCGACGAGCTCGCGGCGCGGGGCTGGCTGTTCGGGCCGTTCGACGTCGACGGCGCGCTCTGGCGCCTGCCGCCGGTCGAGGCCGCCTGGCAGGCGGACTGGGGCGCCGTCGCTGCGCAGCTGCCGACGCTCGCCACCGTGGCGCTGGTCACGGCGCTGCTGGTCGTCCTCTACACCAACGCGATGGAGCTCGAGCACGACGTCGACATGCTGCCCGGGCGGGAGCTGCGCGAGGTCGGCATCGGCAACCTGCTCGGCGCGGTGTTCGGAGGCCTGGCCACCACGCTCACGCCGACCGGGACGCGCCTGGCGCACGCGATGGGGGTGCGGCGCCGCAGCGACGCGGCCGTGACGACGCTGGTCGTCCTGGCCGTCCTGGCGTTCGGCACGCCCCTGATCGAGGCGCTACCCCGGCCGGTCCTGGGCGCGGTGCTGGTCTACCTGGGCGTCGACTACCTGAGCGAGTACCTGTTCGAAGGGCTCCGCCGCTACGGTCCCTTGGACGCGATCGTCGTGCTGATCATCGTCGCGACCGTGGCGATCCTGGGCCTGGTGCCGGGCGTGGCGGTCGGGCTGGCGCTGACGGTCGCGATGTTCGTCGTGGCTTCGGCCTCCGCCGACGTGATCGGCGCGGCGCGCACCGGTCGGACGCTGAGGAGCCGTGTCACCCGCTCGGCGGCCGCACGCGAGGCGCTCTACCGCCACGGCGAGCGGACCGTCGTCTACCACCTCGAAGGGATCGTCTTCTTCGGCACGGCCGACAAGCTGACCGCGGCGGTCAAGGCCCGCCTGGCCGAGGACCCGACGCCCCGCAGCGTCCTGCTGGACGTCGCGGCGGCGCGCACCTTCGACGCGACCGGGGGCTGGCGGTCCTGCGGATCGCGCGAGCGGCCCAGCGCGTCGGGGCCGAGGTGGTGGTCGTCGGCGCGGGCCCGGTGGTGCGCGCGGTGATGACCCGCTCGGGAGCGCCGGTGGTGTTCGCCGACGATCTGGACGCTGCCCTGGAGCGCAGCGAGGAACGGATCCTGGGGGAACTGGAGCTGGCCGAGGCGCGCCCCTCGTTCGAGGACGTGTTGGTGGGGTTGCCCGGTGGGCGCGAACGGTGGGACGACCTGCGCCCCTGGTTCGAGGAGGTCCGGGCCGAGAGCGGCGAGCGCCTGATGCACCAGGGGGAGGGCGCCGACGACTTCTGGATCCTGGCCGAGGGGCGCGTGACCGCCGTGCACGAGCGACCGGACGGCACGACCCTGCGCCTGGAGACCCTGGCGCCGGGTCAGGTGATCGGCGAGCTGGGCTTCGTCACGCACGCGCCGCGCTCGGCGCACATCGTCGCCGACGTGCCGTCACGGCTGTTCCGCATGGACCGCACGGCGTGGCGGCGGTTGGGCGAGGAACGCCCCGAGCTGGCCGTCGCGCTGCGCGACCTGCTGCTGCGCCTGGCGGCCGAGCGGGTGCAGCACCTGTCCAGCGCGCTGGCCTCGATGCGCGGCTGAAGCCGCCGCGCGGGGGCGCGCCGTCGTGCGATCGTCGCTCGTCAGGATCGAGGGTGGTCGCCCGGTCCGGCGCCGTCGTCCGGACCGTTCGCGCCCCCGGGATCGACGGCCACGATCCGCCAGCGTCGACGCTCGGATCCCCGAACGACCTCGACCTCGTCGCCGCGGCGGCGATCCAGCAGGGCCAGCGCCAACGGGGCGGTGAAGGCGATCCGGCCCTCGAGCGCGTCCGCCTCGTCGACGCCCACGATGCGGATGCGCAGCGGGGCGCCGTCCTCGCCCGCGAGGGCGACCGTCGCGCCGAAGCGCACCACCCCGTCGTCCGGTCCCGGCGTCACCAGGCGGGCGCTGGCCAGCCGGGCCTCGAGCGCCTCCAGGGAGGCGCGCACGATCGTCAGGCGACGCGAGCTGTCGGCCGCGTCGGGGTCGGCGGCGAGGGCGTCGCGCTCGCGCATGAGCGCGGCATGCTCGGCGTGCAGGGCACGCAGGCCGCTGGGGGTCACCCGGTTGGGCGTGCCGTCGGGCAGCGGGGCACGCTCGGGCACGAGGACCCGTCCATCCCCGCCGTCGTCCTTGACGAAGGCGCGGCTCATCGTCGAGGCCTAGCCGCGACCGCCGTCGCCGCCCCCGTCGCTGGCGCCGGAGCGGCCGCCGCGACGCCGGCGACGACGCTTGCGCTGCGGGGTCGCGCCCTCGGCCGGTGCGGGGGAACGAGGTCCGGGAGCGGACCGGCCGTCGGGGCGTCCGCCGGCGTGCGCGGTCGCGCGCCCGTCGGGCGCTCCGGCGTTCGAGCCGCGGGTCCCGCGCGAACGATCGTTCGACCGGCCGCCCGACGATCCGCGTCCGTTCGAGCGTCCGCCCGAGGCGCCACCGCGCCCGTAGGCGGCGTCGACGTCGAAGGCGCCGAAGCCGTCGATCGCCACGCGCGGGATGCGCATCCGGAGCGCCTGCTCGATCGCGCGCACCTGCTTGCCGTCCTCGGGCGTGATCATGGTGATCGCGTCGCCCTCGCGCTCGGCCCGGCCGGTCCGGCCGATCCGGTGGGTGTACGCCTCGACGGTGTCGGGAACGTCGTAGTTGATGACGTGCGAGACGCGCGTGACGTCGATGCCGCGAGCGGCGATGTCGGTCGCGACCAGCACGTCGAAGCGGCCGTCGCGGAAGCCGTCGAGCGCCTTCTGGCGTCGGGCCTGCGACAGGTTGCCCTGCAGCTCGGCGACCTCGAAGCCGTCCCGGCCCAGCTGCCGGGCCAGGCGCTTGGCGCGGTGCTTGGTGCGGGTGAACACCAGGGCCGAGCGGACCTCGCGCCGGTCCAACAGGTGCTTGAGCATGTCGGTCTTGCGACCGGCGTCGACCGGGTAGAGCGCGTGCTCGACCGTGTCGGCCGGGGCGGTGCGAGCGATCTCGACCACGAACGGGTCGTTCAGGACCTCGTCGGCCAGGTGCCGCAGCTCGCGCGGCATCGTGGCCGAGAACAGCAGCCGCTGGGCGTCGGCCGGGACCTGCCCCACGATGCGGCGGACGTCGGGCAGGAAGCCCATGTCGAACATGTGGTCGGCCTCGTCCAGGACCAGCACCTCGACCGAGGACAGGTCGCCGATGCCGGAGCCCAGGTGGTCCAGCAGCCGGCCGGGACAGGCGACGACGATGTCGACGCCGCGCCGAAGCGCGTCGATCTGGGGCTGCTTGCCGACGCCGCCGTAGACGGTGACGCTGCGCAGGCCGGTCTTGGCGCCCAGGGTGCGGATCTCGCCGTGGATCTGCTCGGCCAGCTCGCGCGTCGGGGCGACGACCAGCGCGCGGGTCCGGCCGCGCGGGCCGCCGACGAGGCGCTCGAGCATGGGCAGGACGAAGGCGGCGGTCTTGCCGGTGCCGGTCTGCGCCAGGCCCAGGACGTCCCGGCCGCCGAGGGCGTCGGGGAGGGCCTTGCGCTGGATGGGGGTGGGGACGGTGTAGCCGGCCGCGTCGACGCCTGCGCGCACGCGGGCGGAGAGACCGAAGTCGTCGAAGGTCATGCAGGATTCCTTCCGGGCTCGCCGGGCGTCCGGGGTGCACGGTCGCGTTGGACCGGGCGGGGCGCGGGTGGGACCTGGACGAGCCTACGCCGGTGCGCCGGGCCGGCGGCGTCGCGAGGCGACGCGGGGAGGGGCGCGAAGAGCCAATGGAAAGCGAGCCCCGGCCGCGGGGGCCGGGGCTCGCTCGGGTTCAGCGAAGCGTCAGTAGCGGTCGCGACCGCCCATGCCGCCCCCGGGGGCCTTCTCGACGATCGAGACGTTCTGGGCCTGGGGGCCCTTCTGGCCCTGGCCGACGTCGAACTCGACCTTGTCGCCCTCGTCGAGGCTCTTGTAGCCCTGACCCTGGATCGCGCTGAAGTGAACGAAGAGGTCGTTGCCGCCGTCATCGGGGGAGATGAAGCCGTAGCCCTTTTCGTTGCTGAACCATTTGACGTTTCCGGTTGCCATGTCGTTCCTTACCTTTACTTGCCCGCCGGTTCCCTTGGGGAGCGGTGCCGGGCACACACGAGAATCACGGGAGCGACGTTCGCGCCCGTCGTTACGAAAAAGGTCTCGACCTGTTTCGGAACACCGGAGTGTAGGCCATCGTCAGGTCGGCGCGCAAGGGGGTGGACGACAGCCGCCGCCCCGTGCGCCGTCAACCGGACCGATCGCCGCCCTCCCCGCCGACCGCGAGGTAGGCGACCTGGATGTCGAGGAGCTCCGCCGTGATCGCGCTCTGGCGGGCGGCCTGGTAGTCGGTACGGAGCGCGTCGATGCGCTCCTCGACGTTTCGCTCCGCGGCCTCCATCGCCGCGAGGCGCGCCGCGTTCTCGCTGGCCTGCGACGCGGCGAACGCTCGCACCAGCGCGTGCGCGACGAGCTGGCGCAACAGGCCGCGCAGCAGCTCGCGCGTGTCCCCGAAGGCGACGGGGAGGCGCCGCGACGGCCAGTCGCGGTCGTGCAGGGCCCGCAGCCACGACGGGTCGAGCGGCAGGAGCTGCAGCGCGTACGGTTCGTAGCTGGCCCACGACGTCGGACGCGCGTGGACCAGGAACAGTCGCTCGGCCCGCCCCTCCTCGCGCCAGCGGTCGACGTGGCGCAGGACCTCCATCATCGCGCCCTCCACCGCGGCCAGGCTGCCGGGCGGGTCCACGCTCCCCTCGACCGTCCAGCCGCGGCCCTCCATCCGCCGCACCATCCGTCGCCCGACGGCCAGCAGCGTCGCGTCCCGATCGGGAACGGTGCGGGCGGCGAGGAGTCCGTGCGCGTGCTGCGCGACGCGCTCGTTGAACGGTCCGCACAGACCCCGGTCGGAGCCGAAGGTCACCACGGCGAGGGAGCTGGCCTCCCGTTCCCCCTCCGCTTCGAGCAGCTCCGGGTTGAGGCGCAGGAGCGTCTGCAGGGCCAGCTCGATCGTCCGGTTCGAATCCTCGAGCGCCGCCACGGCGTGCCGGTACTGGCCGATCCGCACCGACGCCAGCGTCTTCATCGTCGAGACGACCGTGTGGAGCGTCGTGGCCGCGTCCAGGCGGCGTCCGATGCGGGCGCTGCGGCTCATGCGGCGCCCGCGTCGTCGCCGTCCTGGCCGGTCTCCTTCGCCACCCGGCGGGCCAGGCGGCGGAGGGTCTCGCGGTCGTCGTCCTCCAGCGGAGCGCCGGACGCGACGCGCTGACAGAGCTCGTCGTGTTCATCGCGCACGGCACGGCGCAGCGCCGCCTCCACGTCGGCGACCGCGGCGGACGGCGTGGCGTCCAGCTCGCCCTCGCTGGCGGCGAACAGGACGGCGAGCTGCTCGCACGGCGGGATCGTCTCGAGCGCCCCTTGCTGGAGCACCTCGCGGACCCGCCGGCCGCGACGCAGCGTGGCGCGCGTCTCCTCGTCGACGTCGGCTCCGAAGCGCGCGAAGCGTTCGAGCTCCTCGAACTGCGTGTACGCCAGGCGCAGCGGCGACGCGACGGCGCGGTAGCCGGGGAGCTGCGCCTTGCCGCCCACGCGCGAGACCGAGCGGCCGACGTCCACGGCCGGCAGCAGGCCGCGCGCCGCCAGCTCGGGCGACAGGACGATCTGGCCGTCGGTGATCGAGATCAGGTTGGTCGGGATGAAGGCCGAGACGTTCTGCTCCTGCGTCTCGATGAGCGGGAGCGCCGTGAGGGAGCCGCCGCCCCGCTCGTCGCGCAGCTGGGTGGCGCGCTCGAGGAGGCGCGCGTGCAGGTAGAAAACGTCGCCCGGGTACGCCTCGCGCCCCGGCGGGCGGCGCAGCAGCAGCGACAGCTCGCGGTACGACCGGGCGTGCTGGGTGAGGTCGTCGAAGACCAGCAGCACGTCCTGGCCGCGGTCCATCCAGGCTTCGGCGACGCTGGTGGCGGCGAACGGCGCGATCCAGCGCAGGCCGGGCGGATCGTCGCTGCCCGCGACGACGACGCTGGTGTAGGCCATCGCACCGCTGCGGCGCAGCGTCGCCACCAGCCGCGCGACCGCCGAGCCGCGCTGCCCGATGCTGCACCAGACGCAGCGCACCTCCTGGCCGCGCTGGGCCAGCACCGTCGCCAGCGCGATCGAGGTCTTGCCGGTCTGCCGGTCGCCGAGGATCAGCTCGCGCTGTCCGCGTCCGATCGGAAAGAGCGCGTCGATCACCTTGATGCCGGTCTGGAGCGGCGTCTCGACCGGAGCGCGGTCGAGGATCGGCGGGGCGGGCCGCTCGATGCCGCGTCGTTCGTCGCTGCGGATCTCGCCCTCGCGGTCCAGCGGCCGGCCCGCCGGGTCCACCACCCGACCGAGCAGCGCCTCGCCGACCGGCACGTCGAGCACGCGCCGCGTGCGGGTCACCCGTTCCCCCTGCGCGACCTCGCGGCGCGCGTCGAGCAGCACCACCCCCACGCCGTGCTCGCGCAGGTCGCTCGCCACGCCGCTGGCGCCGCTCGCGAAGCGCACCACCTCGTCCACCCGGACGCCCGGCAGGCCCGCCACGTCGGCCACGCCCGCGCCCACCGTCCGCACCGTGCCGACCTCGTCGATCCGCACGCGGAAGCCGCGGTCCCGACGGGCCGCACGCAGCGCGTCCAGGTCGTCGGTCAGCACCGACGTGACGTCCGGGTCCGGGGCGGTCAGGCCGTCGCGCGCGTCAGGCGTCATCGTCGTCCGCTGCGTCGTCCGCTGCGTCGTCCGCAGCGCCGGCTGCCGCGTCGTTCGCGGCGGCGTCGTGAGCCGCCCCGCCGCGCACGTCGTCCGCCGCTCGTTCCAGCACCTCGGCCTGCGCGTCGGCGAAGGCGTCCGCGTAGGCGTCGGCGGTCCAGGCGACGCGGATCCCGCCGAGGCGGACCGCCACCCCGAAGCCGAGGTCGGCGTCGCGCTCGAGCGCGACCTCGACGTCGTTCCCGACCAGGTCGCGCACGGCGGCGACCAGCTCGCCCTCGGCGTCGTCGTCGAGCGCGAAGCTGCTCGCGACCACGACCGGTCCGTCCGCGGCGGCCTCGCGCAGCGAGGCTCGATCGTCGGGAGCGAGGTCGCGCAGTCGGGCCACGAACGTCGCCAGCGCCTGGCGTTCCAGCGACGCGTCCGCCAGGTCGGCGAGGGCGCGGCGGAGCTCGCCCTCGAGCAGCTCCTGGCTGCGGCGGCGCAGTCGGGCGAGCGTCTCGTCGCGGTCGCGCCGAAGCGCGTCGGCCATCGCGGCGCGCGCGCTCGCGAGCTCCTCCTCGAGGTCCTCGAGGCGCCGCTCGCGCCGCTCGGCCAGCTCCTCCTCGAGCTCGCGCTCGCGCTCGCGCCGCTCCCGCTGCCAGGCCTCGTGCTCCTCGTCCAGGCGGACCTGCTCGCGGCGCGCCTCCTCGCGGGCCTGCGAGGCCTGCTCGCGCGTTTCCGCGATGCGCCGTTCGCGTTCGTGCATGACCCTCCGCACCGGCCGGTACAGGAAGATCCGCAGCAGCACCAGCAGGATCACGAAGTTGACGATCTGCGCCGCCAACGTGAACAGGTCGAAGGTCACGGGCGGCCTAACCGCCCACGGCGGTCCAGAACGGGTTCGCGAAGATCAGGATGAGCGCGACCACGAAGCAGTAGATCGCCGTCGACTCGATCATCGCGAGGCCGACGAACAGGGTGCGGGTGAGGGCGTTGGTCTCGTCCGGCTGCTGCGCGATGCTCTGCAGCGCCTGCGCGAGCGCGCGCGATTCGCCGAACGCGGGCCCGATCGAACCGATGGCCATGGTGAGGCCGGCGGTGACGATCGAGACCATGCCGATGAGGCCGAGGTCGCTCATGAGGATCCTCCTTGGGCGGGGGCGTCGTTCGAGGGGCGGGCGGAGGTCTGCTGCGCGGTCCCCGAGGCGATGTAGACGATCGCCAGGATCGCGAAGATGTAGGCCTGGATCACCCCGATCAGCAGGCCGAAGGCGTTCATGATCACCGGGAAGAACAGCGGTGCGACCGACAGCAGGATCGCCACGATCACCGTGGTGCTCATGACGTTCCCGAACAGGCGGACGGCCAGCGCCAGCGTGCGCGAGAGCTCGCCGATGATCGTGAACGGCAGCATGAACGGGCTGGGGCGCAGGTAGCCGCGCAGGTAGGCGACCAGGCCCAGGCGGGCGATGCCGTAGGCGGGGACCGCCAGGAACACGCAGATCGCGAGGGCCGCGGTGGTGGTGAGCGAGCCGGTCGGCGGCTCGAAGCCCGGCACGACGCTGAGCACGTTGGAGGTGACGATGAACAGGAAGAGCGTGCCGACGAACGGCAGGTACGGCACCGGATCCTGCTGCGTGACGTCGCGGATCTGATCGAGCAGGAACGTCACCAGCGCCTCGAGCACGTTCTGCCCGGGGGCCATTCCGTCGTCGACGCGGAGGCGCCGCGTCACGAGCCACGACGCGCCCACCAGCAGCGCCATCACCAGCCAGGAGAACACCAGCGTCGCGTTGACGCCGACGCCGGCGACGCGGAACAGGACGACGTCGTCGGGGGAGAGGGTCATGGTCGCTCCTCCTCCAGCGTGACCGGACGGCGTGCGGGCTCCCGTAGGTCGGGGCCCAGCCGGGCGACCGCGATCGTCCGCGCGATCAGGAAGCCGGCCACGCCGCCCGGCAGCGCCCAGGGCGACGCCCACGCCAGCGCCGCCAAGCCCAGCGCGACCGCGACGATCCGGCTGAACGAACTGGCCGCCAGCAGGCGGGCCGGCCGTCGCGCACGTGGGGCGCGCCGGACGGTCCACCACAGCGCCGCGTGGCTCGCCGCGCCGAGCGCCAGGCCCGCCAGGGCGCCGACCAGGAGGGCGGTCGCCACGTCAATCACGGTTCGTCTCCTTGCGGACCCAGTACCAGGCGTTGAGGCAGCCGATCGCCACGCCGACGACCAACAGCATCAGCGTCCACGAGTACGGGCCGCCCAGGCGACCGTCCAGCCAGACGCCGAAGGCGATGCCGATCAGCGTCGGGATCGCGACCGACCAGCCCACCAGGCCGAACAGCCCCAGCCCGAACGCCAGACCGTGGCGCCCCTCGCGCCTCGAACGGGCCTTGCGGGCCTCCTGGCGACGGACGGCGTCGACCAGCTCGTCCTCGCGCCGATCGTCTCCGCCCTCGGGCGGTCGTTCCTCGGTCGTCACGATCCACCTCGCATCTCGCCCAGCCGACGCAGGATGTCGGCCTCGAGGCGCAGCAGGGTCGAGCGGGCGCGCTTCTCGCGCTCGCTCTGGACGCGGAAGCGCTCGCGCACGGTCGTCTCGGCCTCGCCCAGATCGCCCGCGACGACGCCGCGTTGGCAGGCGACGCGCACCACGTCGCCGGCCTTGACCAGCACCCCGTGGTCCAGGGCGACGAAGACCTCGCGGTCCTCCTCGCCTTGGTAGGCGAGCAGGCCGGGCACCAGCAGCGTCGTGCCGTCCGCGTGGCGCGGCAGCAGGCAGGTGGACCCCTCGTGGGACGGGGCCACGACCCGGCCCACCTCGGCGTCCACCAGCACGCCGGTCGGAGCGGTGATCAGCAGCCTCACGCGCGCACCTCGTCCAGCGTCCCGATCATGTAGAGATCGCCCTCCGGCACGTCCGCGAGTTCGTCTGCGAGGATCGCCTCGCAGTCGTCGAGCACGTCCTCGAGGTCGACCGCGCGTCCCTCCTGACCGGTGAAGGCGGTGGTGACGTGGAACGGTTGCGTGAGGTAGCGATCGAGCTTGCGGGCGCGGTTCACCACCCGCTGGTCCTCCTCGGAGAGCTCCTCGAAGCCCAGCATCGCGATGATGTCCTTGAGGTCCTCGTAGACCGCCAGGGTGCGCCGCACCTGGCGGGCGATGCCGTCGTGACGCGCGCCGACCACCCCGGGGGAGAGCAGCGACGAGGTCGAGCGCAGCGGGTCGACCGCCGGGTACAGCCCCTGGGCGGCGCGGTCGCGCGACAGCACCACCGAGGTGGACAGGTGCCCGAAGGTGTGCACCACGGCCGGGTCGGTGAAGTCGTCGGCCGGCACGTAGACCGCCTGGACCGAGGTGATGGCGGCCGTGTCGGAGCTGGTGATGCGCTCCTCGAGCTCGGCCAGCTCGGTCGCCAGCGTCGGTTGGTAGCCCATCCGCGACGACAGGCGGCCCATCAGGCCCGACACCTCCGAGCCGGCCTGCACGAAGCGGAAGACGTTGTCGATGAGGATCAGCACGTCTTGCCGCGCCTCGTCGCGGAAGTACTCGGCCATCGTCAGCGCGGTATGGCCGACGCGGAA
>CAZJGU010000086.1:0-11498 GCA_964545455.1 uncultured bacterium | reverse complement strand
ATGCACCCAGGCGCGCTCGGTCTGCCACGCGGGTCCCCGCGAGAAAGATATAAGGTGCTGTACGCCGCACTGCCGAAGGAACGCCGCGAGCGCTTCGCCCGCCAGCTGGTCCTGCCCGAGCTGGGTCCGGCCGGCCAGGCCGCCCTGGCGCAGGCGCGCGTGCTGGTGGTCGGGGCGGGGGGCCTGGGCGCGCCGGCGATCGCCTACCTTGCCGGGGCGGGCTTCGGCGCGCTGGAGATCGTCGATTCCGGCCGCGTGTCCCGGGCCGACCTGCACCGTCAGATCCTCTACCGCGACGACGACGTCGGTCGCGGCAAGGCCGAGCTTGCGGCCGAGCGGGCGAGCGCCGTCGACCCGGAGCTGGAGGTGGTGGCGCACGCCACCGCCTTCACCCCCGACAACGGGCGTGCGCTGGTGCGCCGCGCGGACGTGGTGCTGGACGCCACCGACAACCCGGCCACGCGCTACCTGGTGAGCGACGCCTGCGTGCTGGAACGCCGGCCCGAGGTGTTCGGGGCGGTCTCGCGCCTGGAGGGGCAGGTCGCGCGGCTGGTGGGCGACGACGTCCCCTGCTACCGCTGCCTCCACCCCGAACCGCCAGCGCCGAACTCGGTCCCTTCGTGCGCCGAGGCGGGGATCCTGGGCCCGGCCGCAGGTGTGATCGGTGCCTGGATGGCGCTGGAGGCGATCCGGACGGTGGCGGGCCTGGGCGGACCGGCGCCGGAGGGGCTGCTGCACCTGGACCTGGCGACCTGGACGGTCCAGCGGGTGCGGCTGGGCCGGCGTCCGTCCTGCCCGATCTGCGGCGAGGCGCCGGTCATCGACGCGCTTCAGCTCGAGACCGCCGCCTGCCTGGCCGGCGAGCCCTACCCGGGCCCGATGCCCGGACCTGAATGACGTCGCGCCGGCGCTTGACTGCGTCCCGGCACCGTTGCTAGACTCACGTTTGCGCCGCCGCGGGGTGGAGCAGTCTGGTAGCTCGTCGGGCTCATAACCCGAAGGTCACAGGTTCAAATCCTGTCCCCGCAACCAACCGCCACGAGGGGCCCCGCCAGGGGCCCTTCGTCGTGCTCGGCGGCCGCGACGGGAGGAAGTCATGACCGACTTCGCTGACGACCTGCACGACGAGCGCACGAAGGCCCACGAGGCCGATCCGAACGACGCCGAGCCCCGGAGCGGGCTGGACGCCGACGAGCCGACCGGCGTCGTCGGAGGCGTCCCCGCCGACGACGTCCAGGGGGTGCCGACGCCGGAACCGATGCGTTCCGGCTTCGTGGCGATCCTGGGCAAGCCGAACGTCGGCAAGTCCACGCTGCTGAACACCCTGCTGGGCGTCAAGGTCGCGCCGATCAGCCCCAAGCCCCAGACCACCCGCCGCGGCGTGCGCGGCATCTGGACCGACGTACCCGAGCGGCGCCAGCTGGTCTTCGTCGACACGCCCGGCCTGCACAAGGGCCGCACCGAGCTGGACGCCTTCATGACGCGCGAGATTCGCGGCGCCGTCGCCGACGTCGAGGTGGTGCTGTGGGTCGTCGACCTGCGCCGTCCGCCCGGCGCGGAGGATCGGGACGTGGCCCGGCTGCTGCGCGGCATCGATCCGGCCACGCCGGTCTTCCTGATCGGCAACAAGCTGGACGTGGCCAAGTACCCCGAGGAGGCGATGGAGCTCTACGCCGATCTCGGCCCGGAGATCGCGCGACGCTACCTGCTCTCGGCCCTGGACGACCCGAAGGCCGTCTACGAGCTGCGCGACGACCTGCTGGCGCTGCTGCCCGAGGCGCCCTTCTACTTCCCCGAGGACGTCCGCAGCGACCAGTCGCGCGAGCAGTGGTCGGCCGAGCTGATCCGCGAGAGCGCCATGACGCACCTCTACCAGGAGCTCCCCTACACCGTCGCGGTGAACGTGACCGGCTGGTTCGACGCCGAGGCGGAGCGCGGCCAGCCGCTGCTGATCCAGGCCGAGATCTGGGTCGAGAAGCCGCAGCACCGCCCGATCGTCATCGGCCACGGCGGTCGCATGATCCGCGAGATCGGCCGCACCGCCCGCAAGCAGCTCGAGACCTTCCTCGACCAGAAGATCTTCCTGGACCTCGAGGTGGTCGTGCGGCGCGACTGGCGCATGGATCCCGAAGCCCTGCGCGAGCTGGGCTACGGCGCCTGACGCGATGCCGATCGCCGCGCGCTGGCGTCGCATCGATCGCCTCCCCGCGCCGCGCGGTCGCGATCCGATGCCGGGGTTGTACGAGATCGCTGACGCGGACAAGCGCACGATCTACATCGGTCAGTCGGCGCGCGACGTGCCCACCCGCATCGCTCAGCACCTGCGGAGCGGCGGCTGCGTGGCGCAGCGCGCGGCCTACTGGCGCATGAGCGAGAGTCGTGTCCCGCAGGCCGACGAGGCGGACGCGATCGCGGCGCACCAGGCGCGCCACGGTCGGCTTCCGGTGTGCAACGAGGCGACGCCGCGTAGACGCGGCGCGGAACGTCGCTGGCGCGAACGGAGCCGCGGCTGACGGCCCTCGCGCTGCACGCCACGCTTGAGAAGTTCCGTACGAGAGCCCACAGGGAACGTGCTACGGTACGCGCAGACGGGGCGCGACCGCAGCGTCCTGACTCTGCATCCTGTAGGAGGGAATTCATGCGCAAGATCGTTCTCGCTCTCCTGGCCGCCCTCGTCCTCGGTGGCGCCGCCTACGCTCAGTCCGGCTTCTTCGTCGCCGCCAGCGCCGGCTACCCCGGTGCGGCCATCCACTTCGGCGTCGAGGACGTCGCGGTCGAAGGCCTCGACGCACGCGTCAACGTCGGCTACGCTTACGTCGGCGACTTCTCCGTCGGTCTCGACGCCCTCTACGGCATCGACCTCGGCACCATGGAGATGGAGCTGCCGGTCGACGTCTACGTCGGCGGCGGCGTCGGCGCGACCTTCGACGGTGCGTTCAGCCTCAAGGCGCTCGTCGGCGGCTCGTACGGCCTGTCCGAACTGGGCGTCGAAGGCCTCAGCGTCTTCCTCGAAGCCGGTCCGACCTACACCTTCGGCGACTTCGGCGGCTTCAACGTCGACGCCCGCCTCGGCGTCGCGTACGGCTTCTGATCCTTCGCTGAATCGGCTGGATCCGCGAGGATCCGGACGCGTGGAGAGGCCCGTTCCCCGTGGGGAGCGGGCCTCTCCTGCGTCGCGGCGAAGCTCGGCTGGTGGACGCGGTCGGGGCCGAGCCCTCAGCCGACGACGTAGAGCAGCTGCTGCAGCGCCCGGGGCAGGTCCGCGGTCTTCAGGCCGCGCTTCTTGACCGAGAAGCCGGGCGGGTAGCGGGTCGCCTCGGCGGCGTAGGACAGGTCGCGCAGCTTGCGCGGGTCGTAGTCCAGATCGTCGAAGGCGGCGTGGAACGAGACCTGCACGTCGGTCATGTGCTCCTGGATCGACGCGACGCCCTTGCCCTCGGCCAGCAGGCGCAGCTTGACGAGCTCGACGAACGCGCTCACCTCCGGCGGGAACGGTCCACGCGCCGCGCGCAGCTCGCGCGCGATGCGGGCGACCTCGGCCAGGCCGGTCGCCTCGGCGAAGCGTCCGTAGAAGGCGATCCGCTCGTCGTCGTCCGGCAGGTACGAGGCCGACAAGCGGGCGTCGACGTTCAGGTCGATCGCCACCACCGGGCGGGCCGCCTCGGCCTCCTCCCCCTTGAGCTTGGCGACCTCCTCGGCCAGCAGCTCGGTGTAGACCTCCAGCGACACGGCGCTGACGTGGCCGTGCTGCTCGGGGCCCAGCAGGTTGCCGACGCCGCGGATCTCCATGTCCTTCTCGGCAAGCAGGTGGCCCGAGCCCAGGTCGTTCAGCTCGGCGATGGCGTAGAGGCGCCGCTGGGCCTGCTCCGTCAGCCGACCCGGGTAGAGCAGGTAGGCCCACGCCTCGGTCTCGCGCCGTCCGACCCGGCCGCGCAACTGGTACAGCTGGGCCAGGCCCAGCCGGTCCGCCCGCTCGATGACCAGCGTGTTGGCGCCGCTGATGTCCAGGCCCGACTCGACGATCGTGGTCGCGAGGAGCACGTCGAAGGCGCCCTCCTCGAAGCCCAGCATGATCGCCTCGAGCTCGTCCGCCGCCATCTGGCCGTGGGCGACGCCGATGCGCGCCTCGGGCACCAGTTGCTGGAGCGTCCTGGCGCGCATCGACATCGATCCGATCCGATCGTGGATGTAGTAGACCTTGCCGCCGCGCTCGAGCTCGTGCAGGATCGCGGTCCGCACCGTCATCGGGTCGTAGGGCTGCAACACCGTCTGGATCGGCTTGCGCCCCTCGGGGGGCGTCATGATCTGGCTCACGTCGCGCAGGCCCACCAGGCTCATGTAGAGCGTGCGCGGGATCGGCGTGGCCGACAGCGACAGCACGTCCAGGTTGGCGCGCAGCGACTTGAGCCGCCCCTTCTGACCGACCCCGAAGCGGTGCTCCTCGTCGACGATCAGCAGGCCCAGGTTCTCGTACGTGAGCGACTCGTTCAGCAGCCGGTGCGTCCCGACGACGATGTCGACGGTGCCGTCCGCGAGGCCCTCGACGGCGGCCCGCGCGGCCGCCTCGCCGCTGAAGCGCGACAGCAGGGCGACGTTCACCGGCAGCCCCTCGACCCGCTCGGCGAAGGTGTCGTAGTGCTGCGTGGCCAGCACCGTCGTGGGCACCAGCATGGCCACCTGGTAGCCGTTCGCGACGGCGCGCAGGGCGGCGCGGATGGCGACCTCGGTCTTGCCGAAGCCGACGTCGCCGCTGATGAGCCGGTCCATCGGGACGACCCGCTCCATGTCGCTCAGGACGTCGGTGACGGACGTCGCCTGGTCGGGCGTCAGGCGGAAGGGGAAGTTCTTCTCGACCAGCGGGTCCCAGTCCGGCTGCGGCGGGAAGGCGGTGCCCTCGCTCACCTGGCGCTTGGCGTAGGTCTTGATCAGCTCGGCCGCGAGCTCCTGGGCGCTGACGCGCGCCTTCTCCTTGGCGCGCGACCACTCGTTGGTGCCCAGGGTCGAGAGGCGCGGCGGCTCGTCGCTGGTGCCGGGGTGGCGGCGTAGCAGCGGCAGCTGCTCGACCGGCAGGAACAGTCGGCCCTCGCCGGCGTAGCGCAGCTTGAGGTAGTCGCGCGCGACGCCGAGCACCTGGCGCGACTCCAGGCCTTGGAACAGGGCGACGCCGTGGTCGGGGTGGATCAGGTAGTCGCCGACCGTCAGCTGGCTGGCGTCCTGGACGGCGCGTCCGGGCAGGCGCTTGAGCTTCCGTGTCCCCTGCGCCCCGTAGAGCAGGTCCTCGGTGAGCAGCACCTCGCGCCGGGGGTCGTCGCGCACGCCGCCCTCGACGCGGGCGCCCAGGACGAGGCTCAGCTCGCCCGGGCGGGGCTCGATGGTGGAGGCCCAGCGCGGCTGCAGGTGACCGAGGACGCGCTCCTGAAGGTAGCGGCCGGTCCGCTCGAAGCGCAGCAGCACCGTCACGGCGTAGCCGTCGCGCAGCCAGGTCTCCGCGTCGGCGGCGAAGGCGTCCAGGCGCGCCCGGTAGTAGCTCAGCGACGCCTCCTCCGGACCGCGCGACGGAAGCTCCAGCGGATCGCGGCCGAACGACACCACCGCGCGCCCAGCCAGGTGGGCGAAGAGCGCCGCGCTCTCCGCGTCGCCGACCGAGCCGGGGTACAGCTCGGGCACGTCCAGGAAGACGGAACCGGGCAGCGCCTCGATCAGGCGCGCCTGCCAGCCCTGCTGGTCGTCGTCGAAGAGGGGCGCCTCCCGGCGCGGCGCCAGCACGTGGTGGGCGACCTCGCGGCCGTTCAGGCGCAGCTCGTCCAGCTCGTCGCCGAAGAAGCCCATGCGCAGCTGCGGTCCCTCGGGGTCGTCGCTCAACAGCAGGGTCAGGCTGTCGCCGTGCACCTGCACGCCGGGCGCCTCGTCGCGCGGGTAGCCGAAGGCGTCCAGTCGCTCGAGCAGCTCGCTGCGCGGGAACGACGCGCCCGGGGCGAAGGTCAGCCGGTACCGCTCCGGATCGCGCGGGAAGGAGCGCAGGGCGTGCTCGACGGTGACGACGACCTTGTCCGCCCGGTCGGGCCAGGCGTCGAGGTCGGGGTCGAGCTGCACGGGCACGCCGAACGGCGCGGCGGCGACGAAACGATCGGCCCGGTCCTCGCTGGTGATCAGCACCGCGGGACCCGGCTCACGCGCGAAGCGTGCCAGCCGTGCCACCGTCGGCAACCCCAGCAGGCGGACCCCCGCATCGGGGCCGTGATCGTCGGTCGCGCCCGCCGGGGCGCTGGGGGTCGAGGTGACGTCGCTCATGGGGTCGCCGCCCGCTCGGGGCGGCCCAGAGGATAGCAGGCCGCTTCCGCGCGGCGCGGCCGCCGGCCTACGACGGGCCGTCCTCGTCGCGCGCGTCGTCGTGGCTGGCGACGTCGTCCTGGGGCGCATCGCCCTGCGGAGGATCGACGGCCAGCGCTGCGCGATAGGCGTCGTTGCGCGCCACGCCGAGGGCGCGCAGCGCGTCGATCAGGGTGCGGCCGCGTACGCCGGCGCCGGCCAGGGCGGCCGCGCGGGCGTCGGCGTCGGGACCGTCCGGCTCATCGCGCGGCGGGGCGGCGCCGACGACGACCACGCACTCGCCGCGGGCGGGAGTCGCCCGGTAGTGACCGGCCAGCTGCGCGAGCGTGCCGCGCCGGGTCTCCTCGTAACGCTTGCTGAGCTCGCGGCTGACGCTGGCCGGGCGGTCCGGGCCGCACGCCTCGGCCAGGTCGGTCAGCGTCGCCGCCAGGCGCGCGGGCGCTTCGTAGAGGGCGCTGGGGTGGTCCCGCTCGGCCAGGGCGCGCAGGCGTCGGGCGCGGGCCGAGCCCTTGCGCGGCAGGAAGCCCTCGAAGGCGAAGCGTGCGATCTCCAGGCCGGAGAGCACCAGCGCGGGCACGAACGCCGTCGCGCCGGGCAGCACCTCGACCTCGTGACCGGCGTCGAGCGCCAGGCGCAGCAGGTCGGCACCGGGATCGCTGATGCCGGGGGTGCCGGCGTCGCTGACGTAGGCGACGTGCGCGTGGTCGGCCAGCAGCCGGGGGCCACGCGCGGCGACGGTGTGCGCGTCGAGACGCACCAGCGGGGTCGCGATGCCGTGCGCCTGCAGCAGCGTGGCGCTGCGGCGGGTGTCCTCGGCGGCGACGACGTCGGCGTCGCGGAGGACCTCGAGGGCGTGCAGGGTGACGTCGTGGAGGGCGCCGATCGGGGTCGGGACGAGGGTCAGCCGACTCACGCGCCGCCGCCGGCGGGCACCGGGCGCAGGCGCGCGCGGCTGCGGCGACGGGCGTTGCGGCGCAAGGCCGAGCGCAGGGTGGCGCGCACCAGCTCGGCCTCGCCGACGGTGACGGTCACGACCGCCCCGTCGGGCAGCCGCACGCCGTCCTGGAGCCGGACGATCTCGCCGTAGGCGATGCCCCTATAGGCGCGCATGGGTCGGACTCCGGCGGGGAGGGTCGCGTCGCACGGCGTCAGCCTAGCAGGCGGCGGGGCGGGGGTCCATCCGCCCTTGCGGCTCCGGCCGCCAGCCGGTACGATACCCCCCAAGGGTATCTTCCGTTGGGCCGGTCGTCGTCGTGGCGTCGGCCCGCACGGCCGGTCGGTCCGGCCCCTCGTCCCCACCACGACTCGGAGGCGCAGATGATCCGTCCCATCCCGATCCTCGACCCGAGCGCCGTACGCGGATCCCAGCGAGGCGCCGCGTGAGCGCCCCCGAGGTCGCACCCGAGGCGGCGTCCTTCTCGCTCGAAGCGGCCGAGAAGAAGCGCATCCTCAACCGCCTCAAGCGGCTCGAGGGGCAGGTGCGGGGCCTCCACCGGATGGTCGAGGAAGAGCGGGCCTGCCGCGACATCCTGACCCTCCTGGCCGGTGTCCGCAGCGCTCTCGACGCCACCGGCGACACGATTCTGGAGAACTACCTCAAGAGCTGTCAGGCCGACTTCGAGACCGGCTCGGGCGACGTCGGCGACCTGCTGGCGGCGGTCCGGCTGGCGCGCGGCTGACCGGCAGGCGCGGTGCGCGCGTCGGTCCTCACGGACCGGCCCGGTAGATGCGCCGCTGCAGGCCCACGCCCGGGTAGTAGTAGGCCAGGATGCGGCCGTAGTCGTAGCCCTGCACGGCCAGGGCCCGGGCACCGTACTGGCTCATCCCGACGCCGTGCCCCCATCCGTCGCCGCGCACCCGTAGCGGTCCGATGACGTCGATCCGGGTGGAGCGCAACCCCACCCCGCGCAGCACCCGCGTCAGCGCGGGACCGGCCACGACCGCGCGGCCGCTGCTGCCCTCGAACGACGCTTCGGCCACGCGTCCCGATGCGCTGCGCGCGCGGATCGCGAAGCCGCTGGGCGTCCCGACGTCCACCCCTTCCGCCGCCAGCGCGGCGGCCAGCCGGCCCGGCTCCAACGACGCGGTCCAGCCGCGGTGCGGCGAGACGGTGGGTACGTCCGATCGCGCGGGCAGGTAGGGCAGCTCGCGCCCCCACACCTCGGCCGAGGAGGCCAGCACCCCACCGGAGTCGGCGTGGTAGTACGCCGCCGCCGGCGTTCCCTGCCAGGCGATCACGATCCCTTCGGTCTCGCGCACCGCCTGGTCGCTGCGTGGGTGCTCGGCTGCGACGCCGCGGTAGACCTGGCACGCATCCGTGGAGCACACGTCGTAGGCGGCCGACCGGTCCAGCGACGCCAGCGTGTAGCTGCGCGCCGCGACCGCCTGGGCCTTGAGCGCCTCCATCGGCCACGACGCCGACATCTCCGAGGGGACGACGCCGCGCAGGTAGGCCTCGAGGTCCACCAGGTTGACGATCCGCAGGCCACCGTCGATCGCCTCGACCCGCAGGCCGCCACGGTAGGTGCGTCCGTCGCGGTCGAGGACGCCGTCCTCCGGGTGCAGCTCGATCCACGGGCCCACCAGGCGACCGTCGGAGCGGATCTCGCCCGCCTCGTAGCGCAGCGGCCAGGTCAGCGACGCGACGGTCCGCTGGGCGCCGCGTACGGTGCGCACCTCGTGCGCTCCCTCGAGCCGGACGGTGGTGGCCGCGAGCCCGTCCTCGAGCAGCACGCGCACCAGCGGGCCGGCCTGCCCGGCGGCCGACAGGGCGGCGAGGGCGAGGACGAGCAGCAGGCGCGCGACGGTCCGCGTGATGGTCATGACAGGCGGGTGGCGCGGCGGGGTCGCCGGAGCGCTAGAGATCGACGTTCGACGGGAATCGGATGGTGAACAGCCCGGTCGCGTCGAGGAAGCGCAGGGTCACGCGGTAGTCGCCGCGCCCCTCGTCGAAGAGCTCGTCGATGGCGATGCGCTCGCCCCGGCGGTAGGTGCGCTCGAAGATCGTCTCGGCCGGTTCGGGCGCGCGCTGGGCCTGGAAGCTGCCGGTGTCCTGGTAGACGATCTCGACCTCGACCTCGCCGTTGCGGACGCGCCCGCTGACGCCGATGTCCATCCCGCTCGCGCGGACGGTTGCGCGCTCGGCGGTGATCGTGCCGCTGCGCTTATAGAGGCCGACCGGCGTGGCGCCCGGCACCCCGACGTTCCAGCCGACGGTCTCGCCGACGACGAAGAAGACGATGGTCAGGAAGACGAGGAAGCCGAACAGTTCCCGCATGCGGGCATCCTACGGCAGCGGTGACGGCGGCGTCGGTGAAGAACTCCCCCGACGCCGTGCGACGCCGGGGGAGTTCGCTGCGACCGTACGACGGGGATCAGGCGCTCGCCGCGGCCTCCTGGAAGAGCCGCCGCAGCACCGTGTGCAGGATGCCACCGTTGCGGTAGTAGTCGATCTCGACCGGCGAGTCGAGGCGGCAGAGCGCCTCGAACGCGACCGTCGAGCCGTCCGCCCTGGTCGCGACGACCGGCACGGCGGCCCGCGGGGCGACGTCGTCGTCGATGCGAATCTCGAAGGTCTCGCTGCCGTCCAGGCCCAGGGCGTCGGCGTCCTGCCCGTCGGGGAACTGCAGCGGCAGCACGCCCATGCCGATCAGGTTGGAGCGGTGGATGCGCTCGTAGCTCGCGGCGATCACCGCGCGGGCGCCCAGCAGGTAGGTGCCCTTGGCCGCCCAGTCGCGGCTGCTGCCCATGCCGTAGTCGTGGCCGGCCAGCACGATGGTGGGCACGTCCGCCTGCTGGTAGGCCTGCGCGGCGTCGTAGATGAACTTGACCTCGCCGTCCAGGAAGTCGGTGGTCCAGCCGCCCTCTGTGCCGGGCGCCAGCTGGTTCTTGAGGCGGATGTTCGCGAAGGTGCCGCGCGTCATGACGCGGTCGTTGCCGCGGCGCGAGCCGTAGCTGTTGAAGTCGCGCTGCTCGACGCCCTGGTCCTTCAGGTAGCGGCCGGCGGGCGTGTCGGGCGCGATAGCGCCGGCAGGGCTGATGTGGTCGGTCGTGACCGAGTCCCCGACCTTGACCAGCACCCGGGCACGCTCGATCGGCTCGATCGGCCGGACGTCGCGGCTCATGCCCTGGAAGAACGGCGGCTCCTGGATGTAGGTGCTGGCCTCGCTCCAGGCGAACAGCTCGCCCCCACGGACGGGGATCTCGTTCCACTGCTCGTTGGACTGTTCGATGCCGTCGTACATGCGACGGAAGGTGGCCGGGTTCATGGCCGCTTCGAGGTGGGCGGTGATCTCGTCGTAGCGGGGCCAGAGGTCCTTCAGGAAGACCGGTCGGCCGGTCGCGTCCTCGGCGATCGGATCGTTGACGAGGTCGATGTCGACCGTGCCGGCCAGCGCGTAGGCGACGACCAGCGGCGGGCTGGCCAGGTAGTTGGCCTTGACGTGCGGGTTGATGCGGCCCTCGAAGTTGCGGTTGCCCGACAGCACGCTGGCGGCCACGACGTCGCTCTCCTGGATCGCCTCGGCGATCGGCTCGGGCAGCGGGCCGGAGTTGCCGATGCAGGTGGTGCAGCCGTAGCCGACCAGGTAGAAGCCGACCTTCTCCAGCTCCGGCATCAGGCCGGTCTCGGTCAGGTACTCGGTCACGACCTTCGAGCCGGGCGCCAGGCTGGTCTTGACCCAGGGCTTTGCGTGCAGGCCGCGCTGAGCCGCCTTCTTCGCGACCAGGCCGGCGGCCAGCATGACCGACGGGTTGCTGGTGTTGGTGCACGAGGTGATCGCCGCGATGACGACGTCGCCGTGGCGGATCTCGTGGGTCTCGCCCTTGTAGGCGAAGGTGGCCGAGGCGCCCAGGTCCTCGTCCGAGAGACCGAAGCCGCGCTGGTCGTGCGGCTTGCGCAGGTCCTGGTGGAAGGTGGGCTGCATGTCGGACAGCAGGATGCGGTCCTGCGGGCGCTTGGGCCCGGCCAGGCTGGGCTGGACGGTCGCGAGGTCCAGCGTGAGCGTGTCGGCGAACTCCGGATCGGGGGTGCCGACCTCGTGGAACAGGCCGTTGGCCTTGGCGTAGCGCTCGACCGCCTCGACCTCGTCCTCGAGGCGCCCGGTCTGGCGCAGGTAGCGCAGCGTCTCGTCGTCGATCGGGAAGAAGCCCATGGTGGCGCCGTACTC
>CAZJGU010000085.1:0-11646 GCA_964545455.1 uncultured bacterium | reverse complement strand
CGGGCAGCAGGTCGGCGCGCGCGGCGCGCGCGGCCAGCGCGTTGGCCGTCGACGGCGGGCGGGGCACCGTGCGCACGACCGCCGGCGCGGGGGCCGGCGCCTCCTGCGCGGCCACGGCGGCGGGCTGGGCGGGCGCCTGCGCGTCGCGGCCGGCGTCGGCGTCGCTCGCCTCGTCGCTCGTGCTCTTCTTGGTCGAGAGCACCTGGAACTGGCGGCTGCCGTCGCGGTAGACGGTGATGCCCTTGCAGCCCTCGTCGAACGCCAACGCGTAGGCGTCGAAGACGTCGTCCACGCTCGCCTGGTTGGGCAGGTTGATCGTCTTCGAGATCGAGTTCGCGGCGCGCGTGCCGGCGTCGAAGGCACGCTGCACGACGCCCTGCATCTTGACGTGATCGGCCGGGCGGATGTCGTGCGCGCAGATCAGCACCGCCTTGACGTCGTCCGGCACGAAGTCCAGGCCCTGGACCGAGCCATGGTTCTCCTGCACCCGCTCGACCACAGCGTCCCAGTCCCAGCCGCCGTCCCGCGCGAAGTCGGGGTGCGGCGCGTGCTGGTTCAGCAGCTCCTGGAACAGCGGGTGGATCAGCGCGTGGTAGCCGTCGCCGATCTTGCGGTAGATGAACGGAGCGAAGACCGGCTCGACCCCCGAGCTGACGCCCATCAGCATGCTGGTCGTGCCGGTCGGCGCGACGGTGAGCACGGCGACGTTGCGGCGCGGGCGCTCCAGGTCGGCATCGGCGATGCCGGGGAAGGCGCCACGCTCCTCGGCCAGGCGTTCGCTGGCGGCCAGGGCGGCGTCGTGCAGCTCGCTGATCATCGCGTGCACCGCGGCGCGCCCCTCGTCGGAGTCGTAGGCGTAGCCCATCAGGATCAGCGCGTCGGCCAGACCCATCACGCCCAGGCCCAGGCGACGGAGCTTCATGCTCATGGCGCGGTTGTCCTCGAGCGCGAATCGGTTGACGTCCAGGACGTTGTCGAGGAAGCGCACCGTGGTCGCCACGTCCGCCCGGAACGCCTCGCGGTCGAAGCCGTCCATCCCCTCGCCGTGCCGCGCCACGTAGCGTGCCAGGTTCATCGCGCCCAGGTCGCACGGTTCGCCCGGGTAGAGCGGGATCTCGCCGCAGGGGTTGGTGCTCTTGATGTCGCCGTAGGCGGCGCGCATCGGGTTGTGGGCGTTGATGCGGTCGATGAAGATCAGGCCCGGCTCGCCGGTCGCCCAGGCGTGCTCGGCGATCTCCTGCAGCGTGCCCCGTCCCTCGGTTCGGGCGGCGTGCATGAAGTCGTCGCCGACCAGCACGCTGATGTTGAAGGTGCTGATGTCGCCCTCGGCCTGTTCACGCTCGAGGTCCTTGGCCGTGACGAAGTCGTCGACGTCCGGGTGGGTGATCGACAGCGTGGCCATGCCAGCGCCGCGACGGGTCCCGCCCTGACGGATCACCCGCAGCGTCGGCGCGAAGACGTAGCGGAGCGTCGCGACCGGCCCGGCGTGCGGCGCGCCGCCCAGCCGGGCCCAGCTGGCGAAGTTGTCGAACACCTCGACCGCGAAGCTCGACGGGCCGCTGCTGGTGCCGCCCGAACCGTCGACCGGGGTGCCCTCGGCACGCAGGTCCGACAGGTCGAGGATCAGGTCGCGCCCGTCCTGCAGCCGCATCGCGGCCTCGCCCGCCGCCTTCCAGATCTCCTCGACGCTGTCGCCCACGACGTGCACGTCCACGCCAGCAGGCAGCGCGTCGCGTGCGACGAAGTGCGCGCTGCGGTAGCCCTTGGTGACGTAGCTGCCGTGGACCAGGTCGAGGAAGGTGCCGTCCCGGACCTTGTCGAAGTCCGGGTGCGCGTCGGAAATGGTCAGGTAGAGCGCGCCGGGCCGCCCGTCGAACGCCCGCTTGGGCAGGATCGGATCGAGGTTGAGGCCGTTGCCGCCGCCGACCTTGGTGACCAGCGCCAGCTTGGTGGCCAGCGACAGCACCCAGGCGTTGCTGCCTGGCTCGGCCGGACTGCCGTCCTGGACGAAGCAGTTGAGGACGTTGCCGTGGTTGGTCGCGGCCCCCGCCAGCACGCGACCCCCAGGGCAGAAGCGCTTGCCGGCCATGAGGTCGTAGAAGGCGTCCGACCAACCCGCGCGACCCTCGCCCTCGGGACTCGCGACCCAGTCGGCCACCCGCCGGAACATGCCGGACAGGTCCACGTCGCCGGGCTGGAAGTACTGGCGCTTTGCGATCGCGACCGCGTGCGGGTCGAAGGCGGCGAGTCGTGGATCGTCGTGGGGCGGGGTGTCGGCCACGGGCACATCTCCTCGGGGGCGTCCTGGGGGAGGGCGTCACGGCGCGGCGGACGGAACGCGCTCGGACGGGATGGACGGTGGCGTCGAAGCGACCCGCGCGACGTCGCGACGGACCCTCGGCGAGGGGCGGACGGACGCGCCACGGACGGCTGCGGACTAGCCGGGAGACTACCAGAGGCCGACGCGGAGCGACAAGGAATTCTTCACGATTCGGTACCAGATCTTGTGCTCCGTTGCTGGGCCGGCACCAGGGGTGGTGTCGCAGCGATCCGAGGAGGGGCGTGCTGGACGGGCTTCGCGAGGCGTCTGCGCCGTGGCGACGCCGCACCCGCCTGGTCCGCACGCGACGCCGGCTCGGCGTGCGCCACGCACGAGGCCGCGCACGCGCTGGACCCTAAGCACGCCGACCGTAGCCTGGATCGCGATCTCATCACACTCTCCTCTTCTCCTCATGCTAGGCTCATGGACGAAGTGCCGTTGGAGAGGTTCTAGGCGGCCCGGACCCCGCGACGGTCCGGCACGGAGGTGAACGACAACATGAGGCGAATCGCCGTTCTCGCAGGACTCGCGTTGATCGCGGCATGGGTGACCGTGATCGCGTCCGACGCGGGTCTGGGCGGGCCGGTCCTGACGGCTTCGGTGGTCGCGCAAAGCGAACCCGAAGCGCTGGACTACAGCCACGTCGAGATCCCCTTCTTCCAGGAGTGGGTCGGCAGCGGTCACGCTGACCTGACCTCCGGATCCTTCACGCACTGGCAGGAGGACGATCCGCCGCTCGTCTCCGAGCGCTGCGCCGCCTGCCACTCGGGCTTCGGCGCCCTGGACAACTTCGGCGCCGACGGCACCCCGCCCGGCGTCGACGGTCCGGCCGAAGCCGCCGTTCTGGGCTGCCAGACCTGCCACAACGAGGCCACGGTCGCCAAGACCGAGGTCGAGATGCCCTCGGGCATCGTGCTGACCGGCCTCGGCCGCGAAGCCACCTGCATGACCTGCCACCAGGGCCGGGCTTCCGGCGACACCGTCCAGACCGCCATCGAAGAGTCGGGCGCGGGCTGGGACGAGGTCATCGACGAGCAGGGCTTCATCAACATCCACTACTACGCCGCGGCCGGCACCCTCTACGGCGCCGATGCGCACGCGGGCTTCGAGTACGAAGGCATGGTCTACGACGGCGTGAACAACCACGTCGAGGGCTACGAGACCTGCCAGAGCTGCCACGACCCGCACTCGCTCGAGATCGACGCCGCGTCCTGCTCGACCTGCCACTGGGAGGTCGGCGACGCCGAGGACCTGCCCAAGATCCGCGCGGCCGGCTCGCTGGTCGACTACGACGGGGACGGCGACATCGGCACCGGTATCGCCACCGAGATCGACAACCTGCAGCACATGCTGTACGACGCGATCCAGGCCTACGCTGCCGACGTCGTCGGCGCACCTGTGATCTGGGCCGACGGGTACCCGTACTTCTTCGCCGACACCAACGGTGACGGCGTCGCGCAAGCCGACGAAGCCAACTACGGCAACCAGTACCGCACCTGGACCCCGCGCCTTCTCGCCGCCGCCTACAACTACCAGGCGACCAAGAAGGATCCGGGCGGCTACGCCCACAACCCGAAGTACACGATCCAGCTGCTGCACGACAGCATCATGGACCTGACCTCGGCGATGGGCGGCGACATGGCGCTCCCGCGCCCGGGTGACGACCCCGAGGTCCTGGCCCAGGCCAGCTACGACCACACCGACGTCGTCAGCGCGATCCCCGCCATGGGCCACCTGGCCACCGAGAACCTGCGTCGCGACGACTCCGGTCACTTCGACGCCACCTCGGACGCCTGGCGCCACTGGGACGAGGACGGCATCGTATCGGCCAGCTGCGCCACCTGCCACAGCGCCGAGGGTCTGCCCTTCTTCGCCCAGCACGGCACGCAGATCGACCAGCCGCTCTCCGAGGGCATGGAGTGCGCCACCTGCCACATCGACATCGACACCGGCGACTTCGCGATGATCGCGATGCCCGAGGTCGAGTTCCCGAGCGGCGCCGTGCTCGACTTCGGCGACGACGGCAGCAACCTGTGCGCCACCTGCCACCAGGGGCGCGCGTCGACCACCAGCGTGAACGCCCGGATCGGCGACGCCGCCGACGACGAGCAGGCCGAGGGCCTCGGCTTCGTCAACGTCCACTACTTCGCCGCCGCGGCCACGCGCTTCGGCACCGAAGCCATGGGCGGCTACGAGTACGCCGACAAGGCCTACGTCGGCTTCTGGCCGCACGTCGAAGACGTCGCCCAGTGCTCGGCCTGTCACGACCCGCACAACCAGCAGGTCGACCTGGTCGGGACCTGCACCGACTGCCACGAAGGCGTCGAGACCATCGAGGACGTCCGCGACCTCAACACCTGGGACGGCGACTTCAACGGCAACGGCAACGACGACGAGGGCACGTACTACGAGATCATGGCGATGGAAGAGATGCTCTACGACGCCATGCTCGCCTACGCTGCCGACACCATCGGTACGCCCATCGTCTACGACAGCCACGCCTACCCGTACTTCTTCGTCGACACCAACGGCGACGGCGTCGCGCAAGCCGACGAAGCGAACTACGGCAACCAGTACCGCTCCTGGACGCCGCGTCTGATGCGGGCCGCCTACAACTTCCAGTACGTGGCCAAGGACACCGGTGGCTACGTCCACAACAGCCTGTACCTCGTCCAGCTGCTCTACGACTCCCTCGAAGACCTGGGCGTCGACGTGAGCGGCATGGAACGGCCGGCCGCGGACCTGTTCTAGGGTCGCCGCCTCTCCCGACCGCACACGTGAGCGGGCCGCCCCGAAAGGCGGCCCGCTTCGCATGGCGTCGAGGATGGAACGGTCAGTGCCGGAAGTGCCGCTCCCCGGTGAGGACCATGGCGATGCCGTGCTCGTCCGCGGCCGCCACGATCTCGGCGTCGCGCACCGACCCGCCCGGTTGGATCACGGCCGTGACGCCCGCGTCGGCCGCCGCGTCCATGCCGTCGCGGAAGGGGAAGAACGCGTCCGACGCGCAAGCGCCACCCGTCGCCCGCCCCGCCGCCTTGCCGACCGCGATGCGCGCCGCGTCGACGCGGCTCTGCTGGCCCGCGCCGATGCCGACCGCGGTCGCGTCCTTGGCCAACACGATCGCGTTGGACCCGACCGCGGCGCAGACCTGCCAGGCGAACGCCAGGTCGCGCCACTCGGCCTCGCTGGGCCCGCGGCGGGTCGGCACCGTCCAGGCGGCGCGATCGAGCGTCACTTCGTCCGCCGTCTGCACCAGCATCCCGGCGTCCAAGCTGCGCGCGTCCAGGCCCCGCGGCAGCGGCGGAGGCGCCTCCAGCACCCGCATGTTCTTGCGCTTGGCGTTCAGCAGCGCCAGCGCGTCGTCGTCGTAGCCGCGCGCGATCAGCACGTCCGCCTTGGCCGACGCCATGATGCGCTCCGCCGTCGCGGCGTCGACGGTCCGGTTGATCGCCACCACCCCTCCGAAGGCGGAGACCGGATCGGCGTCGTAGGCACGCTGGTAGGCCTCGGCCGGGTCGGCGCCCAGGGCCACGCCGCAGGGGTTGGCGTGCTTAACCACGACCGCGGCCGGTGCGTCGAAGCGGTGGGCGAGGCGCCAGGCGGCCTCGGCATCGAACAGGTTCAGGAACGACAGCGCCGCCCCCTTGTGCTGGAGCGCCTCGTCCCACATGCCGTGCACGCCGATCTCGCGGTAGCGCGCGCCGGCCTGGTGGGGGTTCTCGCCGTAGCGCAGCACCTCGGCCCGTTCGAGCGCCAGGTGCAACGTGGGCGGCAGCGCCTCCGGCTCCGGCGCCGTCCGGTCCAGCCAGCGCACGATCGCCGTGTCGTAGGCGGCGGTGTGCGCGAACGCCTTGCGTGCCCAGCGGCGGCGAAGCGGCCGGTCAGGCCCGCCCGCCTCCAGGCTGGCCAGCAGCTCGCCGTAGTCGCCGGGGTCGACGACGACGGCGACACGCTCGTGCGTCTTCGCGGCGGCACGCAGCATGGCCGGCCCGCCGATGTCGATCTGCTCGATCACCTCCGCTTCGCCCGCGCCCTCGCGCGCGGCCGCCTCGCGGAACGGGTAGAGGTTGACGACCAGCAGCTCGAACGGCTCGATCCCGTGCTCGGCCAGCTCGCGCAGGTGGTCCTCGTCGTCGCGCGCCAGCAGGCCGCCGTGGATGCGGGGGTGCAGCGTCTTGACCCGGCCGCCGAGGATCTCGGGGTGGCCGGTCACCTCGTCGACCGCCTCGACCGGCACGCCGGCCTCGCGCAGGGCGCGGGCGGTCCCACCGCTGGACACGATCTGCACGCCGGCCGCCGTCAGGCCGGCGCCCAGCTCGCTCAAGCCTCGCTTGTCGGACACGCTCACCAGGGCACGCTTCATGCCGGCGAGCCTACCGCAGGGCGACGCCCCGGCCGCGCGGCGGCCGGGGCGTCGCTACGCCTCGTCACGGGTCGGCTACCGGATCAGTCGACGGTGTCGTCGCTCTCGTCCGACGGTTGCCCATCGGCCGCGCCGGCATCGGCATCGGCATCGGCATCGGCATCGGCATCGGCGTCGTCCGCGCCCTCGGCGTCAGCGCCATCGTCGCCGCCCGCCTCGCCCGACCCGTCGTCCGACGGGTTCAGCGCCGACGTGAGCAGGTTCTCGACCACGATGTCCTCGCGCAGCTCGGTCAGCCAGGCATGCTGCAGCTCCTGGCGCTCCTGGGCCAGCACCGTGGCGGCGACGTCGGCGCGGACCTCCTCGAGCGGACGGACGCGCTCGGGCGTGCGGGTCGCGACCAGGACCACGAACGTCTCGCTGGTCTCGGTCGCCTCGGCGTCGGCGGCGGCGGCCGGGGCGGCCTCGTCGCTGGCGGCCTCGTCACTGGAGGCCTCGTCGGCGGCGGCGTCGTTGGCCTCACCCTCGCCCTCCGCAGGTTCGTCGCTCGTGGTGGCGTCGTCGCTGGCGGCCTCGTCCGCGGCGGCCTCGTCGGGCGCCGGCGCCGGAACCTCGAGGACCAGCACGTCCGACACCTCGCGGGCGTCGCCCGGCAACGCTTCGAACGCGTCGGTCGCGAACAGGGCCGTGTCGAGCGCCGCCTCGAGCTGGCCCTCGCGCACCACGCCCAGGTCCTCGCTCGCGGCGCCCGCCGCGTCGGCGGCCTCGACCGGGTCGTCGCCCTCGAGCAGCGCCGCGCGGTAGGCGTCGGCCTCGTCGGCCGAGGCGAACTCGACCCGCAGCACGTCGGCGGAGGCGGCCACCGTGTAGCGGTCGGGGTTGGCCTCGTAGAAGGCTCGGATCTCCTCGTCGTCGGCCTCGGCGTCGCGCGCGACCCAGTCGAGCGCACCCTGCGCGACCAGAGCGTCGCCGCCGAAGAAGGTCGCGTCCAGCTCCGAGCTACCCTGGACCGCCAGCTCGCGGTCGATCAGCTGCTCGAGGATGCTGGGCTTGAAAAAGTCGGCGATCAGCTGGGCCGTCTGCGGCGCCAGCGACTGCTGAATCTGCGGGTTGGTGTAGGTGGCGCGGACCAGGTCCGAGGAGCGGATCTCCTCGTCGCCCACGCGGGCGACCACCGGATCGTCGAGGCTCAGCTCCGAGCCCTCGGCCACCTCGACCTCGGCGCTGGCGACGAGCTCCTCGACGCGCGCCTCGAGGACCGCGTCGCGCTTGGCGGCCAGGGCGTCGTCGCCCACCTGCTCGCGCACCTCGTCCAGCGGACGTGGCTCGGCCGGCAGCACCTCTTCGACGGAGACCAGGTAGAAGCGACCGGCGCTCTCGACCACCGGCGTCAGCCCCGGCGCGTCGAGCGCGAAGACCTGCGTCGCGACCGCGCTCGGGAAGGCCGGACGGCCCACCGGCTGGGGCTCGTCGCCCCCGACGGCGCCGCCCTGGTCGGCCCGCTCCAGCGAGGCCTCGGAGGCCAGGTCGGCGAACGCCTCGCCCGCCTCCGCGCGGACCCGCAGCTCCTCGGCGGTCGCGGCGTCGTCGACCACGATCTGACGCGCACGGACGCGCGGATCGGTCTGGTAGGCGTCCACGTTGACGCGGTAGAACGCCTCGACCTCGGCGTCGTCGACCGCCACGCCGTCGGTCACCTCGGCCTCCCACGCCTGGATCTGCAGCTGCGAGCGCAGGAAGTCGCGGAAGGTCTGGTCGGTGTAGCCCGCCCCGCCGATGAGGCGCAGGTAGGCCTCGTCGTTGCGGGAGCCAGCGACGCCGTTGCGCTCGCGGAACGCCTCGAGCTCGTCCCGGACCTCGCCGTTGCCGACCCGCTGACGGGCGGCCTCCTGACGAACGACCTCCTGCCGGACGATGCTGTCGACCAGCAAGCGCTCCAGGTCGTCGGCGACGGGACCCTGCTGCACGATCGTGAAGAGCTGCGAGGACTGTCGCGCCTGAGCGACATCGAGCTCGCTGATCGTCTCGCCGTTGACGGTCAGCGCGGGCGAGCTGGTATCGCCCGCGCCGCCGCCGCCGGTCAACGCTCCCAGGGTGGGCGTGAAGGTGATGATCATGCCCACCAGGAGACCGATCGAGATGATCCACAGGATGATGGTGTTGGTACGTCGGCTCAGCCTCATACGCTTGACTTCCTCCAGATGCCGGTGCTAGGTTCCTGACCCGGTCTCACGCGCCCGTAGCTCAGCCGGATAGAGCGTTCGCCTCCGGAGCGAAAGGTCACAGGTTCGAATCCTGTCGGGCGCACCACCGCTTCTGCGCATCGCGTCCCGGGCCGTTCGGCGCCGGGACGTCGTCGTACCTGCCTGGGTGGGATCGGGCGGTCCGTGCGCCCCGTCGAATCCGCGGCAGGCTACCACGCGCTCGCGCGGGGGCACAACCGCTCAGAACCAGCGCCCCGGCGTGACCGGCAGGTCGAGGAGCAGCCGCACCGCCTCCGCCAGCGGCGCGTCGTGGCCGCGCGCCAGCGCGAGCGGGTCGAGGCTCGCCTGGACCACCACCGTCAACGGCACCATCGGCGCCCCGCCCGGCGCGCGCAGGTCGCCGACCGCGACCCATGCCTCGTTGCCCCCCGGGAAGGCCACCCGCCGGACGCTCTCGACGTTCCCCGGGGGCGCGACCCCGACCAGCGGGACCGACGCGGTGCGCGCCCATACCGCCGCCAGCACCTCGGCCGCGCTGGCGCTGCCGGCATCGACCAGCACCGCGAGCGGCCCGTCCCAGCGCGTGGCGTCGGCCACCCGACCGGCGGCGAGGTCGCTGCCGGCCAGCGGTCCGGCGACGCGCGCCAGCCGGGCGCGGACGCCGTCCGCCTCGCGCTCGATCTCCAGGCGCCAGGCCGGCCCGTCGACCCGCCACGATTCGGCCACCGCCCCGTCGACGAGCAGCGCTGCGATCAGGCCCATCTCGACCACCGACCCGCCGGGGTTCCCGCGCAGGTCGAGGACCAACGCGCGTGCGCCGGTTCCACGGGCTTCCCGTACCGCGGCGTGCACCGCCTGGGCGGCACCCGAGCCGAAGGACGGCAGCTCCAGGCGCGCGACCCCGCTGGCAGGGTCGAGGTCCAGGCGTGGCCGCTCGCGCGCCCCGGCCGGCAGGGCGGTCGGGGTCAACGTCACCTCGATGCGACCCATGCCCGGACGCTCGAGCGCCACCTCGGTGTCGCCCTCCCGCAAGCCGGCGACGATCCGGTCCTGCATCGCCCAGCCAAGCCCCGGCTCGTCCAGCCGGCGATCGCCAGCGCGGACCAGGACGTCGCCGCGGCGCAGGCCGGCCCGGTCGGCGGCGCCCCCCGGATGGGCGCGCAGGATCAACAGGCCCTTCGCCTCCAGCGGCAGCACCGACGCGCCCAGCTCCAGCGCCGGTCGGTCCGCATCGGGAAGGGCGGGCGCAGCGCGGTCGTGCGGCCGTCCGAGCCAGCGCGAGTGACCGTCGTCCAGGCCCTGGAAGGCGCGGCGCAGGGCGGCGTCCAGGGCGGGACGGCTGGCGGCTTCGACGACCGCGTCGCGGTAGCGCGCGCTCCAGGCCAGCCAGTCGACCCGCTCGGGGTCGAAGTAGACCTCGCGAAGGCGGGCCTCGATCGCGTCGAACAGCCGCGCCCGACCCGCAGGATCGCGCGCGAGGTCGGCGTCGGAGGGCAGCCGGTCGGCCACCGCGGCCGGCGGGACGGTCGGCGCCGGAGCGGCCCCGTGCGCCCGGGCCGGATCGCCGCCTGCGACCCCGAGGGTCAGCCCCGCCACGAGCGCCGTCAGGCCCAGCAGGGCGCGGGCCGCCCGTCTCACCATGTCGGGAGCCGCCCGTCGGCAGGCCGGCGCCAGCGCGACTCGACCATCAGCCCCTCGCCGCCCAGCACCGTGAGCGGCCGGCCGTCGAGGCGCAGAGCGACCTCCTCGACCCAGGTCGGCTGGCTCAGGGTCCAGCGCACCTGCTCCAGGCGGCCGCGCATCGAAGCGCTGCCGCCACCGCTGGCGAACGCCGGCGACAGCTCCACGATCAGGGTGCCGTCACGGAGCTCGGCCTCCAGGACCGTGACGCCCTCGGGCACGGCGCTGGCCAGGCCGGCGGCTCGCTCCTCCGCGGTCGGTCCGGCCGTCAGCGCGGCGACGGCCGCGCGCGCGTAGGACGCGGGGTCCCGGCTTCCCAGCCGTCGCGAGCGCGGCGCCAGCGTGAACGCGGTGGCCTCCGAACGGACCCAGTAGAGCGTCGCGTCGGGCAGCCGACCCAGCGTGCGGGTCGACAGCACCGCCACCAGCACCAGCAGCAGCAGCAGCGCCAGCGCGGCGACGCGCAACGCCACCGCGCGGACCCCGGCGCGGTCCACCGGCGCTCACTCCTCCCGTGCCGGGTCGTCCGGCTCCGGTCCGGCCAGTGCGCGCGCTTCGCGGGCGAAGTAGGCCAGGTCGGGATCCCCGGGGTCCAGGGCGGCGGCCTGCTCGTAGGCTTGCGCGGCGGTGCGCCAGTCGGCGCGCGCGAACGCGATGCGGCCCAAGAACGCCCACGGCTCGGGCGCGTCGGGCGCGGCCCGCACGGCCTGCTCCAGCGCCGCCACGGCCTCGTCGGCCGCGCCCCGCTCGAAGGCCGCCTCCGCGCGCGCGTAGGCGGCGGCCGCGTCCGGCCCCAAGCGTTCCAGCAGACGCGCCGTCGCGAGGCCTTGGCGCGCCTCGGCCCGGAGCGGATCGTCCTCGGGCAGGTCGTCCAGCAGGGCGCTCCAGGTCGCCTCGGCGGTCGCGGCGTCACCGCTCGCGTTCGCGGCGCGCGCCAGGCCCACGCGGGCCTCCCGCCACCCCGGCGCGGCCTGGACAGCGCGGCGCCACGCCGCCGCGGCCGCGCCGGGGTCCCCCGCGGCCGACGCGGCGCGCGCCTCGTCGGAGGCCAGCAGCGCGCTCCGACCGACCTCGGCCTG
>CAZJGU010000084.1:0-11878 GCA_964545455.1 uncultured bacterium | reverse complement strand
TCGGGCTGGGCTGACCGGCGGCAATGCCTGAAACAACCACCACGACCTCGACCGCGCCTCGACCCTCTTCCCCGTGCTGGTCAACGCCGCGGACGCGGTCAGCGCCGCCCGCCCGGGCGCGCGCCGCGAATCGCTCGAGGTCTACCTCAAGCGCCTCGAGGGCCTCGAGAACATCGCGTCCAGCTTCCCCGGCGTCGAGAAGTCGTACGCCATCCAGGCCGGTCGCGAGATCCGCATCATCGTCGAACCGGAGGAGGTCGACGACGCCCGCGCCGTGCTGCTCGCGCGGGACATCGCCGACCGCATCGAGCAGGACATGGAGTACCCGGGACAGGTCCAGGTGACGGTGGTGCGCGAGACGCGCGCCGTGCAGTACGCACGCTGACCCGATCCGCCGGCCGCTGGACCGTCGCGCCGCCCGAACCCGGGCGGCGCGACGCCGTACACCGGGCCGCTCGTCCCGGGGACCGTGGGGTATGCTCCGCAGGTCCGATGTCGGCCCAGGCGTCCCAGCAGTCCCCGCGAGGTGCACCATGAACGTGTCGACCGTCGATCGATCGGGTCCCGACGGGAAGCCCGCCAGCGAAGGCACGACCTCGTGAGGGTCGGCGAGGACGTCAAGCTCTTCAGCGGCACGGCCACCCCCGAGCTGGCCCGCGCGGTGGCCGAGAACCTCGGCATGGAGCTGTCGCACGGCTCGGTCTCGACCTTCCCCGACGGGGAGACCCGCATCCAGATCGACGAGAGCGTGCGCGGCGCGGACTGCTACATCGTCCAGTCCACCAGCGCCCCGGTGAACCACAACCTGATGGAGGTGCTGGTGCTCGCCGACGCGCTCAAGCGCGCCTCGGCCTGGCGCATCAACGCCGTCGTGCCCTACTTCGGCTACGCCCGCCAGGACAAGAAGGTCCAGGCACGCGAGCCGATCACCGCCAAGCTGGTCGCCAACCTGATGACCACCGCCGGCGTCGACCGCGTGATCACGATCGACCTGCACGCCGGGCAGATCCAGGGGTTCTTCGACGTTCCGGTCGACCACCTCACGGCGCTCGACATCCTGGGCGACCACCTGGCGCTGGACGACCTGTCCGACCGGGTCGTCGTCTCCCCCGACGTGGGGCGGGCCACCGAAGCCCGCAGGCTGGCCAACTACCTGGACCTGCCGCTGGCGATGCTCTACAAGCGCCGCACCAGCCCGACCGAGATCCACGTGACCCACGTCATCGGCGAGGTGGCCGGACTGCGGCCGATCATGATCGACGACATGATCTCGACCGCCGGCACGATGCGCCGCGGCATCGACGCGCTGCTGCGCCTGGGCGCCCGGCCGCACGTCACCGTCGCGGCCACCCATCCGGTGTTCACGCCCCCGGCGCTCGAGCGCCTGACGCACGACGCCATCGAGCGCATCATCGTGACCGACACGATGCCGTTCACCGGCCAGCACGACCGGGTCGAGATCCTCTCCGTCGCCCCCCTGCTGGCCAAGGCGATCCGCAACGTGCACGACAACGCCTCGGTCAGCTCGCTCTTCAGCGGCTGAGCCGGGCGCCGGCGCACCGCCGACGCTTGCGTACGGCGGGCGAATCCGAGTATCCTCGTTCGTTGCGGCGCGCCCACGGGCCCGCCGTCCTACGCGCGTCCGCGCGAACGCTCGACGACGCCGTCGCGCCCCCGCGCGCGCCACGTCCCGCGCGCCGGACCCGCCGAGGACACCACGCACCATCGCGCCAGCCGTCCCGGGCTGGCCGCCACGGGAGGCACGCATGAAGCTCGAAGCCAGCACGCGCACGGCCGGCCGGAACTCGGCCCTCCGCCACCAGGGTCGGCTGCCCGCCGTCGTCTACAACAAGGAGCTGAACCTCTCGGTCGCCATCGAAGCCAAGGCGTTCGACAGGGTGTTCCGCGAGCAGGGAACCTCCAGCCTGATCGACCTCGCCGTCGACGGCGACACCCACCAGGTGCTGGTGCGCGAGGTCCAGATGGACAAGCGCCGGCGCGTTCCGCTGCACGTCGACTTCTACGCCATCACCAAGGGCCAGAAGCTCGAGGTCGCCGTCCCGGTGATCTTCGAGGGCACCGCCAAGGGCCAGAAGGAGGGCGGCCAGCTCGACGTCCAGCGCCGCGAGGTCAGCATCTACGTGCTGCCCAGCCAGATCCCGCACGACATCACCGTCGACATCAGCGAGCTCGAGATCGGCGACGCCATCCACATCGGCGACGTGGCCTCGCGGCTTCCCGAGACCGCCGAGATCCTCGACGACGAAGGGCTCACCCTCATCACGGTGCTCGCACCGCGCCTCGAGGTCGAGGAAGAGGAAGAGGAGCTCGCCGAGGAGGGCGCCGAGCCCGAGGTCATCGGCCGCGGCGGCGAGGACGAGGACGAGGACGAGACCGAGGACTAGGCCATCGCACCCGTACGACTCGTCGTGGGCCTGGGCAATCCGGGTCCCCGCTACGCAGGAACCCGGCACAACGCCGGGTTCCTCGTCGTTGACGCCTGGACCCGCCGGCACGCCGCGTCCTTCCGGAGCGGTCGCGACGGCGAGGAGGCGCGCGTCGGCTCGGTCCGCGTGCTCAAGCCGGGCACCTTCATGAACCTCTCCGGCGCCGCCGTCCAGGCGGTCGTCACCCGCAACGGCATCCGCCCTGACGAGATGGTCGTCGTGCACGACGACCTGGACCTGCCGCTGGGCCGCCTTCGCGTCCGCGCCGGCGGTGGCGCGGGCGGCCAGAAGGGCGTGCGCGACATCATCGACCGGGTCGGTCCCGACTTCGTACGGCTCAAGGTCGGGATCGACCGGCCGCCCGCCCGCTGGACGGTCGAGAACTGGGTGCTCTCGCGCTTCCGCGACGACGAGGCGGACCTGCTGGACCTCGTGGTCGCCGCCGGCGCGGACGCGTTGCAGACGATCCTGGAGCACGGTCCGGTCGAGGCCGCCAACCGCGTCAACGGCGTCGACCTGCGCGAGCCCGACGCGCCGCCGACGCCCGACACCGACGCCGACACCGACGACCGGCCCGCCTGAGGCGGCAGGAGCCCCGATGAACCCAGCGATCCTCGTCTTCGCCGTCCTGGGCGTCACCGTCGCGCTGTTCGCCAGCGATCGCTTCCGCCTGGACCTGATCGCGTTGCTGTCGATGCTCACCCTCGCGATCCTGGGCGTGCTGACCCCAGGCCAGGCGCTGGCCGGCTTCGCCGAGCCCCTGACGCTCATGATCGCCGGCCTGTTCGTCGTCGGTGCCGGCCTGTTCGAAACCGGCGTCGCCGACCGCCTGGGCGACCTGCTGGCCCGCATCGCCGGGCGCGAGCCGACCCGGCTGCTGATCGCCACGATGCTGATCGCGGCGCTGCTGTCGGCCTTCCTCTCCTCCACCGGTACCGTCGCGGTGCTGCTCCCGGTGGTGGTCGGTCTGGCGCGCGGCGCCGGCCTGTCGCCCTCGCGGCTGCTGATGCCGCTGGCGTTCGGCAGCCTGCTGGGCGGCATGCTGACGTTGATCGGGACGCCGCCCAACCTGGTCGTCGCCGATCAGTTGCGGGCGATGGGCGAGCGCCCGTTCGGCTTCTTCGCCTTCACCCCCGTCGGGCTCACCATGCTGGTGGTGGGGGTGGTCTACATGGCCACCATCGGGCGCCGCCTGCTGCCCGACCACGACGACACGACGCGCGGTGCGCCGACGCTGGACGACCTGGCCGCCCGCTACGGCGTCGACGCCCGCCTGCACGAGGCCGAGGTGCCCTACGGCAGCCCGCTGGCCGGATCCACGGTCGCGGCCTCGGACCTGCGCGGCCGCTTCCGCGTGACGATCCTCGCCGTGGAGACGCCGGGGGCGGACGGCCCGCACGTCCGCCGGGCCGAGCCGGGCACCTTGATCCGCGCGCACGACGTGCTGCACCTGCTGGCCGAGGCGGACGACCTGGACCGGTTCCTGTCCGAGACCGGCAGCATCCTGGACGACGCGCCGCGCATGCCGATCCCCGATCCGCTGATGCTGATCGAGACGCTGCTGCCACCCGACTCCGCCTACGAGGGCAAGCGGCTCGACGAGAGCCGCCTGCACGACCGCACGCGCGCCACGGTGCTGGCGGTGCGGCGGGGTGGGCAGCTGTTCCACGGCGAGGCGCTGCGCACGCGCGAGCTGGAGGTGGGCGACGCCCTGCTGCTGGCCGGCGGCCCGGTCGCGCAGCGCCGCGTCGCAGCGGCCCGTAGCGACCTGGTGGTCGTGGGCGCGCCACGCGAGTGGGAGCGCTTCACCCGCGACACCCGCCGCGCGCCGGCCGCCCTCGCGATCCTGGTGGCGCTGCTGGTGACGATGACGGCGGGCCTGCTGCCCAACGCCATCGCGGTGCTGGCCGCGGCGGTGGCGATGGTCGTGTCCGGCGCGGTGTCGATGGAGCGCGCCTACGAGGCGATCAACTGGGAGTCGGTGGTGCTGATCGCGGCGATCCTGCCGATGGCGACCGCCCTCGAGGTCAGCAGCGGCCTGGACGCCGTGGTCGGCGGCCTGGTGGGCGCCCTGGGCGCCGCGGGTCCGCTGCTGGTGATGGCGGCGCTGTTCGTCCTCACCTCGGCCTTCAGCCAGGTGATCTCCAACACCGCCACGACGGTGCTGATCGCGCCGGTCGCCTTCGCTGCGGCCGTCGACCTGGGCGTCTCGCCCGAGGCGATGCTGATGGCGGTGGCCGTCGCCGCCTCGACCGCGTTCGCGACGCCGGTCGCCTCGCCGGTCAACGCGCTGGTGCTGACCTCGGGCCGTTACCGCTTCACGGACTTCCTGAAGGTCGGCCTGCCGATCGTGGTGCTGATGCTGGTCGCGACGCTGCTGGTGGTGCCGCTGGTCTTCCCGCTATCCCCGAGCTGACGGCGCCGACACGGCGGGGGGACGCGACCGGCGTGGCGGACGCCCCACCGGGCCTGGCGTCGCCCCCGCCCTCAGCCGAAGCGACCGCTGATGTAGCGTTCGGTCATCTCGAACTTGGGGTTGGTGAAGATCTGTTCGGTCGGACCCTCCTCGATCAGCACCCCGAGGTGCATGAAGGCCGTCCGGTCGCTGACGCGGCCCGCCTGCTGCATGTTGTGCGTGACGATGATCACGGTGAAGTCCTTCTTGATCTCGTGGATCAGCTCCTCGATCCGGTCGGTGGCGATCGGGTCGAGGGCGCTGGTCGGCTCGTCCATCAGGATCACGTCGGGATCGGTGGCCATCGCCCGGGCGATGCAGAGGCGCTGCTGCTGACCACCGGACAGGCCCAGGCCGGACTGGCGCAGCTTGTCCTGGACCTCCTCCCACAGCGCCGCCCCCTTGAGGCTTCTCTCCACCAGCGCGTCCATGTCGCCGTCGAAGCCGTGCAGGCGGGGCCCGAAGGCGACGTTCTCGTACACGGTCTTCGGGAAGGGGTTGGGCTTCTGGAAGACCATGCCGATTCGCCGGCGGACCTCGACCGGGTCGACGACCGGATCGTAGACGTTGACGCCTTCGTAGTGGAGGTCGCCCTCGACGCGCACGCCGGGCACCAGGTCGTTCATGCGGTTGACGCAGCGCAGCAGCGTCGACTTCCCGCACCCCGACGCGCCGATGAGCGCGGTGACCTGGTTCTTCGGGACCGTCAGCGTCACCTTGTCGAGCGCTTTGAAGTCGCCGTACCAGAGCGACAGGTCACGCATCGCGACGACCGCCTCCTCGGCGGCGACGGGGTCGGTGCGAACGGTTTCGTGATCCTTGGGGACGGTTTGACTCGCCATTACCAGCTCCGTTCGAAGCGCCTGCGCAGGTAGAACGCCGCGCCGTACAGCACCAGGAGGACCATCAGCAGGACGAGGATCCCTGCGGACGCCACGTGCGCGAACTCGACGTCGTTCTCCGCGACCCAGCTGTAGATCTGGATGGGCACGACGGTGTAGGTCGACAGCGGCCCGTCCGGCGCACGCGGGATGAACGCTGCCGCCCCCACGAGCAGCAGCGGCGCGGTTTCGCCGATGGCGCGAGCGATCGCCAGGATCATGCCCGTCGTGATGCCCGCGACGGCGTTCGGCAGCACCACCCGCGACACCGTCTGCCACTTCGTGGCGCCCAGGCCGTACGACGCGGCCCGAAGCGAGGGGGGCACCGCCTTGATCGCCTCCCGCGCGGCGATCACGACCACGGGAAGGATCAGCAGCGCCAACGTCATCGCGGCGGACAGCACCGTCGGACCGAGGTCGAAGACCCGCACGAAGGCGTAGAGCCCGAGGATGCCGTACACGACCGATGGCACGCCGGCGAGGTTGCGGATGTTGATCTCGATGAACCGGGTCAGCCAGTTGTCGGGCGCGTACTCCTCGAGGTAGATCGCGGCCCCCACGCCGATCGGGAGCGAGAACAGGATGACCAGGCCGATGACCCACACCGTTCCGAGCAGCGCGTTCCCGAGGCCCGCCATGACGGGCGTGCGGCTGGCGTTCTTGGTGAAGAACGCGAGGTCGAGCCACGGGTTCAAGCGCAGCTCCTGTCCGGGCTCGACCTGTGCGCGGATCGCCTCGAGGTCGCGCAGCCCCTCGAAGAAGCCGAAGTCGTCGACCGTGTCGTCACGGCTGTTGGTGACGACGTAGCGCCAGCGCTCGCCGTTGACGCTCCAGAGGAGCTCGACCCGGTTGCGCAGTCGGAACTTGCGACGCTCCTCGGGATCGTCCAGGACCGTCGCGGGGTCCTCGCCACGCGCGACGAGCTCCTTCTCGACGACGTTCTCCCAGGTCCCGAACCAGGCGAATCCTTCAGCGAACGACCAGGTCTCGGTCGTGTACGCAGGCTCGACGATCTGCCACGAGACGGTGTCGGTGATCACGTCGGTGAACAGCGTCGCGACCAGCGCCAGGGCCAGGACGACGGGGATGAAGGTGAGGACGACGATGGCGCGCCCGCGCGTACGCTTCGCGCGCCTGCGGCGGCCTTCCGCTTCGCTGCGACTTCCGAGGCTCATTCGTACCGCTCCGCGTAGCGTCGCACGATCTGCGTGGAGGCCAGGTTGAGGACCAGCGTCATGACGAACAACGTCATCCCGACCGCATAGAGGGCGCGCGATCCGATGCTGCCGGTCGGCTGGTCACCGGTCGCGGCCTGCACGATGAAGCTGGTCATGGTGGCGATCGTCTCCCGCAGGTCGAAGGTGAAGGTCGGCTTCTGGCCGGCCGCGAGCGCCACGATCATCGTCTCGCCGATCGCTCGGGACATCGCCAGGATGAACGACGCCACGATGCCCGACAGCGCGGCCGGGACGACGACCTTGAGGACGACCTCGTAGCGGCTCGCGCCCAGCGCGTAGGCGGCCTCGCGGATCGAGCGGGGAACCGCCTGCATGGAATCGATGGAGATGCTCGAGACGGTCGGCAGGATCATGAAGCCCATCACCAGCCCCGCGGAGGTCGGGTTGAAGAGGTTCAAGCCCGGGATGATGTCGCGCAGGATGGGCGTGACGAAGAACAGCGCGAAGTAGCCGAGGACGACCGTGGGGATGCCGGCGAGGACCTCGAGGATCGGCACGATCGTACGGCGCACGCGCGCGGTCGCGAACTCCGAGAGGTAGATCGCCGACCCGAGCCCCAGGGGGAGCCCGACGACGAGCGCGACGAAGGTCACGTTGAGCGTGCCGACCACGAGCGGCGCGATGCCGAAGTAGCGCTGCCGCTCGGGGAACAGCGGCGTCCAGCGCGTGTCGGTGAAGAACTCGCGGAAGGTGACGGCGGGATCGGCGAAGAAGGCGATCGTCTCGCTCGACAGGGCGTAGATCACCGCGAAGGTCGTGACGACCGACACGCTGGCCGCGAGGAACAGGACGACGCGGATGACCTGGTCGCCCAGGTGCCGCCGTACACTCCGTTGGATGCCGATCGCCTCGGCCGCGCGCTTCGACTCTTCGCTCATGCGTACTCCTGCCTCGAGAGGCTACCGCAACTACGACGGTGGCCCTCGGTCGTCATCGACCGAGGGCCACGCTACCGATGCCCGATCAGGGCTTCGTCAGGTGCACCGTCCGCTGGACGATGGTCAGGGGTTGTAGGTGCCTTCCTGCTCGAAGACCTCCAGGACGGTGCCCGAGTACTCGTTGAACGGCGATCCGGTGACGCGGTTCTGGAAGCGCTCGAGGGCCACCTCGTACGCCACGTCGCTCAGGACCGCGTAGCCGGTCGCAGCGATCAGCGGGCGCGCCTCGGGGCTGAGCCAGTACTCGATGAACTGCTCGACGACCGGGTTCGAGTCCGCCGCGTCGACGGCGACGTAGGTGAACAGCGGGCGGGCCAGCGGCGTGTAGCTGCCGTCCTCGATCGTCGCGGTGCTGGGCGCGATGCAGCCGTTGCCGTCGTCGATCTCGACCGCGTTCAGCTGGTCCTCTTCCTCGAGGTAGTAGGCGTAGCCGAAGAAGCTGATGGCGTACGTGTTGCCCTCGACGCCCTGGACGAGCACGTTGTCGTCCTCGCTCGGGAAGAAGTCGGTCCGGATGTCGTCCTCGCCGTCGTTGAGGATCGCTTCGTTGAAGTAGTCGAAGGTGCCGCTGTCGACGCCAGGGGCGTAGAACTCGATCGGCTCGTCGGGCCAGCCGTCGCGCACGTCGGCCCAGGTGGTGACGCCGCCGTCGGCGCGCCACATCGTGTTGAGCTCCTCGACGGTCATGCACTGCGCCCAGTCGTTCTCGCGGTTCACGACGATCGTCAGCGCGTCGAACGCGACCGGGATCTCGACGAACTCGCGGCCCGCGGCGTTGATCTCCTCGATCTCGCTGGGCTTGATGATGCGGCTGGCGTTGCTGATCTGGGTCTCGAGCGCACCGAACTTCTCGAAGCCGCCACCCGAACCGGAGAACGCGACGCTGACGTTCGTGTCGGGGAACTCGATCGAGAACTCCTCCGCGATCGACAGCGCGATCGGGTAGACGGTCGACGAGCCGTCGACGCGGACGTCCTGCGCGGCGGCCAGGCCGAACAGGGAGAGCAGGATGGCGATGGACAGGATCTTCTTCATGGGGAAACCTCCAGGAGTGAGATTAGTCACGTCGTGTCAACGCGGTGTCATCGGATGGCGCTACACCGTCCTCAGCGGACCTCGATCTCGTAGATGCGGGTCGTGCCGCTGACCTCGTGCGCGACCGCCAGCAGCGGCGTGCCGGTCGGCGAGACGTCGGCGGCGATGAACGCCAGGCCCTCGGGGCCCAGGTCGCCACCGTCCGCGCCTTCGGCCGAGGTGAAGAACGGCCGGTCGTTGTAGTAGCCGACGACCTCCGGAGCGGACGCATCGGACAGGTTCCAGACCATCACGCCACCGACGCGCTCGAGGCCGACGAAGACGTACGGCACGCCGTCGATCTCGCCCACGACCAGGCCCTCGGGCTCGGGGCCCTTGTCGTCGCTGCGGGCGTCGCCGCTCTCGGCGGCGGCCTCGTCGTTGTTGGAGTTGTGGAGGGCCGGGTAGGTGTCGAGCACCGTGCGTTCGATCTGGTCGCCCGAGTCCCAGACGAGGTCGCCCTCGACGCTCCAGACGCTGATCGAGCGGGCTCCGTAGGCCACGATGCGGTCGAAGTCGCCGTCGCCGTCGTCGTCGCCGCTGACCAGCGTGACGTTCAGGCGACCGAGCGCCGCGTCGTCCTTCAGCTCCGCCGCGTTCGGGAAGGCGACCGGATCGAGGACCACCTCGTCGTCGCCGACGCGGGCCTCCTCGCTGAAGGTGTCGTAGTCGCGGGCGTCCCCCTCGTTGGCGGTGACGAAGTAGTCGACGCCGCCGACCGAGAAGGCCGCGATCGCGTCCGGCTGGTAGATGCCGAAGACCGGCCAGGAGCCCATCCGAATGCCCCCGTCGCGGTTGCTGGGGTCCATCTCGAGGCCGGACCAGTCCTTGAAGCCCAGCGGGACCAGGCCGGTCACGATCGCCGTGGCCAGGTCGACGATCGCGAGCGCGTTGTTCTCCTGGAGGACGACGACGGCGGTCGTCGAGTCGGCCGAGATCGCGACGTACTCGGGCTCGACGTCCTGCGAAACGCTGGCCCCCGGTCCGTAGATGCGGATGCCGTCCGAGCGCAGCAGGTCCTCATGGCCGTCGAAACCCCGGAAGGTGGCGTGGCGGACGCGGGCGTCCTGCGGATCGCCGGCGGCGGGCAGGTCGATCACCGCGACGGCGCCCTCGGGATCGACGCTGTAGTCGTCGTTGGGTTCGCCCTCGATCGCGGCGACGATGCGCCTGCCGTCCGGCGTGAAGGTCACCATGTCCGGAAGCGCTCCGACGACGTAGGACGCGAGCGGCGTCAGGTCGAGGTCCGTCAGGAGGATCGTGCCGGGCGCTTGCTTGTCGTCCGCTTCGATGGCGACGGCCACGTACGAGCCGTGGACGGCGACGCTGTTGGCGCCTCCCCCGTACTCGGTCATGTCCAGCTGGCGGACGAGCGCGGGAGCGGTGGGATCGGCGATGTCGAGCACGTCGAGCGTGACCGCTTCGGAGTTGACGACGAACAGCCGTTGGCTGGCGGGCTCGTAGACGACGATCTCGGCGGCGCCTTCGTCGAAGCCGCCGTGGTCGTAGCCGCCGAGCGGCGTGAGGACGACGTGACCGGCGTGCCCCATGGCGAGGGCGAAGGACGGAACGGCCAGGGCGGCCGCGAACAGGACGGAACGAACGATGGACATGCACACCTCCGCCCGCGACTGTGGCGGGCGGAGGTCAGGCGCCGGTCAGCGCGACGTCAGCCGTTCGTCAGCTGCGCCAGGCTGCGCTCGATCCCCGCGATCAGGGTCTCGGCCTCGTTCAGCCGGCGGCGCTCCTCGGCGACGACCGCATCGGGGGCGTTGGCGACGAACTTCTCGTTGCCCAGCTTCTTGGCGCTCTTGCCCAACTCCGTGCGCAGGTCGGCCAGGCGCTTCTCCTGGCGCGCGCGCCAGGCGGCCACGTCGACCAGCCCCTCGAGCGGCAACCGTAGCTCCACGTCGGCCAGCACCTGCCGAAGCGCCGGTCCGGCCGGCGCGTCGGCGTGCAGCTCGGCGCGGGCCAGCGCCGCGACGACCGGCGCCTGCCGCAGTAGCAGCGGCGACGCCGCGCCGCTCGGGTGGACCGGGATCGTCTGGTTGGGCGGCAGGTCGGCTTCGGCGCGCAGGGTGCGGATCGCGCCGACGGCGGCCTGCAGGCGCCCGAAGTCGCGCTCGGCCACGTCGTCCGCGTGGCCGTCGCGGTCCGGGTCCGGCCACGCTTCGAGGGCCACCTGACGCTCGTGCCCCAGCGCCTCCCACAGCTCGCTGGTGACGAACGGCAGCAGCGGGTGCAGCAGCCGCAGGATCGCCTCCAGCGTTCTGCGAAGGACGTGCCGGCTCCGCGGGTCGCCGTCGTAGAGGGCCGGCTTGGCGGCCTCGAGGTACCAGTCGCAGAACTCGCTCCAGACGAAGTCGTAGGCCGCGCGGTTGGCGCCACCGAGGTCGAACGCCTCCAGCCGCTCGGTCACCGTCGCGATCGCGCGGCGCAGGCGCGCCTGGATCCAGCGGTCGGCCAGCCGCTCCGGCGGGCCGGCGTCCTGCTCGCCGTCCAGGTGCATGAAGGCGAAGCGGGCGGCGTTCCAGAGCTTGTTGGTGAAGGTCCGGCCCATGTCGACGCGGCGGTCGTCCCAGCGGATGTCCTGCCCCCCGGTCGAGGCGTGCGTCATGGCGAAGCGCAGCGCGTCCGCGCCGCTACGGTCGATCACCTCGAGCGGGTCGACGCCGTTGCCCTTCGACTTCGACATCTTCTGTCCCTCGGCGTCGAGCACCAGGCCGTGCAGCATCACGTGCCGGAACGGCGCGCGGTCGGTGAACTGGTAGCCGGCCATCTCCATCCGCGCGACCCAGAAGAACAGGATGTCGTAGCCGGTCACCAGCACGCTGGTCGGGTAGAA
>CAZJGU010000083.1:0-11882 GCA_964545455.1 uncultured bacterium | reverse complement strand
GCTCAGGAAGGTGACCTCGCCGTAGCGGGTCCGACCTCCGATCATGCCGGGCTCGTCGAAGTCGACCCAGTAGGAGTTCGCGAAGTAGGCGTGGAAGCCGTCGGGCAGATCGGCCAGCAGCGCAGGATCGCCGACCTTGCGAACGCGGTTCCAGCCGATCTGAGGGACGCTGGGACCGCCGGGCGGGAAGCGCCGGACGCGGCCCGCGAGCAGGCCCAACCCATCGACGCCGGGCGCCTCCTCCGAGCCCTCCATCAGCAGCTGCAGCCCCACGCAGATGCCGAGGAAGGGACGCTCGGCGGCCAGGTGGTCGCGCACCAACGGCTCGAAGCCACTGGCCTCGAACGAGCGCATCACCTGCCCGAAGTGCCCCTGGCCGGGCAGCACCAGCACCTCCGCCCCGCGCGCACGCTCCGGGTCGGCGACCGTCTCGGCGGGCAGCCCGGCGGCGACCAAGGCCTTGGCCACGCTGTGCAGGTTGCCGGCCCCGTAGTCGATCAGGACCGTGCGCACCCTAGAGGACCCCCTTGGTGCTGGGGACCTCGTCGCCCACGACCCGCAGCGCGTCGCGCAGGGCGCGCGCGAACGCCTTGGTGACCGCCTCGGCGACGTGGTGGGTCTCGACGCCGGACAGGACCCGCACGTGCATCGTCACGCCGGCGTGGTTGCAGAAGCCGCGCAGCAGCTCGCGCAGGTGGTGGACGTTGAAGCCGTTCGCGTCGCCCTCGAACCCGCTTGGCTCGAACGCCAGCCAGGGACGGCCGCTGACGTCGAGGACCACGTGCGCCAGGGTCTCGTCCATCGGGACCCAGGCGCTGCCGTAGCGCTCGATCCCGCGCCGCTCGCCCAGCGCCTCGTGGACCACGTCGCCCAAGACGATGCCGACGTCCTCGGCCAGGTGGTGAACGTCGACGCGGTCGACGTCGCCGTGGGCGCGCACGTCCAGGCCCAGCCGTCCGTGCCGCGCGACCATCTCGAGCAGGTGCTCCAGGAAGCCGTGGCCGACGTCCAGGCGGGTCGGCCCGCCGTCCAGGTCGACCGCGATGCGGACGTCGGTCTCGCGCGTGACGCGCTGCGCCTGCGCCGTGCGATCAGCCATCGCGTCCGCCCCCTGCGGCCACGGGCGCCGCCGTGGTCCGCTCGCCGAGGACGGCGTCCAGCGCTGCCAGGAAGGCGTCGTTCTGCTCGGGCGTGCCGATGCTCACGCGCAGACAGCCCGCCAGGCCGGGCAGGTGGTCCTGACGCCGGACCAGCACGCCGTGGTCCAGCAGCGCACCGTGCAGCCAGGCGGCATCGGCGCAGCGGAACAGCAGGAAGTTGGTCACCGAAGGGTGCACCGCCAGCTCCGATCGGGCCGCCAGGCGGGCCTGGACGCGCTCCCGCTCGCTGCGGACCGACGCGATCCGCGCCGCGCGCGCCGCCTGCGCGCGCGGGTCCTCCAGCACCACCCGAGCCAACGCCGCCTGGAGCGCCGAGACGTCGAACGGCAGCAGCACCTTGCCGAGGTGGCGGGCGGTGGTGGGCGCGGTCAGCGCGTAGCCCAGGCGCACGCCGCCCAGGGCGTCCGCCTTGCTGAAGGTCCGCAGCAGCACCCGGTCCTCGCGACCGCGCACCAGGTCGACCCGGTCGCGCCCGTCGAACGGGGCGTAGGCCTCGTCGATCACGGCGGTCCAGCCGTAGCGCGAAGCGGCGTCCAGCACGGTGGCGACCCGCGCGTCGTCGTGACGGTTGCCGGTCGGGGCGGCAGGATCGGCGAGGAACAGCACGCCGGGCCCGTCCTCCAGGACGCGCAGCAGGGCGTCGACGTCCAGGTCGAAGCGGTCGGGGGTGAGCGGCACCTCGCTCAGGCGGGTGCCCAGAAGGCGCGCCTGCGCGCCGTAGACCGCGAAGGTCGGCGCCACCGTGGCGACGTGGCGACCGATGCCCGCGGCGATCACCAGGGCTTGGATCAGGACGTTCGAGCCGGGGGAGACCACGACGCCGTCCTCGTCCCAGCCGTCGCGTGCAGCGATGCGACGCGCGACGCTCTCGGCGCGGATCTCCGGGTAGCGATGCCACGCCTCGTCGCGCAGGCGCGCCAGGACCTCCTCGCGCAGCTCGTGCGGCAGGTCCTCGGGCGCCTCGTTCTGGTCCAGCTTGACGCGGTGCGGGTGGGCGCGGAAGACGTAGGCGGGCGCGTCGCGCACCTCGTCACGGATGCTCATGGCGCCCATGCTAGCAGCCGGCGCGACCCGCTCACGGCGCGCTGGGAAGCTGTCGCTCGGCCCGCTCGCGCGAGTCGCGGATCGCCGGCTCGAGCGACGGGTCCAGCTGGAGCGCGCGGTCCCACGACGCCAGCGCGTCCTCGAAGCGCGACAGCCCGTAGTACGTCAGGCCGAGGTTCAGGTGCGCGCGCGCGTTGTCCGGTGCGGCCGCCACGGCGTCGCGCAGCGTCGGCAGGGCGCGGTCGTAGCGACCGAGCTGCAGCCAGGCGAAGCCGTAGTTGTTCAGCACCGTGCCGCTCTCCGGGAAGGCGGCCACGACGACGTCGTAGAGCTCCACCGCCTCGGACACGCGACCGTCGCGTTGGAGCGCGTTGGCCAGGTAGAAGGCAAGCAGCGGCGCGTCGCCCGGGGTGGCGTCGTAGGCACGCTGAAGCTCGACCACGGCGTCGCCGTAGCGTCCCTGCTCCAGATCGGTCAGGCCTCGATCGAAGGCGGCGCGCGCCTCGGCCGGCAGCGGCTCGCCGCCGTCCGGCGCGACCGCCGCACGCTCCTCGAGGCGCTGCAGGGTCCGGCGCGCGAGCGCCTGGCCGGGGTCGAGCTCCAGGGCGCGGTCCAGCGCCTCGCGGGCCTCGTCCGTCCGTCCCGCGCCGGCCAGGGCGGTGCCGTAGGTCGCCCACACGTCGGCGTCCTGCTGGTCCGCACCGACGTCCGGCTCGAGCTCCTCGGCGGCGGCGCGCGGCCGCCCCGCCTCGAGGAGGACCTGGGCCAGGTTGAAGCGCGCGGTGGCGCTCTCGTCCGCCACCGCGTCCAGCAGCGCGCGCCCCTCGTCGAGGCGGTCCTGCGCCACCAGCGCCAGCGCCAACGCGTTGACCAGACGCAGGTCGTTCGGGGTCGCGTCGACCAACGGGCGGAGCCGCGCCTCGGCGGCGGCCGGATCGCCCGACTCTCGCAGGAAGCGCGCGTGCTCCACGGCCAGGGTCACGTCGTCGGGATGCTCGGCCGCGCCCTCCTCGAACAGGGCGGCGGCCGCCTCGGAGCGATCGGCGGGCAGCTCGCCCGCCAGGGCGAAGACCGCCGGCGAGCGGGAGAGGGGCCGCTGAAGCGTCTCGCGCAGGTACTGGACCGCGCCGGCGCCGTCGCCCGCGGCCAGGACGCGCTGCAGCACCGCCCCGTGCAGGCGAGCCGAGTCGGGCAGCGCCGCGCCCGCCTGGCGGAGCTGCTGCAGACCGCGCGCCCCGCCCTGGGCGTCGGCCAGCGCCAGATGCGCCTCCAGCAGGCGTGGGTAGGCGTCGAGGGCGCGTCGGTACTCGCGCTCGGCGTCGGCACCGCTCAGGGTGGCCGCCAGGCCGGCCCGCGCCACGGCGTGGGCCGGGTTGCCCTCGAGCGCCGTGCGGTAGGCCTGCTCGGCCCGGGCCGGATCGCCGGTCCCGAGCGCGATGACGCCCAGGATCGTCCAGGCCTCGACGTCGCGCGGCTCGGCCTCGACGGCCAGCTCGGCCAACTCGCGGGCGGCGTCGGCGTCGCCGCTCAGGAGCTGGCCTCGCGCCCGTTCGGACAGGGTCCAGGACACGCCCGGCACCAGCTCGTCGGCGGCGCGCAGGCGCCCCGCGTCGGGTCGCGCCAGGCGCGAGGAGGCCAGCGCGACCGCCTGCAGACCCTCGACGCTGGGGACCTGGCCGGCGACGGCGAGGACCGCCTCGCGCTCGGCCGAGGACGCGCCGAGGTCGAGCAGCTCGAGCGCCGCGGCGACGATCTCGGGCATCGCCTCGGCAGGATCGTCGGGCACGGTCACCGTCCGCGTGGCGGCGGCGCCCGAGGCGTCGATCCGTTCCAGGGTCACGTCGAGCCCGGCGGGGGCGCGAGCGACGCGACCCCCGATCAGCAGGTCGGCGCCGAAGCGCTCGACGATGGTGGCGGTGGGATCGGCCCCCGCGGCACGCGCGGCGTCGGCGAGGACCACCGCGTCGCCGATCGGCGGGACGAAGACGCCGTCGACGACGTTGAGCGCGCGCTGCAGGGCGGCCGGCACCCCGATCTGCCAGGGGGACAGCTCGGACGGTCCCTGCAACGGGACGGCGACGACGCGGACGACGTCGCCCTGCGCCCAGGCGGCGGGCGCGAGCGCGACGGCCGCCAGCAGCGCCGGGAGGAGGCGGCGAAGGAGGGTGGGGAGCGGAAGCTGAGGTGTCGTCATCGCGGCGCAGTCTAGCGCGCGCCGCGGTGAGGACGCTGAAGCGGGTGCGCCGACCGTCCTCAGGCCGGCCCGGTCCGCCCCTCGGGACGCAGCGCGAAGGCGTCGGGCAGCAGCGCGCCGACGTCGGTGCGCCGGACGTCGCCGGCCTCGTTCACCAGCCAGACGCGCGCCTCGGGACCGAACTCGACGAGCACCTGTCGGCAGGCGCCGCAGGGGGAGGCGGGCACGTCGGCGCTGCTGACGACCACCAGCTCGACGATGCGCCGACCGCCGGCGCTGGCCATCGCCTGTACCGCCGACTGCTCGGCGCAACGGCCCAGGCCGTACGAGGCGTTCTCGACGTTGGCGCCGGCGAAGACGCGGCCGTCGTCGCAGCGCAGCGCGGCCCCGACCGGGAAGTGCGAGTAGGGCACGTAGGCGTTGGCGTGGACGCGCCACGCTTCGGCGAGGAGGTCGGCGGGGGGAGCGTCGTGGGACATCAGGATCCTCTCGCGAGACGAGCCAGCAACGGCGGGCCCAGGTGGACGAGCCCCACGACCAACGACAGCGCCGCAGCGAACGCCACGGCGCCCGCCGCGACGTCCTTGGCGCGGCCGGCTCGTGGGTCGGGCCCGGGCGAGACGAGGTCGACGGTCGCTTCGACGGCGCTGTTGACCAGCTCCAGGCCGATCACCAGCCCCCCGACCAGCAGGACCGGCAGGGTCGACACGCCCAACCAGACCGCCAGGGCCAGGGCGGCGACGAAGAGGACCGCCTCGATCCGCAGGTTGCGGCCCGAGCGCCAGGCGACGACCAGGCCCCGCAGCGCATGGCGCAGGCCGATCGGGTCGGCGTTCACCGCTCCCGTCCCATCAGCACGCCCCGTTGCGCCTCCAGGAATGGCGCCCAGGAGGCCTCGTCTTGGTGGTCGAAGCCGCGCAGGTGGGTGAGGCCGTGCGCCGCCAGGACCAGCACCTCCTGGACGAGGTCGTGGCCGTTCTCCGGCGCCTGGCGCGCCGCCTGGTCGAGGTCGATGAAGACGTCGCCGAGGTGCGGCACCTGCGGCATCCCCACGTCGTCCGGTTCCGCGGTGGGGTAGGAGAGCACGTCGGTGGGCGCGTCGACCCCGCGGTCGCCGCGGTTGCGCTCCCGCATCGCGGCGTCGTCGATCAGCACGATCGTCACGCCGCGGTCCGCGAGGTCGGCCCTCGCCAGCAGCCGCTCGAGGGCGCTCCGGAGGGTCTCAGGCGCTGGGAAGCGCGCCGTCTCGTCGAGGATCTCCACCACGCTTGAGCCCCTTGATCTCCTCGGCCGTCGGGTAGGCGACCCGGCGGTGCAGCGTCGCCGTGAGCACCCGCTCGAAGGTGCCGGCGATCATCTCGAGGTCGCGGAAGTTGAGCGGGCTCTCGGCCAGCTGCTCGTCCTGGAGCCGCTGCTCGATGAGCCGATCGATCATGGCGCGGATCGAGCTCTGGTTCGGATCGGCCAGGCTGCGCGAGGCCGACTCGATGCTGTCGGCCAGCATCAGGATCGCGGTTTCCTTCGAGCGCGGCTTGGGCCCGGGGTAGCGGAAGTTGAGCTCGTCGAGGCGATCGGTGTTCTCCAGCGCGCGCTTGTAGAAGTAGGCCAGCACGGTCGTGCCGTGGTGCTCGGCGACGAACGGCTCGAGCGCGGGCGGCAGGCCGTACTCGCGCACCAGCTCGATCCCGTCACGCACGTGACTGGTGATGATCAGGTAGCTGAGGTGCGGGCTGAGGTCGTCGTGCGGGTTGTCGCCGCTGGTCTGGTTCTCGACGAAGAACTGCGGTCGGCGCAGCTTGCCGACGTCGTGGTACAGCGCGCCGACGCGGGCGAGCAGCGCGTTGCCGCCCACCTGTTGGACCGCCTGCTCGACCAGGTTGGCGATGATCTGGCTGTGCTGGTACGTACCCGGCGCCTCCAGTACCAGCTTCTGCAGCAGCGGGCTCTGGGGCGAGGACAGCTCGACCAGGCGGAAGTCGGTCAGGAACTCGAAGACCCCCTCGGCCAGCGGCACCAGACCCAGCGCGAGGATGCCGGCCAGGATGCCGCCGGCGAGGTGCGTGCCCAGAGCGGCGAGCGCGGCGACCGGCGCGACACCCCCGTTCATGAGCTGCACGGAGACCAGCGTCGCGCCGCTGACCAGCCCCCCGATGCTGCCCGCGACCAGAAGGGTGACGCGGCTGCGGATCACGCTGGCGAGCAGCGTGGCTGCCAGACCGCCGATCAGAACCGCCACGGCGACCTGCAGCGGCGCGCCGGGCGCCAGCAGCCCGACCACGACGGCCAGCCAGCCGGCCCACAGCAGCGCCGCCGTCTCGTCGACCAACGTCGCGACCAGGAGCGGTACCAGCAGCACGAAGACGAACTCGGGCGACAGGTCGAAGGCGGCACGCTGCACCGCCAGCACCAGCAGCGTCAGGCCCACGAGGAAGGTGAACTGGCGACGCGTCACGCGCTCGCGTAGCGTCCGAGCGGCGTACGCGGCCGGGAGGGCCAGCAGCACGGCGACCAGCAGGGCGCCGGCGATCACGAGCGCCGCCTGGCGCAGCTGCCGGGTGCGGGGGTCGTAGAGGCCCACCGCCTGCAGGGCGCGCAGCTGTTCCTCGCTGACCGCCTCGCCCGCCTCGACGATGACGTCGCCGCGGGCGACGGTCCGCAGGACGGGATCGACCGCGCGCGCGGCGGCGGCGCGTGCCGCATCGGTCAGCCCGGCGTCGACGAACGCCGTCGGCATCAGTCGCTGCTCGAGGATGAGGCGCACGTCGCGCGCCCGGTCGGCGGGCGCGAGCCCGACCGCGTCCTCGATCAGCTCGGGGAGGTCGCTCGGTCGCACGCCAGCCGCGTCGCGGTAGCGCCCCAGCAGCCAGGTCGCCACCTCGTCCGGCAGCGACGCGCTGGCGATGGCCGAGAGCACCAGCTCCTCGGCCGCATCGTCGACGGCGTAGATGGGCGGCACCTGCGCTCGGGCCGCCTGACGACGGCGCTCGGTCACGAGCGGATCGGCGACGCGCAGGTCGGAGGGCGCGATGAAGGTCTCCGGCGCGGGCTGGCCGACGCTCAGCGGGATCGACTGCCGCTGGCCGTAGACGCTGTAGAGCAACGCCCCGACGACCAGCAGGGTGGCCAGCGTGGGCCCCAGCTGCGTCGGTCCCGGTCGTTCGCGTCGTCGCGCGCGCTTCTGCGCCACGTCAGTCCGCCTGTTCGTAGGCGCGGATGATCCGTGCGACCAGCGGGTGCCGCACCACGTCGCTCTTGTCGAAGGCGACGAAGGCGATCCCCTCGATCCCGGCCAGGATCTTCTGGGCGACCCGCAGGCCGCTGTCGACGCTGATCGGCAGGTCGGTCTGCGTCACGTCGCCGGTCACGACCACGGTGCTGCCGAAGCCCATGCGGGTGAGGAACATCTTCATCTGCTCGCCGGTCGTGTTCTGGGCCTCGTCGAGGATGATGAAGGTGTCGTTCAGGGTGCGACCGCGCATGAAGGCGAGCGGGGCGACCTCGACCACGCCCGATTCCAGGTACTGCTCGGCGCGGTCGGCGGGCAGCATGTCGTACAGAGCGTCGTAGAGCGGTCGCAGGTAGGGGTCGATCTTGGCTTGCAGGTCGCCCGGCAGGAAGCCGAGCTTCTCGCCCGCTTCGACCGCGGGGCGGGTCAGCACGATGCGCTTGACGCGCTTGGCGATCAGCGCCTGGACCGCCATGGCCACCGCGAGGTAGGTCTTGCCGGTCCCGGCAGGGCCGATGCCGAAGGTGATCGGGCTGGCGGCGATGGCGGCGACGTAGCGGCGTTGGCCGGCGGTCTTGGGCTGGTGGCGCCCGGGCAGGTGCACGGCGGCAGCGCCCCCGGAAGGCCCCGGTCCCGGGTCGTCCCCCACCCCGTCTCCGTCCGGACCTGCGCGGCCGACGGGAGCGGCGAGGTCGGCCAGCTCGGCGTGCTCGAGCTCGGTCGGGGACAGTTCGGCACCGCTCCGAACGGTGGCCAGGAGGGCGCGAAAGGTCCGCTCGGCCTCCTGCACGGCGGCGTCGTCACCGCTGAGACGGACCTCGTCGCCGCGGGCGATCACCTTGGCTCCCAGCTTGCGCCGAAGCAGCTTGAGGTTTTCGTCGTTGCGTCCGAAGAGGCGGATCGCCTCCGCGGGGCTGCGCAACTTCAGTGTGACCGACGTCGCGATACGGTCCTCCTCCGTCGCCGTGCGGACAGCGGCGGTCCGAGCACCTCGGACCAGATCATGCCTCGCACGACATCGTCCGGATCGATGTCGATCCCGACGGCGGCCGGCAGTCTAGCCGACCGTTCGTCCATCGGACGTGTCCGAGCCTCGCGCGTGGGCTGTCGGCGCTCGACCTTCGGCATCCCTTCGCGCCCCAGGAAGCCGGGGGGTGGGGCAGTGCGGTCGTCCGCGCGCGGTGGGAGCCCCTCGCGTCCGAGGAAGGCTGGAGGGGATGCGGCCTGGCGCGGCGCCGGGGGCGGCGCCGGGGGAGCCGCGGGGGAGGGCGAAGGTCCGCCCGTCGACGCGCGCGTCGTGGACGCTCCCGGCGCGGACGGGGCGGAGGAGGAGCTCGTCGACGTGCTCGACGATCCTCCCTGCGAGTCCGCCCCGGTCGAGGCCCGCACGCGCCGTCGGGCCTCCTCGAGCCGCTTGGCCAGCACGTCCTGGACGTTCGTGGCCTCGGACGCCGGGGCGTCGCCCGCCTGCGGGCCGGATGGCGCCTGTCCACGACCGCGCTGCGTACCCCGTCCCTGTCCGCGCTGGCGCTGGCGACGCCCGCCCCGCAGGAACGCGTTCACGATGAAGAACGCGACCAGCAGGAGCGGGAGCAGGTCGTCGAGGCTCACCGAATCTCTTGATCCTCGTCGTCGCCCTCGCTGGCGGCGGCGATGCCGCGGCGCATGTCGGTGTCGGACTCGATGTTGCGCAGGTTGTAGTAGTCCATGACCCCGAGGTTGCCGCTCCGGAACGCTTCCGCCATGGCCAACGGGACCTCGGCCTCGGCCTCGACCACCTTGGCGCGCATCTGCTCGACGCGGGCGCGGTTCTCCTGCTCGGCCGCGACCGCCATGGCGCGGCGCTCCTCGGCCTTGGCCTGGGCGACGCGCTTGTCCGCCTCGGCCTGGTCGGTCTGCAACTGGGCGCCGATGTTGCGACCGACGTTGACGTCCGCGATGTCGATCGACAGGATCTCGAACGCCGTTCCGGAGTCGAGGCCCTTCTGGAGCACCGTCTTGGAGATGCTGTCGGGGTTCTCGAGCACCTTCTTGTGCGAATCGCTGGAACCGATCGACGACACGATCCCCTCGCCGACGCGGGCGATGATCGTCTCCTCGCCGGCGCCCCCGACGAGCCGTTCGAGGTTGGCGCGCACGGTGACGCGGGCGGTGCTGATCAGCTCGATGCCGTCCTTGGCGACGGCGCTGACGTTGGGGGTCTGGATGACGCGCGGGTTGACGGACACCTTGACCGCGTCCAGCACGTCGCGACCAGCCAGGTCGATGGCGGCGGCACGATCGAAGGGCAACTCGATGCGCGCCTTGTCCGCCGCGATCAGGGCGTCCACCACGCGGTCGACGTTGCCTCCGGCCAGGAAGTGCGCCTCGAGCTGGTTCTGCTCGACGTCGAGACCCGCCTTCTCGGCCTTGATCAGCGGGTTGATGATGCGCGCCGGCGGCACGCGGCGCAGACGCATCGCGACCAGGCTGATCAGGCTCACGCGGACCCCGGCGGAGATGGCCGCGATCCACAGCCCGACCGGGATGAAGGTGAACAGGACCAGGAAGAACAGGACGATCGCGCCAGCGATGATCAGGAAGGTCAGGTCGAACGGCATGGGGCCTCCTCGAAGGCGGGGGTCAGGAACGATCCGACGGGGATGCGTCCTCGTCGGCAGGAGCGGTGGTCGACGGGTCGACGGCGCGCACGACGACGCGCACGCCCTCGACACGAAGGACGTCGATGGTGGAGCCGGCCGCGACGTAGTCGCCATCGCTGACGACGTCGACGCGTTCGTCCCCGAAGCGCGCGACACCGGCAGGACGCAGGTCGGACAGGGCGCGGCCGCGGCGGCCGATCAGGTCGGAACGGTCGCCGACCAGCTTGGCCTTGGCGGGGTCGAACGGGACCGCGGCGGTCGTCGCGCCGGTACCGGCCCCGGCACCGGTCAACCCACCCCCGATGCGTTCGGCCAGGGTCAACTGACGTCCCAGGCCGGTGTTGGGCAGAAGCCAGAGCAGGAAGCCGAGCAGCACGCCGCCCCCGATGGCGGTGGTGGCGAGGACGGTCACGGCGTCGTCCTGGAAGATGCGGATGACGGCGGCGACGATGCCCGCCAGCCCCAGCACCCCGGCCACCCCGAAGCCAGGGATCACGAACGCCTCGAGCGCCAGCAACAGCAAGCCGCCGAGGATCAGCAGCACGTCGACGATGCCTGCCGGCGTCGCGACGAAGGCGCTGGTCGCGAAGAGGGCGAGGGCGATCACGCCGATGGCACCGGGGATCCCGAAGCCGGGGCTGAAGAACTCGAGGACCAGACCGCCGATGCCGAGGATCAGCAGGATGCCGGCGACGATCGGCCCTGCCAGCAGGGTGCCGAGGCGCTCGGTCAGGTTGCGCTCGAGCGTCACGGTGGGCACGCCGGCGTACCCGAACGCCGCAAGGGCGTCGTTCAGGTCGCTGGCGACGAGGTCGGCCACGTCCTGATCGACGGCTTCGTCGGCGCTGAGGGTGACCAGCTCGCCGCGCGCCGACAGGCCCGGGATCTCGCGGGCCGGGTCGACCATCGCCTCGGCCACGGCGGCGTTGCGGCCGCGTGCCTCGGCGACGCTGCGGAACTGGCCGCGCAGGGCGGAGTTGAACTTCTCGTCGACCGCGTTCACGCCCCCCACCCCGACGCTGATCGGCAGGGCGGCACCGATCGAGGATCCCGGAAGCATGGCGAGCTGCTCGGCCGCCATGGCGATGAGGGCACCGGCGCTGAATGCGTTCTGGACCACGGCCAGCACCGGCACGCGCGCGTCGTTGAGGAGGGTGTCGACGATGCGCTGCATCGAGTCGACCCGGCCACCGGGCGTATCGATGCGCAGCAGCACCGCGAGCGGGCGTTCCTCGTTGGCCCGCTCGATGCGCGACACGACGAACTGTGCCGTCGCGGGCGTGATCTCGGTATCGATGGGGAGGATCCAGACCGCATCGCGGTCCTGCGCGACGCCGTGCGCCAGCGTGACGGCCGCCAGGATGACCGCGACCAGACGCACTGCGAAGGCCTTCCGGAGCAGGTTCTTCACGCCACGGATGCTAGCACGGAGGCCACGATCCGACCTGAGCGCCGGGCCACCGAACCGGGGGCCCGGCAGGGGTGCGGAACGGCGGCGGCGACCCCCGTCGATCGAGGGTCGCCGCCGGGTCCGGTGGCGGGCGCAGGAGGACTCGAACCCCCGACCTACGGTTTTGGAGACCGCCGCTCTACCGACTGAGCTATACGCCCCCGCT
>CAZJGU010000082.1:0-12168 GCA_964545455.1 uncultured bacterium | reverse complement strand
TGTTTGTCCCTTACCCTGCGGGCGTTCGCTCTTGACCAACAGTGGCGACGCCGCACACCACGATCCGCCCCGCGCGAGGAGGCAGACACCATCGAACTCGCCCTCCAGACCCTGGCGTCGCTCGTCGAACCGACACGGCTCCTGTTCCTGTTCTTTGGTGTCATCGTCGGCCTTACGATCGGCCTGCTTCCTGGCCTTTCCGGGATCGTCGGCATGGCCATGCTTCTGCCGTTCACGTATGTCATGGACCCCTACACAGGTATCGCCATGCTGATCGGCGTCGCGGCGGTATCCAATACGTCGGACACGTTCCCGAGCGTCCTCATGGGCATCCCAGGCTCCTCCGGCTCGCAGGCAACTGTCCTCGACGGGTATCCCCTCGCACGACAAGGCCAAGCCGCCCGCGCGCTCAGCGCAGCGTTCATCGTGTCGATGGCCGGCGGCATCATCGGCGCGATCGTTCTATCGGCGATCGTGCCTTTCGCACGGCCGATCATCCTTGCGTTCGGCTCGCCTGAACTCCTCATGCTCACCCTATTCGGCCTGAGCATGGTTGGCGTGCTCTCGGGCCGCAACCCGCTACGAGGCCTGCTGGGCGCCGCTGCGGGCCTGCTCCTCGGAACGGTCGGCGCTGCGACCGTCGCCGCCGCCTACCGTTACGTATTTGACGTTCCCTATCTCTTCGACGGTATTCCACTGGTCATCGTTGCTCTCGGGCTGTTCGCCCTCCCCGAGGTCATCGAGCTCCTCGTCAAAGGTGGCTCGATCACGGACGAAGATTCGGAGACGCAACTAGGCCAAGGCTGGCTCCAAGGCATCCGCGACGCCATCCGCTACCGCGTACTCGTGCTGCGTCACGCTCTCATCGGGGTGTTCGTCGGCTTCGTACCTGGGCTGGGAAGCGCTGTCGTGGACTGGATCAACTACGGGATCGCCAAACAACTCAGCCGGGATCCTGACCGCTTCGGCAAGGGCGACATCCGCGGCGTCATCGCTCCGGAGAGCGCGAACAACGCCAAGGAAGGCGGCGCCTTGATTCCGACGCTGCTCTTCGGCATTCCAGGATCGGCTGGGATGGCCCTTATCCTCGGCGCTCTCATGATCCAAGGCATCCAGCCGGGGCCTCAGTTGGTGCAGCAGAACCTCGACCTGTTCTGGATCATCATCTGGAGCCTCGCCCTCGCCAACGTCATGGGGACAGGAATCTCGCTCATCCTGAGTCGTCCGATCGCCCGCCTTACACGCGTGCGCTTCACCCTCCTGATGCCCTTCATTTACATCATGGTCGTCCTCGCCGCCTACCAGTCCACCCGCCACTGGGGCGACTTGATCGCGCTTGCAGCCTTCGGACTCCTCGGATGGCTGATGAAGCGGCACCGCATGGCGCGACCGCCGCTGCTGATCGGCTTCATCCTGAGTACGCTCGTAGAACGGTACCTCTACATCTCCAACCTTCGCTACGGCGCGGAATGGCTAACGCGCCCCGGCGTCGTCATCATCATGCTCGTCATGGTCGCCTTCTTCAGCGTTCACATCGCGCGCTCCCGACGCCGATCGGAGGCCGAACGTGCATAGGTGGACGGCTATCACATGGCTCCGCCTCGGCTTCCTAGCCTTCTGGCTCCTTCTATTCGTCGGCGCAGCCATCGTCGCGGGGGGACATCCGCCGGCAGTTGGGCGTTTCCCGTTCTACGTCTCGGTCGTCGGCGCTCTGCTCGTCGCCATCGATGCTGTCCTCTTCCTCCGGAATCCATCTCGCTTGGGCCAGGATGATTCAGGCGACCTGAAGGCCGCCGAAGGACAGGATGACGGCCGATCGCTCCTTCGAGCGCTGAAGTACATGGCCTGGATGGCGAGCCTGTTGGTGATGATCCGCCTCGTTCCTTACGCGATCGCAACGGCCTTCTTCGTCGCAGCGTTCTATCGGTCCGAGGTGAAGACGAGCTGGCGCGCGGCCGTGACGGCGGCAATCATCGCTGCCACCGTCATCGTCCTACTCAGCACGGTTCTTGCCTTGAGGTGGCCTGAATCGCTCATCGGCTGATCGGACCACGTACTGCGCTGAACCGTCCTGGGTTTCGTGGAGGCTCGGTTCTCACGCGGCCTGCCTCGGCAGGCTCTGCTGTTGAAGGTACGCCAGCTCGATCTGCGTCACCGGCTCCTCCGGATCGACGTCGCGGTGCGCCACCTTCGCCCGCTTCTCGTCGAACTCCTTCTCGATCTCGATCCCGAACCTCCTCTGCGCGTAGGACGCTGCTGGGACGGCACCCGTCACCGTACTCGGTCGAGCGAGCGTTCACGCCCGCCCAAGCCCGCCTTCTGGCGCGAAGAGGCGAACGTGCGCAGGATGGTAGCGATGACCGCTCGAGATCACCGGTTTTCACGTGCACGCCGGCGTCGATGCGAACCGCACGACGGACGATCCGTGACGGGCGCCCTCACGGCTCGCAGCCTTGCCGGCCGGTAGCCGCTGGACGGTCGAACAGAGAACCGAGATCGACGTCCTCCGCTTCGGCCCGAGGCCAACCGTCCTCCCAGCGGAGGAGCCGCGCTCCGACCGTGGCCCACGGCGTACCACTCTCCGGATAGTAGTGGTACGTCATCAATGCGCGCTGCGAGCCCGCGACGTCGACGGGGTAGAGACCGACGTGACCGGGACCGATGCGATCGCCTTCGGAGGCCATGAGCAGGGTACCGCCCCCGTCGAGCATGGGGACACCGTCCGCGTCGACGAACGGGCCTTCGAGCGTCTCGGCCCGTCCGACGCGAATCTCGTACGTCGAGTCCGCACCGTTGCAGCATGCGTACCAGTTGACGAACAGATAGAAGAAGCCGGCGTGCTCGTAGAGGTAGGGCGCCTCGACCCAGAGTTCCTCGTCCGTGGGGAGCCCATCCGGGGTGACGGTGGGGCCGTTCGCGAGGTGGACGTGGTCGGTGGAGTCTTCCCGCCACCAACCGTCGCCGACGGGGAGTCCCGTGTCGGGGTCGACCTCGATCGCGTAGATGTGGCCGCCTCCGTACAGAAGCCACGCCCTTCCCTGCGCGTCGACGAGGGTGGCGGGATCGATCGCAGCCGGATGGGGTGCCTGGCTCTGTTCGTTTCCGAACGAGCAGGTGATCGGCCGCCCGACGTCCTCCCAGCGCCGCTCCGGCCCCTCGCCGGAAGCCTGAAGAAGCCCGATGCAGCTGCCTCCCGCTTCGTCGTCGAACCCGGAAGAAGCGGAGTAGTACAGGGCGTCCGCGTTCAGGAACGCGGGCGCCCAATAGGCTCCATCGTTGGTCGGAAGCTCCTCGGCGATCCAACGTGGTTTGGCGCGGAGAAGGCAACGTCCCGGCTGCCAGAACGTGTCGCCGGGGGTCAGCGTCCAGGTTTCCAGTCCGCAGTCGTAGCCGTGTGCCTGCTCCTTCCCCGTCACCGCGATGACCAGCGAACCATCCGAACCATCGCTCTCGACGATGCGGCTCGGGTCGTGCAGCGTCCACGTGTCGGGGTCGACCGGCTCGGTCATCTGATCCCACACGTCGACGAGCCTCGTCTCGGCGTCGGGAGCGACGGACGAACCGCCGGCACAGGCCGCACCGATGAGAAGGAGCAACGCCGCGGACCTGACGGGTGACCGTGAGCGTGCGCCTACGTGCCTGCGACGAGCGTGCCGGAAGGGGATCATGACGCGCCTGCCGATCGCGCTCAGTCCAAGGGAACGGGCCGCAGCATCGTCCCGTCCCCCAGCAAGCCGACCATGCATTCCAGCGCACCGTTCAGGCAGGTCTCGACGATCGTCGCCATGACGTCCTCGTTCCATCCGTTCATCCAGTCCCCGTGCAGGGTCGTCCCGCCCGGTACGCCCTCGGGATCGGTCACGAATCGCCATTGGCTGGACGGTCCGGTCTCTTCGGTGACGTAGATGCCGACGTTGTAGGAGATCTCGGGAATCGCCACCGGATGGGAGGATGGGCATGATCCCGTACCCGGAACGGGGGCGGTCGCTTCGCTCGGGTACGCCATGTGCGATTGCAGGTCGTCGCTGGTGAGGTTGACGCCGTCCCAGCATTGGGGAAAGACGAGGCGGATCTCGAGGATGTCGCCTTCGTCGCAGTTCGGCAGGGTCGCCACGTGGTCGAGGGGGTCGCCGGGACTGAACTGAGGTGCTTCGGGGGTCCAGCTGTTGCACCGGAACTTCGTGACGGCGACGTCCTGGGGCGTCGAGGCCATGGCGTTCCCTGCGATCATCTGCAGGCCTGCCGGGGGCGCCACGATCGACGCGGGGGGCAGGTGGTAGCCGGTCTTGTAGTAGATCAACGGATCGACGTAGCGGATGCGTTCCCCGTTCGCGTCATACAGGCTGGGCATCCAGTAGCCGGACCGGTTGATCGTGCCGCCATCGCAGCGAGTCTCCGTCGCGTCGAGGAGCGTTTCCTGCGTCGTGAACGCGTCCACGGTGGGATTGCCGAGGAAGACGTGTTCGTGCGCGGCACCCGGACGGCCAGGGTGAACGAGGGGATCGTCGAACGCGACGTGCGTCTCGAGGCAGTGGGTACGGAACGCGCCGGTGCCGTCCTCGCGCTCGCCGGCCGCTTCGTCGGCGGCGACGATGCCATCGGGAAGGTCGCCGTCGGTGGCCTCGGGATCGGGATGCGGCTGGCTCAGGACGGGCCCGCACGCGACGAACGTGAGCAGGGCGATGGCGGGTACCAACCAGCGGCCCAACCGCCGTGCACGAACGAACCCCTCGCGGCAGGACCCCGCCCGGAGTCCGGCCAGCGCCGTACCGGCGTCACTCGACATGGAACCCCACCGATTCCGCGTAGCGGATGAGCTCGATCAGGTTCTTCGCTCCCAGCTTCGTCATGATGCGCGACTTGTACGTCGAGACGGTCTTGGGAGACACGTCGAGATCCTGCGAGATCTCCTTGGTGCCGAGACCCATGTAGATCAGCCGCATGACCCGCATCTCCTGATCCGACAGGGAGGCGAACCCGCCGGGTTCGGGCCGGTCACCGTCGGTCGGGGCGGCGTCGAGATCCACGGTCCCCTGGGCGAAGTACATGCCGCCCCATGCGACCGTTCGTACCGCCTCGAGGAGCTGCTCGTCCGACACGTCCTTCGTGACGTACGCGTGCGCCCCGAGGTCGTGGGCCCGCTGCGCATGGGTCCCAGCGGGATGCATCGACAGGAGAACGACACGAGGGGGCTCGCGCCGCTCGTTCAGGCGACGCATGACGTCGAAGCCATCGGTCCCCGGCATGCTGACGTCCAACAGGACGACGTCCACACGATCGATCCGCGATAGGGCGCTGAAGAAGCTTCGCGCATCCGGGAAGCCACCAACGACGCGGACGTCGGACGCGAACGAGAACACCGCCTGCAGTCCGGCACGCACGATCGTGTGATCGTCGACGATCGCGATGTGAATCATCTGCCCTCCTGGCTCGAGTGTGCCCCGACGGTCCCCTCGACGTTCGTCAGACGATGCCTACGTGCGTCCTGCACCCTTGAGGGTCGGTAGCGCGGGACGGCGAGCGACGTTCGCACCCCACCCTCCGCCCGATTCTCGATCACGAGCGTGCCTCCGACGGTCGACGCCAGCGAGCGCGCGACGACCAACCCGAGTCCACTTCCGACCTCGCCCAAGGTCCCATGCGAGCCTCGCACCGGCCGACCGTCCTGCACGCTCGCGAGCACCTGCGGCGGGATGCCGATGCCGTCGTCCTCGACCACGATGCGAACCACGTCGGGGTCCACGTGCAGACGCACATGGACCTCGCTTCCAGGCACGCTGAACTTCACGGCGTTGCCCAGCACGTTCCTGAGAATCGCGAGCACCGCATCGTGCGAGCATGCGGCCGGCACCTCGGCGTCGTCCACCCTCTTCCTGATCGCGATCCGTTTGCTGGCGGCGTCGGCCGACACGAAGGCCACGGCCGCGTCGACGGCGCCTTCCACGTCGCAGATCGGGTCGCCGCCCGGCGCAGCGGCTCCAGGCGCGCGCCCGATCGCCATGAGGTTTCCGATGACGTGGAAGGCCTCGCCGGACGCACGCGCGAGCTCGCGCGAGAGCCTGCCGGCCTCGTCGGGCGCGATCTCGCGCCCCTCGCCGAGCGCACGGCCGACCTGTCGGACCCGCAACATCGGGGTCTTCAAATCGTGATCGATCGCGTGGAAGACGAGGTCCCTCAGTCGAGCGAGCGCGAGCAACTCGCGCTCTCGTGCCAGGTTGCGCACGCGGTAGCGATCGACGAACACGTACAACACGCCCGCGAACACGGTCGCGACCGTCACGTTCGTGATGACGGTGGTCCGCACGCCCGCGCCCTCCTGCCACGCCGCGGCCGCCACGATGACGATCACGGCTCCGACGCTCGACCACGAGAGCACGACCGAAGGACGCGCGTACACCAGGAGCGGCAATGCGAACATGGCCACCACGAACGCCAGGATGCCGCCCTCCGCCCGCTGATTCAGCGCACCGACGATCGCGGGGACGAGAAGGATACAGGCCACGGCGCTGTGGCGCAGGGCGTGCTCCCAGCGCGAGTCACGGTCGGAACGCAGCCGCACCAGGTAGGTACACCCGACGAGAACGAGGAAGGCGAGGACGGCGGGCGGAATGGCGGGATGAAGCGCTCCGAGGCGTCCGACCAGCCACCACGACGCATCCAAGCGTGCAAGGGGCCGAACGACGAGGAAGTACGCGAGCAACGCGCCCAGAACGTGCCACTGAACGTGCACCATCGATGCTCGAGCGAGGTGGTCGGACGAAGTCCCCGAAAGAACCTTCCCCATGGCGTCACCCCGCGCAGCACCCGGCACGCGGACACGATACCGACCCGCGGGACGCACCACGGCCTCGGTCGGTCGCGCTGCCACGGGGATCAGGAACGTTCCGTGGGTGGCGGTCCGTGCGCCTCGTCCGCCTCGCCGCCACGCCGCGCCCGCTGCACCTGCGCTTTCGCCTGCCGATCCCGAAAGGAGTTCTTCTCTTCGATCTCCTCGACCTGCTGACGACCCTTCATCGCGTCGATCTCGATCCGCAACTCCTGGACCTCGTGACGCAGCGACCGCTCGCGCTGCACGACCTTCGTCGTCATGGTGGCCAGAACGCCGGCGACGCCACCGATCTGTTCGCGGAAGCGGCCCTGCTTGTCCGCTCGGGAGTCAACGGTCGCTGGACGGGCCTGGGGTCCTTTGCGAAGCACGGGTAACGCTGTCCAGGACGGTACTTCCGAGTCGCGATCGTTCGTGCCTCGACTCTTGATCAGCGGGTTGTAGGTTCGAGTCCTACACGACTCACCACGAGGTGGTTCGGCATCCGCACCCCGACGCGGAATCCAAGAGGCCGACGGGACTCGCCACGACCCAACGGCCGCCGCACGCCTCAGCCCCGCTCGTCGCCGCGCGTCACCCCTCGCACCCGCTCGACCAGCGCCCAGAATCCCCGGGCCGGCGGCGATGCACGTTCCGCGGCGAGCGCTCGGCGCGCCGCCTCGTCGAACCCTACGCGGTGCGGATGATCGATCCGCGACCAGAAGTCATCACTGCGCGCCAGCAGGTTCTCGGTGAGGCCGATGACCACCTCGCGGGCGACCGACCAGTCGGCGCGCGTCACCATCCGGATCCACAGCGAGGACAGGCGCGGGCTCAGGAAGGGGACGTCGATGGCCAGCGGCGCACCTAAACCCATCAGCACCGCGGTGCGGTCGAGGAACTCCTTGCCGGAGAGGATCTCGGGTCCGGGCAGGTCGAACCAGGTGTTCGCCTCGATCGGCAGGTCCAGCGCCCGCACGAGCGCGACGACCACGTCGTCGATCGCGACGGGCTCCGTGCGCGAGCGGAGCCAGCGGGGCAGGATCATCACCGGCAGCCGCGCCGCCAGGTCGCGGACGATGAGCCAGCTCAGGCTGCCGTGCCCCACGATCATGCTGGCGCGCAACTCGATCGTGGGCACCGTTCCGGCCCGTAGCGTCTGGCCCACGTCGATCCGGCTGCGCAGGTGCTCGGAGCCCGGACCGGTGGGCGCCACGCCGCCCAGGTACACGATCCGCTGGACCCCCGCCTGGGCGGCGGCCGCGGCGAAGCTCGCGGCGGCCGCCACCTCGCGCTCGTGGTAGCCGGCGCCTTCGCGGATGCCGTGCACCAGGTACAGCGCCGCGTCGGCGCCCTCGAGCGCGCGGGCCATCGCCTCACGGTCCGCGACGTCGCCCTCCACCCAATCGAGGCCGGGCGCCTGCCGGGCCGGTCGCGCAGCGTCCCGCGTGAGGCCACGGACGTGCCAGCCGGCGGCGTGCAGCGCGGGTCGTACCGCCCCGCCGACGAAGCCGGTCGCACCGGTGAGCAAGATGGTGCGCTCCTCCCCGGGCGCGGCCACCACGGGGGTCACGAACCTTTGGACGACGCGTCCCCGTCGTTCGGGACCGTCGCCTCGCGGCTCGCGCCACGCTCGGCCAGGCAGGGCGCGGTGGCGACGCCGACGCCGGAGCGGCACGCGGTCACGAGCGCGGGTCGAAGGGGCATACCCGAGTGTACGGGGACGCGCGGTGGCTCGCGTGGGCGGTAGCCTGGACGCAGTGCACGTGGGCGTGGACCCCCACCGGGGCGTCGCGGCCCACGAACAGGAGGTCGCCATGAAGTATCGACGCTTGGGCTCGACCGATCTGCCCGTCTCCGTGGTCGGCATCGGCACCTGGCAGTTCGGGGGCGAGTGGGGCCGCACGTACGACGTGCCCGACGTGCGCGCCATCCTGGACCGGGCCCGGGACCTGGGCATCAACCTCCTCGACACCGCCGAGTGCTATGGCGACCACGTCTCCGAGCGGCTGATCGGCGAGGCGATCGAGGGACGCCGCGACGAGTGGTTCGTCGCCACCAAGTTCGGCCACCGCTACCTGGGCGACTTCGAGCGCGATCAGCTCTGGTCGGCCGAGGACGTCCTGCGGCAGCTGGATGCGTCGCTGGAGGCGCTACGCACCGATCACGTGGACCTCTACCAGTTCCACTCGGGCAGCGACGAGGCCTTCGACGATCCGGAGCTGTGGCAGGCGCTGGCCGATCAGGTGAAGGCCGGCCGCATTCGCCACCTGGGGATCTCGATCGGCAGGAACGACAACGTCCACCAGACCCGCCGGGCGCGCGAGGTGGGAGCCGAGGCGATCCAAGTCGTCTACAACCGGCTGGATCGCACGCCCGAGCAGGACGTCTTCCCCCTCTGCCAGAGCCACGACCTGGGCGTGTTGGCCCGCGTGCCGCTGGCCAGCGGGTACCTCACCGGCAAGTACCGACCCGACGACCGCTTCGACGAACCGAGCGACGTGCGCTCCCGGCACGACCGGGCCGAGGTCAGGCTGAAGCTCGAGGAAGCCGAGCGGATCCGCCACGAGGAGGTGCCGGAGGGGGTCGACATGGCCACCTGGGCGCTGGCCTGGTGCTTGCAGCACCCGGCCGTCAGCTGCGTCATCCCCGGCTGCAAGAGCGTCGAGCAGGTCGAGGCCAACGCCAAGGCCGCGGACCTGGACCTGGTGCGGGACGACCATCCGCAGGCGGTGGCCGGCGGGTAGCGCCCAGCCATGATATGAAGTTGCGCAGAGGTGCAAATTCATGCCCGACGTCCGGCAGGCGCCACCGCCTGCCCGGCGGCTCGGCGCGAGGGGACGGGACCATGGACGTACGCCAACCCGCCGAGGCAGACGACGTGGCACGGGTGCACGGGTCGTGGACCATGGTCTTCCCCGACGGCCGCACCGCGGAGGGCGCCACGGCCGAGGTCCTTCTCAGGTCGACGGACGGCACCTGGAGGTTCGTCATCGACAACCCCGATGGACCCGCCCTGATCGGTCCCACGTGAGCCCGTCCGGCCACGACGTGCGGCAGGTCGAGCGATCGCTCGGCAGCCTCGTCGAGGCCTTCAGGCGCGTCGCGCGCACCTCCGAAGCCGGCTGGATCGAGGAACGCGACCACGTGATCAGCATCGCGACCGGCATGCCCGTGGCCGCCTTCAACCCGACCTTCGTCGTCGCACCGCCGCGCGATCCCTCGGCCGGCCTGGAGCGGGCCCGCGCCTTCTACGCGCGCGCCTCGATCGCTGGCGAGCTCAACGCGTGGGGGGACGCCGCCGACACGTTGGCGGACGCGGCCCGGTCCGCAGGCCTCACGGCCGGCCACCGCATCCCGTGCATGCTGCTCGCGCCGCTCGTCGCCACGACGCCCGCGGCACCGGACCTGCAGGTCCGTCGCGTTCAGGACGCCGCGGCGCTGCAGGTGTTCAACGACGTCTGCGCCGAGGCGTTCGAGCTGGACCGTCCGGTCCTCGCCGTCCTCGACGACCCCAGGATGCTCGAGCTGCCCGGCTTCGCCTTCCACCTCGGCCTGGTCGACGGCCGCGCGGTGGGCACCGCCATGACCTGCTGCATCGACGGCGTCGTCCTGATCTTCAACGTCGCCACGCTCCCGAGCCACCGCCGCCGCGGCATCGGCGAGACGATGACCTGGTCCGCCATCGACCACGGCGTCCAGGCCGGCTGCGACGTCGCCTTCCTGCAGGCGTCACCGGACGGCCTGCCCCTGTACGAGCGAATGGGCTTCCGCCACGCGCTGGAGATGCAGACGTGGTCGCTGGCGTGACGGGGCCCAGGAGGCGTAGGTAGCCAGGGCGTGATCGCACCCAGCAGGAACGCGCCCGCCGGCGTTCGCGAGCGCGTCGAGGTCGGCGCTGACCGGACCCGGCCGCGCCCTCAGTTCGCGGGGGGCGACCAGCCGCGTACGTGCCGCGTCCACGCTGCCAGGTTCACGAGCATCTCCTCGAGGAACCGAATCGCCCCCTCGTCCACCAGGCGTCCCTCGTCATCGAACGCCTCCTTCGCGTTCGACACCATCACCTCCGGCCGCTGCAGCACCATCGCGGCGTTGTAGGCCAGCACCTTGCGTACGTCGGTCTGCGCGCGGGCGGTGCCGTAGCGACCGGGGGTCGCGCCGACGATCGCGACCGGCTTGTGCCGCAGGGGTGGATCGCTGGGCGGGCGCGAGGCCCAGTCCAGCGCGTTCTTGAGCACCCCCGGCAGGCTGTGCTGGTACTCCGGCGTCGCGATCACCACCGCGTCGGCCGCACGGATGGCGTCCTTGAGGGCGACCACGCCGGGCGGATCCCCCTCGGCTTCGACGTCACGGTCGTAGAGCGGAACGTCGTGCAGGTCGAAGATCGTGACGCTCAGGTCGTCGGGGGCCAGGCGCTGGGCAGCCTCGAGAAGGCTGCGGTTGTACGAGCCGCGGCGCAGGCTTCCTGCAATGCCCACCACGTTCAGGACGTCGTCGCTCATGGAATCACCTCTACCTCGGACGGTAGCAGCGATCACGAAGGATCTCGGTTGCAGCTCTGAACGCCGTTACGCACGCCGGTCCGGCCCCTGTCACGGACCGCGAAGGCGCGACGATCCGTGACGACGCACGCCAGCCCTGGGTAGGCATCCACGGTCCGGCGCTCCCGAACGGAACCGCATCGGGCCTGAGACGCCGCGCAAGCAAAGCCGAGGACCAGCGGACCGCCGCACCGAACGAGGACCTTGACGAGGCCTTCGGCCGGCCTACCGCTCGCCCGCCTCCCCGACCTCCGCCACCAACCGCTCGACCGCCCACCGGTACGGCGTCGACGCGTTCAATCGCGCCCACTCGCCCGCCGCCTGCGCCAGCGTCCGGTCCGCCTCGTCCGCGACCGGAACGACGAGGTAGCGCGCGAGCGGCGCCTCGTCGAACAGCGCCGCATGGCACGCCTCGGCGACGTCGTCGGGCGGCGGGAATGCACTCCGGTCCTGCGCGTTCGGATCCTCGAACAGGGCGCGAACCTCCGGCGTCGCGTCGGCCGGCGGGTCGAAGCGCTCGGCCGCGTTCGCCACGATCCTCGAATCGTAGTTGCCGGGCGCGACCGCGACCACGCGGACGCCGTGGGGCTCCATCTGCGCTGCCAGCGCATCCGTGTACGCCTCGACCGCGTGCTTCGACATGCTGTACGCGCCCATCAGCGCCGACGACAGCGTTACGGACAAGCTGGAGATCGTGACGATCCGACCCCTCGACGCCAGGATCAGGTCGATGAGAGCGTTGGTGACGCGGTGGACGCCGAAGACGTTGACCTCGAACACCTGCTTCATGGCCTCCAGCGGCGTCGTGGTGAGGTGCCCGAG
>CAZJGU010000081.1:0-12389 GCA_964545455.1 uncultured bacterium | reverse complement strand
GCCGCCCTTTTCGCGTCTCCGGCGGCACGTTCCCAGGAAAGGCCGATCACAGACATGATCCTGACCACCGAGGCAGAGGACTCCTCGCTTCTGGACGAGGAGATCGCCAGCATCGCCCGCCAGCTGCGCGAGATGCGCCATGATCTCGAGGACTTCCAGGCGAGCCTCGCCGCGGGCGACCTCGAGGAGGCGCGCGAGGCCGGAAAGGCGGTCTCGTCGATCAAGCAGTGGATTCGGCTCGCCATCGAAGCGGAGATGCTCCTTGCGACACGACGACGGAACCGCGCCGGCATCGCCCGCGGCGGATACGCGCTCGACCTCGACGCCGCCCGCCGCGAAATCGCCGCTCGACTGGATCGCCTGCGCCGGGCGGGATGCCCGGAGGGCGTTTCTTGACGGGCTGAGCGACGGCGAGCTGCTGGCGCTGCCCTATCTCTTCGAGTTCTGGGCCATTGGCCACCAGCTTCCCCCGGGGGGCGACTGGCACGCCTGGGTGGGCCACGACGACAGCGTCGCCTGGCCCCACGTCCCCGGCCACGAGTTCGCCGGGGTGGTGGTCGAGGTCGGTCGCGAGGTGCTCTCGGTCCGTCCCGGCCTGCGCGTGACGGCACCGTTCTGCTGCGGCTGCGGCACCTGCCCGACCTGCCGCGACGGGCTCCAGAACCTGTGCGAGCGCGAGTACCAGCCCGGCTTCGACGGCTGGGGCTCGTTCGCCCAGAGCGTGGTGGTGCCCTGGGCCGACGTCAACGTCGTGGAACTGCCGGAGGCGATGGGCTTCGACCAGGCGGCGGCACTCGGCTGCCGCTTCATGACCGCGTTCGCCGGCCTGATCGACCACGGCGGCCTTCGCCCGGGGGAGACGGTGGCGGTGCTGGGCGCCGGGGGGCTGGGGCTGGCGGCGATCGCGATCGCGGCGGCCGTGGGGGCGCGGGTGGCGGCGGTCGACATCGACGACGCCAAGCTGGACCTCGCCCGCGCGATGGGGGCCGCCGTGGCGATCGACGCCCGCGCGGGCGACCCGGTGCCGGCCCTGCGCGACGCGCTGGACGGGGGCGCGCACGTCTCGGTCGACGCGCTGGGCAGTCCCGCCACCGCGGCGCAGGGCGTGCGGGCGCTGCGACCGCGCGGCCGGCACGTGCAGCTGGGCCTGCTGCTGGGCGAGCAGGCCGCGCCGCCGGTTCCGATGTTCGAGCTGATCAAGCGCGAGTTGCGCATCGTCGGGGGGCACGGCATGCCGGCCCACCGCTACCCCGAGATGCTGCGCTTCGTGCACGAGCGCGGCATCGACGTCGGCGCCTGGATCGGCGCGCGCCGGCCGCTGGCCGAGGCGGACGCCGCGATGCGCGAGCTGGGCGCCTTCGGCACGACCGGCGTGACGGTGCTGGTGCCCTGAGGTGGCCAGCGACGGAGCGCTGCGGGTCGCGCGGGACGGCCCGCTGGCCACGCTGACGATCGACCGGCCGGAGCGCCGCAACGCCGTCGACCTCGCCAGCTGGCGGGCGCTGCCCGACGTCGCGGCGCGGCTGGCCGAGGATTCCGGCGTGCGGGTCGTCGTCGTGCGCGGCGCCGGCCGCCGGGCGTTCAGCGCGGGCGCCGACCTGGACGACGTGGCCACGCTGGTCGGCCGACCGGACGAGGGTGCCGCCTACCTCGCCACCGTCGACGCGGCGGTGCAGGCCCTTGCCGAGGTCCCCGTCCCGACGATCGCGATGATCCACGGCCACTGCATCGGGGGCGGTTGGGAGCTGGCGGCCGCGTGCGACCTGCGTTTCGGCGCCGACGACGCCCGCATCGCCGTCCCGCCGGCGCGGATCGGCCTGGTCTACTCCGTCGCCGCGACCGAGCGGCTGCTGCGCCTGGTCGGACCCTCCGCGACCAAGCGCCTGCTCTTCGCCGCGGAGGCGCTGGACGCCGGTCGGGCCCGCGAGGTGGGCCTGCTGGACGAGGTGCACGCCGCGGACCTGCTGGAGGAGGCCACCTACGCGTTCGCGCGGACGGTGGCGTCGCGATCGACCACCACGCTGCGCGCGGCCAAGCGCATCGTCGCGGCGTTGCAGGCGGGCGGCGACCTGAGCGACGCGCGCCAGGCGGTCCGCGACGCCTTCGCCGGGGACGACGTCGCCGAAGGCGTCCGCGCGGCGCGGGACGGACGGCCGCCGCGCTTCGCGTAGCGCGGCGACGCGACCGTGCCATGATCGCGCCATGCGCCTGATCGCCTACCGCCACGAGGGCCGCGATCGCGTCGCCGTCCGGACGCACCACGGCCCGATCGACCTGGCCGCCCTCGCCCGCGCCGCCGGCGCCGACGCGCCCGCGACCGTCGAGGAAGCGGTCAAGGACCAGCGCCTGGACGAGATCCGCGGCTGGACCGAGAACGTCGAGCTGGTCGACCTGCCGATCCTGCCGGCCGATCTCACGCCGGCGCCGCTGCTGCGGCGGCCGCCCAAGATCCTGGGCGTGGGCCTGAACTACGCCGAGCACGCCGGCGACCTGGGCGAGACCCGCCCCGACGAGCCCGCCACCTTCATGAAGCCGGCCACGACCATCATCGGCGCCGGCGAGACGATCCTCCTGCCACGCCAGAGCCAGCGCACCACCGGCGAGGCCGAGCTGGGGCTGATCATCGGCACGCCCTGCAAGGACGTGTCCGCGGCCGAAGGGCCGGACGTGCTGGCCGGGGTCACCACGATCCTCGACATGACCGCCGAGGACATCCTCCAGCGCAATCCGCGCTTCCTGACGCGCGCCAAGAGCTTCGACACCTTCCTGGTGCTGGGTCCGGAGCTGGTGAGCGTCGACGAGCTGGGACCGATCGGCGAGGTCGAGGTGACCACCCTCCACGGCGGTGACCCGGCGCGTCGCAACGTGGTGGCCAACATGCTGCACGACCCGTGGTCGCTGGTCGCCTTCTTCTCGGCCGTGATGCCCTTGGAGCCGGGCGACGTGATCACCACCGGCACGCCCGGCGCGGTGGTCCTGCGGGACGGCGACGTGGTGGGCTGCGCGATCCCCGGCGTGGGCGAGATCGCCTGCCCGGTCGAGGACGCCGAAGTCCGAGGGTGAGGATCGGCGCGGCGATCGCGTCGACGGAAGTGGGCCCGATCGTCCGGCGGCGGGCGTTCCGGGCGATCGACGGAGCGGGCCGTGCAGCGCGTCGTCCAGCCGCTCCCTGACGGGCCGACGTCCGCGACCCGGGTCACCGCATAGGATTGGAACTTCCTTCACGAGCCGCGCGGCCGAGGCCGATCCTACGCCCGTCCGGTTCGCCATCCGAGACGGGAACGGGCGGATCCGAGTTCGGGCCCGGCGACGGAGCGTCCGGATCGGAGCACGGCGGCGATGGGAAACGCCGTGCCGGACGCGGTCCGCGCGTTGACAGGGACATTCGCCCCGGGTATGCTCCGAACGCCTGCATGATCATGCAGCGTGCCGGTCGACGGGACGGGGCCCCCACCCCCGCCCAGCGGCCACGTACCCCTCCGAAAGGACGTACCCCCCATGGTCAAGAAGCTCCTCGCTCTTCTCGCCCTCGTGTCGCTGTTCGGCTTCGGCGCGGCCCAGGAGCCGATCAGCATCGGCGTGAACCTGGAACTCTCCGGTCGCTTCGCGACGATCGGCAATGCCACCCTGCAGGGCATCGAAGGCGCGCTCCAGCAGATGCCGACCATCGACGGTCGCCCCGTCGAGCTGTCGGTCTGCGACAACCAGACCACGCCCGAAGGCTCGATCAACTGCGCCTCGCGCTTCATCGACGAGGGCGTCGTGGCGGTGCTCGGGCCGATCTCGACCACCATGGCGATCGCCGCGGCCGAGCCGCTGCAGGACGCCGGCGTCATCATGATCTCGACCTCCTCGACCAACCCGGCCACCACCCAGATCGGCGACCACATCTTCCGCATGGCGTACACCGACGACTTCCAGGGCAAGGTGGCCGCCCGCTACGCCATCGACGATCTCGAAGCCCAGCGCGCCATCGTCTTCCGCCAGCAGGACGACGACTACAGCTTCGGCCTCGCAGGCTTCTTCGCCGAGGAGTTCGAGGCGCTCGGAGGCGAGACGATCACGCTCGACTTCGTCTCCAACACCGTCGACTTCAGCGCCCAGATCGGCGACGCCCGTGGCTTCGACGCGGACGTCATCTACTACTCCGGGTTCTGCGCCGAGGGCGCCAGCCTCGTCCCGCAGCTCCGCCAGCAAGGCTTCGGCCAGCAGATCCTGGGCGCCGACGCGTCCGACGACTCGCAGTGCCCGGTCGGCGGTGGCGAAGCGTTCGACGGCTTCATCTTCACCGGCTTCGGCGGCCCCGAGGTGCTGACCGGCGACGCGGCCCAGCGCGCCACCGACTTCGCCTCCTTCTTCTCCGCCGCGTTCCCCGACGCCAGCGACTTCAACGGATTCACCCTCGCCGGCGCCGACTCGTACAACGTGATCGCCGAAGCGATCGATACCGCCGATACCGACGAGGGCGACGCCGTCCTCGCAGCGCTGTCGGCGCTCGAGGGCTTCCCTGGAGTCTCCGGCGAGATCACCTACGCCGGTACCGACGGCACCCCGGCCGACCGCACCATCGCGTTCTTCCAGTACCAGGTTCCGGGCGCCGACGGCGCCGAGTGGAGCTCGACCAGCCTCTTCGGCATCGGTACGGGCGAGTAACGAACCGTCGTTCAGGCGACCGCGTTCCGACGCGGTCGCCGTCCCTGCACCGGCCGGGAGGGCGATCGTCGCCCTCCCGGCCGTGACGGGCCCACCGCCCTCCGACTCCCGCTTCCGTTCGACCGTTCCCGCGAGGAGACCCCGTGTCGACCATCACCTCACGCCCTCGCGCCCGAAGCATCCCTTGGGCTTGGATCTTCGGGCTCGGCGTCCCCCTGCTGGTATTTGTCCGGATCTTCTATCTCGTCGCCATCTCCGAGCAGCGCCAGATCGCCGATTTCGTCGGTGCCGCTGTGCAGTCGCTCCAGCTCGGCAGCCTCTACGCGCTGATCGCGCTGGGCTACACGATGGTGTACGGCATCATCCGCCTGATCAACTTCGCCCATGGCGAGGTGTTCATGGTCGGGGCTTTCACCTCCTACTTCCTCTTCACCGGCGCACCGTTCGCGCTGCCGTGGGCGCTGCTCTGGTCGGCCGTCCTCGGTTGGGGCGTGGTGTTCTCGCTGAACCTGTGGCGCGGCCGCATGAACGACCCGGTCGTGCTCGGGGGTGGGGCGGCGGCGTTCGCCGGCTTCGCCGTCTTCCTCAGCGCCTCGACGGTCTCCTGGTGGGCGGCGCTGGTGATGTCGATGCTGTCGACCGGCGTGCTGGGCGTGGTGATCGACCGCATCGCCTACCGGCCGCTCCGCGGCGCGCCACGGATCTCGCTGCTGATCACGGCGATCGCCGTGTCGTTCTTCCTGCAGAACACCGGCCTGATCCTCTTCACGCGCAACCAGACGCCGTTCCGCCCTGAGACGCAGTGGACGCAGTTCCTGCAGTTCGACGTCCTCGGCGGCACCGTCTTCACCAGCCGGCTGATGTTCCTGATCCCCGTCGTGACCGCCATCCTGGTGATCGCGCTGACGCTGTTCGTGACGCGAACGCGACTGGGCAAGGCGATGCGCGCCAGCGCCCAGGACGCCGAGGTCGCGCAGATGATGGGCGTCAACGTCAACCGCGTCATCGCCACCACCTTCCTGCTGGGGTCGATGCTGGCCGCCGCGGGCGGGGTGCTCTGGGGCCTGAACTTCGGGAGCCTCAACCAACCCGCGGTGCTGGGCATCTTGCCCGGCATCAAGGCGTTCGCGGCCGCCGTCATCGGCGGCATCGGGAGCCTGCCCGGGGCGGTGATCGGCGGCCTGCTGCTCGGGTTCCTGGAGAACTTCGTGACCGCCCTGTTCCCACGGACCTCGACCTTCCCGGGCATCACCGAGTACAAGGACACCTTCGCCTTCGCGCTCTTGATCATCGTCCTGCTGATCCGCCCCAGCGGCATCGTCGGCGAGGACCTGTCGGAGAAGGTGTGATGGCCGATCGCATCCGCCTCCGCAACCTGCTGCTCACCCTGGCAGCAGGCGCCGTGGTGGCCCTGGTGCTGGCCTGGGTCGACGGCTCGGGCGGCTCGAAGCTGAACGACACGATGGCGCTGTTCGCGATCTGGGGCATCGCCGCCCTCAGCCTCAACCTGATCAACGGCACCACCGGCATCCTGTCGCTGGGGCACCACGGCTTCATGCTGATCGGCGGCTACGTCACGGCGCTGCTGATCCTGCCCGCCGACGCGCGCGAGCGGATCGCCTCGTCCGCCCGCTCCGAGATGACGCCGTTCACGCTGGGCCTGTCGGTCGAGAACTGGTTCGAGGCGATCGGCCTGTCCGCCCTGGCCGGCCCCGACGGGCTGTGGGCCCGCTTCCTGGTCGCCCTGTTCCTCGGCGGCCTGGTCGCCATGGTCTTCGGCCTGATCGTCGGCATCCCCAGCCTGCGCCTCAAGGGCGACTACCTGGCGATCGTCACCTTCGGCTTCGGCGAGATCATCCGCCTGACCGCCTCGACCAGCCTGTTCTCGCCCTTCACCAACGGCGCGCTGGGCTACTCCGGCGTCCCCAACGACTTCGGCAAGAGCCTGTGGTGGACCTTCGCGCTGCTGGGCCTGACGCTGTTCGTGATGACGAAGTTCAAGTTCAGCTCCTACGGGCGCGCGCTGCAGGCGATCCGCGAGGACGAGATCGCCGCCGAGGCGATGGGCGTCAACCTGGCCCGTCACAAGGTGATGGCCTTCGCGCTGTCCGCCTTCTTCGCCGGCATCGCCGGCGGCCTGTGGGTCTCCTACCTCTCCGCCGCGCGGCTGGACTTCTTCCTGTTCTTCCTGACCTTCTTCTTCCTGGTCGCGATCAGCGTCGGCGGTACCGGCTCCTACACCGGCGTGCTGATGGGGGTCGCGGTGGTCGTCTTCGTGCAGCAGTACGGCGACCCGCTGGAACGGACCTACGCGCTGTCGACCTGGTTCGGCCTGCTGGGCCTGCTGATCCTGGCCGCCGGGATCGGCGCCGGGCTCTACCGCCGCAACCAGCGCATGCGACCGGTCTGGCACCCGCTGGTCGTGATCCTGGCCGCGATCGGGGCGGTCACCCTGCTCGTCGCGGTCGTCGGCCAGAACTGGGCACCGCTGCAGGGCACCTTCCAGGCGTTCGGCATGCGTCGCATCCTGCTGGCGGTGATGCTGATCGTGATCATGGCGCTGCGGCCCGAGGGCATCATGGGCCGGGCCGAGTTCTCCTGGGCCTGGCTGCTGCGCGAGCGCAAGGACCAGCCCAGCGACGACGAGCGGGCGCAGGACGCCTGGCTCTCCAACCCCGAGCTGAACCGTGGCCGCGCCCCCGAGGACGAACGCGACGCCGACGCCCCCCGCGTCGGCCGCGACCGGGGCGACACGCGCGCCTCGGCACCGGACGATCCGCTGCCGCGCGCCCTGCTGGACGAGGACTCGCCGGGCGCCCACCCGCTGCTCGAGCGCGGGCACAAGCCGCGCCAGGGCGACGACCCGCGCTTCGGGACCGGCCACGATCCGACCGGTGGGGCCGAGCCGGACGACGAGCGCAAGGACGGGGAGGCCTGAGATGGCGATGCTCAGCGTCCAGCACCTGAACAAGAGCTTCGGCGGCCTGCAGGCCACCACCAACCTCAGCTTCGACGTCCAGCCGGGCGAGATCGTCTCGGTCATCGGCCCCAACGGCGCCGGCAAGACGACGCTCTTCAACCTGATCACCGGCGTCTACGCGCCCGATTCGGGCGACGTCCGCCTCGAGGGTCGTTCGATCGTCGGCAAGAAGCCCGACGAGATCGTCGACCTGGGGGTCGCGCGGACGTTCCAGAACCTGCGGCTGTTCACCAACCTCTCCGTCCTGGACAACGTGCTCATCCCCCAGCACCACAAGCTCAAGGTGCCCTGGTGGCAGGCGGTGCTGCGCACCCCCGGCTACCGCCGCGCGGAAGCGGAGATGCACGAGAAGGCCCTGGAGAAGCTGGCCTTCTTCGGCCCGCGCCTGATGAGCTTCCGCCTGCACCAGCCGGTCTACGTCCTCTCCTACGCCAACCGGCGCCGGACCGAGATGGCGCGCGCGATGGCGACCGGCGCCAAGATGCTGCTCCTCGACGAGCCCAGCGCCGGCATGAACCCGAAGGAAACCAAGGAGATCACCCAGATCATCAAGCGCATGCGCGACGAGGGCGGCTACACCATCCTGCTCGTGGAGCACAAGATGAACCTCGTCGGCGAGATCAGCGACCGCGTCATCGTGCTGGACTACGGCCAGAAGATCGCCGAGGGCACCTACCACGAGGTCGTCAACGATTCCAAGGTGCTCGAGGCCTACCTCGGCAAGCGCTCCGAGGATGAGGAGGGCGCGGCATGAGCCACCAGGTGAATGCCAAGGAGAACCTGCTGGAGCTGCGCAAGGTCACCACCCACTACGGGCCGATCCGCGTCCTGCACGACGTCGACATGGTCATCCACCCGGGCGAGATGGTCTGCCTGCTGGGCGGCAACGCGTCGGGCAAGAGCACCACGCTCAAGACCATCCTGGGCATCGTGCGCGTCTCCGAGGGCGAGATGCACTTCCGCGGCGAGCGGGCCGACACCCTCAGCACCGCCCAGCGGATCGAGCGCGGCATGGCCGTCGTGCCGGAGAACCGCCGCATCTTCCCGAAGATGACGGTGCGCGAGAACCTGGAGATGGGCGCCTACCTGCGCAACGACCGCAAGGCGATCAAGGAGGACATGGACTACGTGATCTCCCTCTTCCCCCGCATCGGCGAGCGGCTGGGGCAGCAGGGCGGCACCATGTCCGGCGGCGAGCAGCAGATGCTGGCCATGGGCCGCGCGCTGATGAGCCGGCCCAAGCTGATCCTGATGGACGAGCCGTCGATGGGCCTCGCCCCGCTGTTCGTCGAGAAGATCTTCGAGATCATCAAGACCGTCAACGACGAGGGCATCAGCGTCTTCGTCGTCGAGCAGAACGCGAACGTCGCGCTCTCCATCGCCGACCGTGGCTACGTGCTACAGACCGGCGAGGTGGTGCTGTCCGGCCCGGCGCAGGAGCTGCTGAACAACGAGGCGATGAAGAAGGCGTACCTGGGGGACGTCTAGGCACCCCGGCGACGACGGGTGGCCCGCGTCACCGCATCGAGATCAGCAGGCCGAGGAGCAGCAGCACGCTCGCGGCGACGCGGTGCCCGGTCGCGCCGATGCGCCGCGCCCCGAAGGCGCCCAGGTGGTCCAGGGCCGTCGCCGTCGCGATCGCCGCGACGAAGCGCGTGGCGTTCGCGACGTGCAGGCCCACGAAGGGGAGCAGCCAGGCGGCTCCGGCGACGGCCAGGACGTTGTAGGCCCCCGGAGTCGCGTCGGCGATCCGGAAGGCGCGACCCATGCTGACGCCGCGCGCGCGGAACACCAGGGGCAGGACCAGCGCGCCGGGACCCAGGAAGGCGATCGTGGCGGTGAACGGTCCGGCGATCGCGGCCGTGTCCGCGTTGATCGCCCAGGAGACGTTGTCGACCGCACCGATGCCGAAGACGCCCAGCGCGACGAGGAACGACGCGCTTCGCTGACGCGCGGGCTCGGCGAAGGTGATCAGCGCCAGGGCCGCGATCATGAGAACCGCGCCGACCAAGCGCCCGCCCTCCGCTGGCAGCACGGGGAGGCCGAAGGCGCCGACGTGGTCGAGAGCCAGGCCTGCGACCGTGGCGCCCGAGAAGGTCGCGGCGGTGGTGTGGAGCGTGCCGATCCGCGCGACGGCGCGGATCACGGTCGCGACGGCGATGACGTTGAGGATCCCGGGGAGGAGCGCGTACCAGGACAGCGACGCGAGGCGACCGGCCTGCAGCACCTCCCGTTCCGTCGCCGCGACGAGCGCCGCCGCCAGACCTGTGCCGACGGCGAAGAACAGCCAGGTCGCCCGCCACGCGCCCAGGCGTGCGCCGACGACGCCGTTGAGCGTCGCCGCGGTGCTGCTGCCGGCCCCCAGCAGGGCCACCAACACGACGGCCAGGCCCACCGTCATGCGCGACGTCGCTCCACGAGGTCCGGTCCGCTCCGGTCCGAGCGGCTGACCTCCTTCGGGCCGGGCGACGGCTCAGGCGTGGTCGTCGTCCCGTCGCGCTGGATCGTTGGATGTCGGGTAGTCGCGGGCCGCGCCCGCGGCGGTCAGGTAGCCGGCGGCCAGGTCGCGCTCGGTGGCGTCGCGCCCGCGCAGCTCCGGCGGCTCGAACCCACCGCCCCCCGGCAGGTCCAGTACGACCTCGTCGCCGGGCTGCAGCGTGATGGGGGGGAAGCGCTCGACGTGCTGGCCGTTGATGAGCACGCGCCCCAACGGCGCGTCGCGGCCGCCGGCCAGACCGATGGGCGGCGTGGTGATCCGGTCGGGCGTGAGCGAGAACGTCATCGGCCGTGACCCGACGTGCCGGAACGCGATCGTCTGCCCGAGGCCGCCACGGAAGCGGCCGGCCCCCGCGCTGTCGGGGCGGAGCGCCTTCTCAAGGAACAGGATCGGCGCGTCGACCTCCAGCACCTCGCACGGCGTGATGGCGCTGTTGTTGGGGTAGGACACGGGGACCATGCCGTCCATCGTGGGTTGGCCGCCGCGGCCGCCGTGCGGCAGCATGTCGACCAGGTAGCGTCCCCGGTCGGGCTCCTCGCCCTTCAGCACCAGCGGCCAGATACCGCCGTTGCTGGCGTTGACGTGCTCGCCGAAGACCGGCCAGAGGGCGGTGAACAGGACCTGGTTGAGGTTGTTCGTCGTCTTCGCGCGCGCCTTGACCGGGGCCGGATCCGGAGCGTCGAGGATGCAGCCGGCGGGCACCTCGACGCGGATCGGCCGGAAGAGCCCTTCGTTGTTCGGGATCTCCGGCGCCAGCGCGCACTTGAACGGGTAGATCGTGGTCGCAAGGGTGCTGCCGTAGGGCACGTTGATCGCGCCGTGCGGCGACAGGCCGGAGGTGCCCGCGTAGTCGACGACCGCTTCGTCGCCGGCGATCGTCACGGTAGCGGCGAGGGTGACCGTCTCGACGTAGCCGTCGATCTCCATCCGTGCGGCATAGGCGCCGTCGGGGAGCTCGTGGATGCGGCGTCGCATGTGGGCTTCCGAGGTGGTCAGGAACCGCTCGGCCAGCGCGTCCAGGTCGGTCAGCCCGCCGCTCCGGAGGAACTCGACGATGCCGCGGGCGCCGATGCGGGCCGCGCCGATCATGGCGCGAAGATCGCCGAGCAGCAGCTCGGGGGCCCGCGTGTTGGCCCCGATGACGTCGAACAGCAGGGGGTCCTCGTGCCCCGCGCGAACGATCTTGGCCGGTGGGATGCGCAGGCCCTCGGCGAAGACGTCGTCCCCCTCGATCTCGCCCGGGTGCCCGCCGACGTCGCTGACGTGGGCGACGGAGCCGACGCAGGCGACCGGCCGACCGTCGCGGAAGACGGGCGTGAGCAGGATGTAGTCGGGCAGGTGCCCCGTCCCGAGCCATGGATCGTTGGTCACGAGGACGTCGCCGGGTTCGAGCGTGTCGATCGGGAAGCGCTCGAGCAGCGCCTTCGCCGTGCGCGGAAAGACGGCCGAGAAGGTCGCGGTGCTGAGGCTGGACTGGCAGATCGAGCGGCCCTCGGTGTCGGTGAGGATGACGGCGAAGTCGCGACTCTCGCGCAGGATCGTCGAGAAGGTGGTGCGGACGACGACGCTCTCCATCTCGTCCATGACGGCGATCAGGCGACCCCAGAGGACTTCGAGGTCGACGGCGTCGAAGGAGCTCACGGTGCGTCCGGTGCGGCCTCGTCCCGCCGCTCCCAGGTGGCCAGCGTCCCGGCGGCGAGGTCGTAGCGGAACGCCCAGCCCGTGTCGGCCTGGAGGCGCGCCATGTCCATCGCGGCGCGTGCGTTCGCAGGCGTCTGGGCCAGGTCGGCCCCGTCGTCGGCGTCGTCGACCGCCTGCCAGGCGCGTCCCGTGCGGGTGGCGAGCGCGTCGAGGGCCACGCGGACGGGGGCGGCGACGGGAGCGCCGACGTTGTAGACGCGATGGGGCAGCTCGCCCCCGGGCGGATCGAGCAGGCGCGCGAACGCGTCGACGGCGTCGTCGACGTGCAGGAAGTCGCGGGCGATGTCGGCGCCGGCGACGCGCACCGGGCGGGCGTCATCGCTGGCGTCGAACGCCAGCACGGCCTGCTGCACCGCGGACAGGCCGCTACGGGATCCGCTGGCGCGTTCCAGCGGCCCGTACGTCGTGCCGAGCCGCCCGATGGCGACCGACAGGCCGTGCAGGTCGCCGTAGCGCAGCGTGAGGCGCTCGGCCGCGGCCTTCGCGATTCCGTACATGTTCTCGCTGCGCAGGGGCGTCGACTCGTCCAGCGCGGGGGTGGGTGGGGCGGGCCCGTAG
>CAZJGU010000080.1:0-12490 GCA_964545455.1 uncultured bacterium | reverse complement strand
CCGGTAGTGGTCGCCCTCGTAGTTGACGAACACCTGCGTCTTGTACTCGAGCCGCCGGAAGGCGGTGGTGTGCACGACCCGGTCGCGGTCCTTCTGGAAGGCGGTCCGGTAGGCGCTCTCCCGCTCGTCGTGCAGCCGGCCGCGGCTGTCCGCCGCCAGCGCGGCGTAGGGCGCCAGGGTGTCGCGTTCGCGGGCTTCGAGGCGTTCGCGCGAGAACAGCATGCTGGCGCGAGCCTACCGCGCCGGTGCTAGCCTGCGCGCCGACGCCGCCGCCCAGGCGGCCCGGAGGCGCCCATGTCCGAACTCACGACGCTGCTCGATTTCGCCCTCGACCTCGCCGACCGCGCCGGTCGGCTCACCCTCGGCCACTTCCGCACCGGGACGCGTCCCGACTGGAAGGAGGACGCCACGCCGGTGACCGTCGCCGACCGCGACGCCGAGACCCTGATCCGCCACGAGCTCGAGAAGCGCTACCCGGCGCACGCCGTCGTGGGCGAGGAGTTCGGGGCCACGGACGGCGACGCGCCGTGGCGCTGGTGGATCGACCCGATCGACGGCACCAAGCCGTTCCTGCGGGGCGTACCGACGTACTCGACCCTGATCGGGCTGGAGCGCGACGGGGAGCTGGTCGCCGGCGTCGCCGCCTTCCCGGCGCTGGGGGAGACGATCGCCGCCGCGCGCGGCCACGGCTGCCGCCTGAACGGGCGGCGGGTGCACGTCTCGGACGAGGCCGATCCCGCGGGGGCGGTCGTGTCCACGACCGACTGGGGGCGCTTCGCCGAACAGGGCCGCGCCGCCGCGGCCGAGCGCGTCGCGCGGGCGTTCTGGATCCGGGCCGGCTGGGGCGACGCCTACGGCTACATGCTGGTCGCCTCGGGCCGGATCGAGGCGATGCTGGACCCGATCGTCGCGCCCTACGACGTCGCACCGTTCCCGGCGATCCTGGCCGAGGCCGGCGGCCGCTTCGCCAGCTGGAGCGGCGTGGAGGACGTCCACGCCGGCGACGGGGTCGGCGTCAACGCCGCACTGGCGGACACGCTGCTGGGCCTGCTGGGCGAGAGGGACGCCCAGGCCACCGACGCCTGACGCCGGCCGGGTAGGCTGGTGGCGATGAGCGCCTTCCCTCGTAGACGCACCGTGACCGTGCAGGTCGGAGCGGTCTCGGTCGGCTCCGACCACCCGGTGGTGGTGCAGTCGATGACCAACACCGACACCTCCGACGTGAACGCCACCGTCCGGCAGGTCGCCGAACTGCACCGCGCCGGCAGCGAGGTCGTGCGCGTCACGGTCAACGACGAGGCCGCCGCGCGCGCCGTGCCCGAGATCGTGCGAATCCTGGGCGAGCACGGCCTGGACGTGCCGATCGTCGGGGACTTCCACTTCAACGGCCACGTGCTGCTCCGCAAGGTGCCCGAGGCGGCCGCGACCCTCGCCAAGTACCGCATCAACCCGGGCAACGTCGGCGTCGGGGCCCGCCACGACGACAACTTCCGCAGCATCGTCGAGGTGGCGGTTCAGCACGGCAAGCCGGTCCGCATCGGCGTCAACTGGGGCAGCCTGGACCAGGCGCTCCTGACCCGGATGATGGACGAGAACGCCGCCTCCGACGCGCCGGTCGAGGCGCACGAGGTGATGATGCGCGCGATGGTCGAGTCCGCACTCGGCTCCGCCCGGATGGCGGAGGAGGTGGGCCTGCCGCACGACCGCATCATCCTCTCGGCCAAGGTCAGCCGGGTGCCCGACATGTGGGACGTCTACCGCCGGCTGGCCGCGCGCTGCGACTATCCGCTGCACCTGGGCCTGACCGAGGCGGGCATGGGGGTCAAGGGCGCCGTCTCGTCGACGGCGGGGCTGGCGCCGCTGCTGGCCGAGGGGATCGGCGACACCATCCGCGTGTCCCTGACGCCCGACCCGGGCGCCCCGCGCGAGCGCGAGGTCGAGATCGCCCAGGAGGTCCTCTCGGCCCTGGGCCTGCGCCGCTTCGCCCCCTCGGTGACCGCCTGTCCCGGCTGCGGACGCACGACCAGCACCCTCTTCCAGGAGATGGCGCGCGACATCGACGCCTACCTGAAGGCGCGCATGCCGGAGTGGAAGGAGCGCTACCCGGGGGTCGAGTCGATGAACGTCGCCGTGATGGGGTGCGTCGTGAACGGACCCGGCGAGTCCAAGCACGCCGACATCGGCATCAGCCTGCCCGGCACCGGCGAGACCCCGCGCGCGCCCGTCTACCGCGACGGCCAGCTGGTCGGCACGCTGCAGGGCGACGGCGCGACGATCGCGCGCGAGTTCAACCGCATGGTCGACGCCTACGTCGAGGAGCGCTACGGCGTCGGAACGGGCGCCAGCTGAGCCGTCCGTTCGCGGCGCCCGCCACGATCCAGGCACCTACCGCATGCTAGGTTCGACGGTGTGAGCGGACCCCGTTCCCAGCCCCCCGCGGTGCGCGCCCACGACGCCTACACCCCCGAGAGCGCACTGGACGCGTGCGTCGCGCTGACGCGCCACCACTCCAGCACCTTCTACCTGGGCTCGCGCATGTTCGGTGCCGAGAAGCGCAAGGCGGTCAGCGCCGTCTACGCCATGTGCCGGACCGGCGACGACGCGGTCGACGAAGCCCTCGGGTTCGACGATGCGCGCCGGCGGCTGGCCGACTGGTGGGCGGGGGTCGAGCGCGCCTACGCCGGCCGGCCCGACCCGACGTCGGCGACCGAGGTCGGCCTGCGCTGGGTGCTGGACCGCTACGACGTGCCGATGGGCGCCTTCGCCGAGCTGCGCGAGGGCTTCGAGAGCGACCTGACCCTGCGCTGCGTCGCGACGACGGACGAGCTGCTGCTGTACTCCCGTCGGGTGGCCGGGGTGGTCGGCCTGATGATCGCGCCGATCGCCGGCTACGACGGCGGCCAAGCAACGCTGGACGCCGCGGTCGCGCTGGGCGAAGCGATGCAGGTCACCAACATCCTGCGGGACGTCGGCGAGGACCTGTGCCGCGATCGCTGCTACCTGCCCGCCGACCGGATGGCGGCGCACGGCGTGGACATGAACGACCTGCGCGGCGGGCGCGTCTCGGAGGGCTACGTCGCCCTGCTCGAGGAGCTGGCCGAGCTGGCCGACGCCCGCTACCGTCAGGGCTGGACCGGCATCCCGAAGCTTCACGGGGCGGCCGGCCTGGCCGTGGGCGTCGCCGCTCTGAACTACGAGGCCATCCTGCGCAAGTTGCGCCAGAACCGCCACGACAACTTCACGCGCCGCGCCCATCTGCGGCCCCACGAGCGCCTGGCGCTCATCCCGCGCGCGGCCTTCAGCGTCTGGGCCGCCGCCTCCTGAGCCCGCCGCTCCCTCGGCGGTAGGATGACCGGCGTGCCGGACTACGACGTCATCACCATCGGAGCGGGCCATAACGCCCTCATCACCAGCGCCTACCTCGCGCAGGCGGGCAAGCGCGTCGCGGTGTTCGAGCGGCGCGACGTCGTGGGGGGCGCGGTCTCGACCGTCGAGATGGTGCCCGGCTACCGCTTCGACCTCGGCGGCAGCGCCCACATCCTGATCCGGCTCACGCCGATCGTCGAGGAGCTGGGCCTGGATCGCTACGGACTTCAGTACCTGGAGCTGGACCCGCTCTTCTTCGCCCCCTACGAGGACGGCGACCACCTGTTCATCCACCGCAGCGAGCGCCGCACCGCCGACGAGCTCGAGGCCAAGTTCCCCGGCGAAGGGGAGGCGTACCTGCGCTTCCTGGACGAGTGGCGCCCGTTCGCCCGCGTGGTCAAGGACCTGTTCCTGTCGACCCCCAGCCCGCTGAACCTGGGTCGGAAGATGATGTTCGGTGGCGCCATCGAGGGCGACTGGCGCCGCGCCCTGCAGCGCATCCTGGCCCCCTACGGCGAGGTCGTCGACCGCTACTTCAGCGAGGAGAAGGTCAAAGCGCCCCTGGTCTGGATGGCGGCCCAGTCCGGTCCCCCGCCCGGGGAGCCGATGACCAGCCCCTTCCTGCTCTGGCACCCCCTCTACCACGAGGGGGGCGTCGCCCGGCCGCGCGGCGGCTCGGGCATGCTCACGCAGGCGCTCGCGGCGCACGTGCGCGACCACGGCGGCGAGGTGCACACCGGCGCGCCGGTCGACCGCATCCTGGTCGAGGGCGGCCGCGCCGTCGGCGTCGAAGTCGGCGGTCAACGCTACACGGCGAACACGGTCGTCGCCGGCGCGCACGCCCTGGAGACCTTCGCCAAGCTGCTGCCCGAGGAGCACCGCCCGGAACGCGCGAAGGGCATGCGCGTCGGCAACGGCTTCGGCGCCATCCTGCGCCTGGCGCTCGACAAGCCGGTGCGCTACACCGTCCACCCGGGGCGCGAGGCGACCACCGCCCTGCAGCTCATCGCCCGCGACCGGCGCCAGGTGGCCGCCGCCTACGGCGAGTACCTGGCGGGCGAGCCCGCCTCCGACCCGCCGATCGTGGCGATGAGCTTCAGCGCCGTCGACGACACCCTGGCGCCGCCCGGCGGCGAGGTGCTGTGGCTGTGGGCCCAGTACTTCCCCTACGAGCTCTCCGGAGGCCGCCGCTGGGCCGACGTCGAGGACGAGGTCGAGGAGCGCATCCTGGACGCCTTCGAGGTGCACGCGCCGGGCACGAAGGATTCGATCGTCGGCTCGCTGTTCCAGCACCCCGAGTGGCTCGAGCGGGAGCTGGGCCTGTTCCGCGGCAACGTCATGCACCTCGAGATGAGTCTGGACCAGATGTTCGCCCTGCGACCGTTCCTCGGCATGGCCGAGTACCGCACCCACCTCAAGGGCCTCTACCTGACCGGCGCCAGTACCCACCCGGGGGGCGGCATCATGGGCGCGTCGGGCCGCAACGCGGCACGCGTGGTGCTGCGGGACCACGAACGGCGCTGGTGGAGTGGAGGCCCGCGCCGGTGAGCTTCCCGATGACCTACCTGCAGTTCCACCTGGTCTTCACCCTGCCGTGGCTGGCGCTGCTGGGCGTCGCGGCCTGGCGGGCCGCCCGGGCCGGTCGACCGATCGCCGGCCGGGCCGACGTCAGCGACCGGTTCGCGCGCCGGGCGCTCTACGCCCACCTCGTGATCGCCTTCATCTACACCACCCCGTGGGACAACTACCTGGTCTTCCGCGAGGTGTGGGGCTACCCGCCGGGCCGCGTGCTGTTCACCATCGGCTACGTCCCGATCGAGGAGTACGCCTTCTTCCTGATCCAGACCGCCGGGACCGGCCTGGCGCTGTTCGCCCTCATGCGGGCGCGCAGCTGGGGGCGATCGGAGGCGCCGCTCCCGAGCACCGCCATCCGCTGGGGCGGGGCGAGCCTGCTGCTGATGGGCGGCGCGCTGGGCGCCGCGGCGCTGTCGACGCTGTGGGGCACCTACCTGGGCCTGATCACCGCCTGGGCGCTGCCGGTCATCGCGCTGCAGTGGGGGTTCGGCGGCGACCTGCTGATCCGACGCTGGCGGCTGGTGGCGACCGCCATCGCGCTGCCGACGGCGTGGCTGTGGATCGCCGACCGGATCGCGATCGAGCTCGAGATCTGGTGGATCAGCGCCGAGCTCACCACCGGCCTGCTGCCCCTGGGCCTGCCGATCGAGGAGGCGCTGTTCTTCCTGATCACCAACGTGCTGGTGGTGTTCGGCATGACGATGGCCATGGACGAGGAGGCCTGGGCCCGTGCGCGCGGCCTCTGGCAGCAGCGACGCCAGGCGTGGCGCGTCGCCCTGCTGGGCTGGGGCATCGCGATGGTCCCCGCCCCGCTGGTGCCGGACGCCTTCCCGCTGATCGCCTACCTCTCGACCGGGCTGCTGACGCTGGGGGTGCTGGGTTGGGCCCTCGACCGCTTCGGACCGCGCGCGCTGCTCGCCTTCGTCGTCGCGCTGGCGTTCGGCGTGGCGATCGAGGCGATCGGCACCCGTACCGGCCTGCCGTTCGGAGCGTACGTCTACGAGGCGCCGGGGCCCGCCCTGCTGGGCGTGCCGCTGCTGGTGCCCGCCGGCTGGTGGGCGTTCACGATGATCGCGCTGGCCTCGGCCCCGGTGCGCGGCCGCGTCTGGCTGGCCCCCCTCGCGCTGGTCGCCTGGGACCTGGGGCTGGATCCGTTGATGGTGGACCGCGGTTTCTGGACCTTCGCGCGGCAGGACTGGTTCGGCGTCCCGGTCAGCAACTTCCTGGGCTGGTACCTGTCGGGCCTGATCCTCGCCTGGGCGCTGCAGCGACTGCTGCCGGGCATGCGTGCGGAACGCTCGCCCTCGCTGCGCGGGGTCTTCGCGGTGCAGGCGTTCCTGATCGGCTTCGGACTGGTCCTCTTCGGGCTGCCGCTGGCGGGGCTGGTGGCGGGTGCGGCGATGGCCGGCTTCGCGCTGGCGTTCTGGCGCGCCCCGCGGAGCGAGGTGGCGACGGCGCCATGAGGCCGGCCGGCCCCGTGCCGTCCGACCTGGCCGAGCGCGGCCGCTCGCTGGTCGTCCGTGGCGTGGCCGCGGTGTTGCCCTGGATCATCCAGCGCTCGCTCCGGCAGGGCCTGGCCGGCGTCTACGCGCGCGGCGAGACCGACGCCCTCCGTGGCGGCACGCTGTTGGCGCCGACGCACCACGCCTGGTGGGACGCCTACCTCGCCTGGTACCTGGCCCACCGGGCCGGCGTGCCGCTGGCCGCCCTGATGGACGACGCCCAGCTCCAGCGCTTCCCGTTCTTCCGTCACCACGGCGCGATCGCCGCCAGCCACCCGCGCGAGCTGGCACGGCGCGTTCGGCGCGGGGCGCTGGGCGTGGTGTTCCCCGAGGGACGCCTGCGTCCGCCCGGCCCGCCGGGACCGCTGGCGCCCGGCGCGGTGCGCTTGGCCGGCTGGTCGCACGCCCCGCTGCGCCCGGTCGCGCTGCGGGTGACGCTGCGCGGGCTGCAGCACCCCGAGGCGTTCGTGCAGATCGGGCCGGTCGTGCACGACGACGAGGCGCTGGGCGACGCGTTGGCGCACGAGGTCGCCGACCTCGACGCCTTCATCGCCGCGAGCGACCCGGAGCGCGTCCCGCCTGGGGTCGAGGTGTGGCTGCGCGGCGCCGCCTCGCCCGATCGGCGCTCGCGCCGTTTCGAACGGCTCTGGAGCGACCGGCCGTGACGCTCCTCGACCTGGCCTTCCTGCTGGCCGCCGGCTTCCTGGCCGTGCAGGGGCTGGTGGCCCTGGTCAACGCCGGTACCTTTCCGCGCCTCAGGCCCGTCCCCGGCACGCCCGAGGCCCGGCCGAGGGTCAGCCTGCTGGTGCCCGTCCGGGACGAGGCCGCCACCCTGCCGGAGACGCTGCCGGCGCTGCTGGCGCAGGGCGCCGACGAGGTCCTGGTCCTCGACGACCGGTCGCAGGACGGCAGCCGCGCCCTGCTGGAGGCGGCCGCGGCCGCGACCCCAGCCCTGCGCGTGCTGGACGGCGCCGAGCTACCGCCCGGCTGGACCGGCAAGAACTGGGCCTGCCACCAGCTGGCGCAGGCGGCGACGGGGGAGGTGTGGATCTTCACCGACGCCGACGTGCACTGGCGCGCGGGCGCCCTGGACGCGCTGCTGGCGGCGTGGCCGCGGGGGGAGCACGCCTTCGCGTCGGTCTGGCCGCGGCAGCGCACCGTCGGCTGGCTGGAGCGGATCGCCGTCCCGCAGGTCGACATGATCCTGATCGGCGGCCTGCCCTGGCCGTTGGTCCCGCGGCTGCCGTTCCCGTCGCTGGCGGCCGGCAACGGGCAGCTGATGGCCTGGACGCCGAGCGCCTACCGCGCGGCGGGCGGTCACGCGGCGGTCCGCGACGTGGTGCTCGAGGACGTCCGCATGGCGCAGCGCGCGAAGGCGGCGGGCGTGACCCCCTTCCTGGCCCTCGGCGACGGCATGGTCGAGACGCGCATGTACCGCAGCGCGACCGAGGTCCTCGACGGCTTCGCCAAGAACGTGCTGCCCGCCGCGGGCTCCTGGCCGGCCCTGACCATGCTGGTGGGGCTGAACGCGCTGGCCTACCTGGCGGCCTGGCCGCTGGCCCTGGTCGAGGCGCGCTGGCTGGTCGTCGCGCTGGCCGGGGTGGCGCTCCGCGGCGGGGTCGCGGCCGTGGTCGGCCGCTCGCCGCTGGAGGCGGCACTGCAACCGGCCGCGCCCCTGGCGCTGGTCGCCATCGTCGCGCGCGTGGTCGTACGCCGCGGCGGCTACGTCTGGCGCGGACGGCGCTACGCCCGGGGGCGCTCGTGAGCGCAGCACCCGAGCGCGTCGACGCGCTGGTGCTGGGCGCCGGCTTCGCCGGCCTGGCGGCCGCCGTCGAGCTGGCGCTGGGCGGGGCCGAGGTGCTGGTCCTCGAGCGGGCGGAGCGAGCGGGCGGCAAGGCGGGGGAGGTCCGCGCCGACGGCTTCCGCTTCGACACCGGTCCCAGCGTGGTCACCCTGCCGCAGGTGCTGACCGCCCCGTTCGAGGCGGCCGGCCAGCCGTTCCCGCTGGAGCTGCGTCCGCTGGACCTGCTGGCGCGCTACCGCTTCGCCTCGGGCCGCGTGCTGGACGTGCGCCGCGACGTGGACGCCACCACCGCCCAGCTGAGCGCGGACGAGGCCCGCGCCTACCGCGACCTGCTCGAGGAGGCGCGTGCGCTCTACGAGGCGGCCGCACCGGTGTTCGTGCACGGGCCTCCGCCCGGACCGCTGCGGCTGGCCCGCTACGGCCTACGGCACGGCCTCCGGGCCCGCCCCTGGGCGCGCCTGCCCGACCTGCTGGCGGCCCACGGAGCGCGCGGCGAGCTGCGCGACCTGTTCCTGCGCTTCGCGACCTACTTCGGGGCGGATCCGTTCCGCGCGCCGGCCGTGCTGCACAACATCGCCTGGGTCGAGCTGGGCCTGGGCGTCGTCGCGCCCGAGGGGGGCGTGGCGGGGCTGGTCCGGGCCTACGAGGGCCTGGCGCGCGAGCTGGGGGTACGCTTCCGCTTCGGCGAGGAGGTGGTGGCCCTCACGCCCCGCCGGGACGGAGCGCCGGAGGTGACGACGCGCAGCGCGTCCGCGGAGCGTACGCTGCGCCCCTCGCGCCTGCTGTCCAGCCTCGATCGCGACCGCACCGCACGGCTGGCCGGCCTGCGCCCGCCCGGCGCGCACGCCGAGCCGTCGCTCTCCGGCATGGTCCTGCTGCTGGCGGTCGCGGGCGAGCACCCGCAGGTCGCGCACCACACCCTCTCCATGCCGGCGGACTACGCCGCCGAGTTCCGGGCGATCCGGGCCGGCCGCACGCCGACCGATCCGACCCTCTACCTCGCCGTCGGCGCGCGCGAACGGCCGGGCGACGCGCCCGAGGGGGCCGAGAACTGGTTCGTGATGGCCAACGCCCCGGCGCTGGGGCCGGACGGCCGCGGCGTCGACGAGGCCGCGTACGCGGGTGCGATGGAGGAGCTGCTGGTCCGCCGCGGCTGGCTGCGCCCCGGCCAGGCCCGCCGCGTCGCGGCGTTGGGGCCCCGGCACCTAGCCGGCCTGGCCAGCCGCGGGGCGATCTACGGCGCCGCGCCGCACTCGCTGCTGGCGACCCTGCGACCCCCGCAGCGCCTGCGTGGCCTGGCCCGCACCCGCCTGGCGGGCGGCACGGTGCACCCGGGGGGCGGCATCCCGCTGGCGGTGCTGTCCGGTCGGCGGGCGGCGCAGGCGCTGCTGGGCCAGGGCGCGTCCGACCGATGACCGCTCAGCCGATGCGGGGCGAACCCTCCTCGGGCGTGCCGTCGGCGCGCTGCAGGTGGATCGTCTGCGTCGGGAAGGCGAAGGCGACGCCCCGCTCCTCGAACGCGTCCACGAGCGCCAGGTTGATCTCCTGCTGCACGTCCATGAACAGCGCGTAGTCGGGATCCAGCATCCAGTAGACGACCTCGACGTCGATCGAGAAGGCGCCGAAGCCCTTGACGTGAGCGCGGTCGAAACGGACCGGCTGGCGCGCCTCGACGATCTCGCGGACCACGCCGGGCAGGGCACGAAGGGTGTCCGCCGGCGTGCCGTACTCGACGCCGAGGGTGAAGACGACCCGGCGCTCCTCCATCCGCTTGTAGTTGCGGATGCGGCTGGTGAGCAGGTCGTTGTTGGCGAAGACCAGCTGTTCGCCCGACAGGCTGCGGACCCGGGTGGTGCGCAGGCCGACGTTCTCGACCGTGCCCATCAGGTCGTCGACGATGATGAAGTCGCCGATCTCGAACGGCTTGTCGAGGATGATCGAGAGCGACGCGAACAGGTCGCCCAGGATGTTCTGCAGCGCCAGGCCGATCGCGACCGCGCCGATCCCGACGCCCGCCAGCAGGGCGGTGATGTCGATCCCGAGGTTGTCGAGCGCCAGCAGCAGCAGCACCGAGAACAGCGCCAGTCGCCCCAGGAAGGTGAGGGCCGACAGCGTGGTCTTGCGTCCCCCGTCCATGCCGTCCTGCTGGCGGTAGTGCCGCACGGTGACGTGCAGGGCGCGGTTGCCCCACAGGCCGACCTGGAGGATCAGGATCAGCGTGAAGGCGCTGTCGATCGCGTTCGCGACAGGGTCGGGGAGCGCCAGCACCTGGGCGCCCGCCCACACGCCGATCACCGGCATCAGCGGGCCCCGGACGCCGGCGATCAGGTCGGAGAGGATGTCGTCGAAGACGTTGGTCGTGCGCTCGGCGAAGGCGCGCAGGCGCCGCCGAGCCAGCGAGCGCAGGCCCCGCAGGGCCATCCACACCACCACCAGCAGCGTGAGCGCCAGCGCCCAGCGGATCGGGCTGTTCCCGGCGAGTCGGGCATCGGTCAGGAACGTCCAGTCCATGGCCGGCATGCTACCCGCTACGGCCCGAACCGCACCCTCGCCTGCGGTGCCGAGCCGCGACCGGCGCTAGACTCCCGCTCATGAAGATCTACACGCGAACCGGCGACGCCGGAACGACCGCGCTCTTCGGGGGCGAACGGGTGCCCAAGACCTCGCCGCGCGTGCGCGCCTACGGCTCGGTGGACGAAGCGAACGCCCTGTTGGGCGTCGCCCGCACCCAGCTGGACGCGGCCGACCTCGATGGGCTGCTGGCCGAGCTCCAGAAGGCGCTCTTCGACGTCGGCGCCGACCTGGCGACGCCAGCGGACGCCGCCGTCCGCGACCACGTGCGCCCGATGGACGAGCACGACGTCGCCCGGCTGGAGGCCTGGATCGATCGACTGGAGGGCGAGGTCGCGCCGCTCAAGCACTTCGTGCTGCCAGGCGGCGATCCGGCGGCGGCGCAGCTGCACGTCGCCCGCACCGTCGTGCGTCGGGCCGAGCGCGAGGTCGTCGCCCTGGCCGAGCAGGAGCAGGTCAACCTGCACGCCGCCGTCTACCTGAACCGGCTGTCCGACCTGCTGTTCGTGCTCGCGCGGGTCGTCAACGCCCGGCACGGCGTCGCCGAAGCGAAGTGGGCGGCCGACGGCCGGCCCCGTGGCGCTCGCTAGTCGCTCGCGTCGCGGCGTCGCAGCTCTCGAAGGTCGCGGACGCCGCGCCGGTCCAGCTCGGCCGACAGACCGGCCAGGATGCGGCCGGGGAGGCCGGGACCCTCGTAGATCAGGCCGGTGTAGACCTGGACCAGGTCGGCGCCCGCCTCGAAGCGACGGATCGCTTCGTCGGGCCCGTCGATGCCCCCGACCGACACGATCGGCAGCCGCGTCTCCGGCCGCACCACGGCCAACGCCTGCCTCGCGCGCGGCGCCAGCGGCCGGCCCGACAGGCCGCCGCGGGCGCCGGGATCGACGCGCAGCCCCGCCCGACCCACCGTGGTGTTGATCAGTACGAGCCCGTCGGCGCCCCAGCCCTCCGCGGCCGCAGCCAGGCGCGCCAGCTCCCGGTCGGGCATGTCGGGCGCCAGCTTCACCAGCACCGGCCGTCCGTCCGCCTCCTCGGCCACGGCGGCGATCAGGCGGGCCAGCCGGGTCTCGTCCTGCAGCTCGCGCAGGTTCGGAGTGTTGGGCGACGAGACGTTCACGACCAGGAAGTCGGCGTACGGCGCGACGATCCGGACGGTGGCGCGGTAGTCGTCCTCGGCCGCCTCGATCGGGACCACGCGGCTCTTCCCGACGTTGATGCCGACCGGGGCGGACGGCCAGACGCCGCGGCGCCGCCACGCCTCGAGCCGCTGCGCGAGCGCCACCGCGCCGACGCTGGGGAAGCCCATGGCGTTGACGATCGCGCGGTCGGGGATCAGCCGGTGGGCGCGCGGACGCGGGTTGCCGGGCTGGGCGAGGGCGGTCACCGTGCCGATCTCGACGTGGCCGAAGCCCATCGCCTCCCAGATCGGCAGCGCGTCGGCATCCTTGTCCAAGCCGGCGCCGACGCCGATCGGGTTGGGGAAGCGCACGCCGAACGTGTCGACGGCCAGGCGCGGATCGTCGTGCCAGGCCGCCCGCTTGAACGCGCCCAGCAGCGGCGGGACCCCGCTGGCGAGCCTGCTGGCGCGCATCGCGAGGGCGTGGGCCCGCTCCGGCGGCAGCCGGAAGAGCGCCGGGCGAAGCAGGCGGTACGGGTCGCTCACGCGCGAACG
>CAZJGU010000079.1:0-13010 GCA_964545455.1 uncultured bacterium | reverse complement strand
GTCGAGACGATCGCCAACCCCAGCGGCTTCGTGCCCGACCTCCCCGCGCTGGCCCGGATCGCGCACGACGGCGAGGTCCCCCTGATCGTGGACAACACCTGGGGCGCGGGCGGGTACCTGTGTCGGCCGCTTGAGCACGGGGCGGACGCGGTGGTCCACTCGACCACCAAGTGGATCGGCGGGCACGGCGTGGCGATCGGCGGCGCCGTCGTCGACGGCGGCACCTTCGACTGGGGCGCCCATTCGGATCGCTACCCGGGCTTCTCGAAGCGGAACGCGCAGGGCGCCCGCATCCTCGACCAGGCCCCGGACCATCCGCTGGCCGCCCGTGTCGTGGACCTGGGCCTCGCGACGATGGGGATGACACTCTCGCCGTTCGCGGCGTACCTGTTCCTCCAGGGGATCGACACGCTGGAGCTGCGCGTGCGGAGGGCGTGCGACTCGACCCTCGACCTCGCCCACCGGCTGCGGGATCTCCCTGGCGTTGCGCGGATCGTCTACCCAGGCCTGCCCGACCACCCGTCGCACGCGACGGCCGCGCGGCTGCTGGAGAACGGCTTCGGGACGGTCCTGGGGGTCGTGTTCGAGAGCACGGCGATCGCGCGTGGCACCCTGGACCGCCTGCAGTTGGTCAGCCACCTGGCCAACATCGGGGACGCCAAGACGGTCGCGATCCAACCGTGGGCGACGACGCACGCGGGACTGCGGGACGATGCCAAGCGCACTGCGGGCGTCGTGCCGGAGTTGATCCGCGTCTCGGTCGGGATCGAGCACGTCGACGACCTCTACGAGGATCTGTCGCAGGCGATCGAGGGTGCGGTGCGAGCGACGCACTGAGCGGCGCGGTACGCTCCACCCCGTGAAGGACCGTCGCGAAGAGGGCACCGACGACGCGTCGACGACCGCCGCGGGCAAGCCCCTCCACCTGGTGCACGAGACCTGGGGCGACCACGAGGCGCTGCTGGCCCGGACCCGTTCACTCCCGGGCGGTCGCATCGGCCGGGTCGACACGCAGGTCATGGACGTCGCTGGCCCGCACGACCCGCTGCCGCTGGAGCGTGGGGGAGAGCTGCAGCCGGTGGCCCTGGCGTACGAGACGTACGGGGAGCTGAACGCCCTGGGCACCAACGCCATTCTGATCTGCCACGCCCTGACCGGCAGCGCGCACGCGGCGGGCGTGCACGCGCGCGAGGAGCTGCCCGGTTGGTGGGATCCGCTGATCGGTCCGGGCAAGCCGATCGACACCAACCGCTGGTACGTGATCAGCGCCAACGTGCTGGGGGGCTGCTACGGCTCCACAGGTCCCTCGTCGGTGGATCCGGCGACCGGTCGGCCGTACGGCCCGTCGTTCCCGCGCTACACGATCCGCGACATGGTGCGGGCGCAGAAGCGCCTGGTGGACCGCCTGGGCGTGACCCGCCTGGCCGCCGTGATCGGCGGGTCGATGGGCGGGATGCAGGTGCTGGAGTGGGCGGCGATGTACCCGGAGTCGGTCGGATCGATCGTGCCGATCGCGATCGGGGCGCGCCACTCGGCCTGGGCGATCGGGCTGAACGAGGTCGCGCGCCGGGCCATCACCGCCGATCCGGCGTGGCGGGGCGGCTGGTACCGCTTGGACCGCCAGCCGGAGACGGGCTTGGGCCTGGCGCGGGCGATCGCGATGCTGTCGTACCGGAGCTTCGCTTCGTTGGAGGCCAAGTTCGGGCGGGAGCGCGTGCGCCGTGAGGCGGACGAGGACGTGAGCGACGCGAGCGAGGTCGTGGCGGACGCCTCGGAGGAGGGTGACGTCACCGGCGAGGGCCGCAGCGACGTCCTGGCCCGCTTGCTGTCGGTCGGGTTCGAGATCGAGTCGTACCTGGCCTACCAGGGCGTCAAGCTGTCCAAGCGCTTCGACGCGAACACCTACCTCTACATCACCCGCGCGATGGACGACCACGATCTGAGCGAGGGGCGGGGACGGCTGTCGGAGGTCCTGGGACGCATGCGCATGCCGGCGCTGGTCCTCGGCATCGACTCCGACGTCCTCTACCCGCAGCGGGAGCAGCTGGAACTGGTGGAGCACCTGCCCAACGCCCGCTACGAGACCCTGCGCAGTCCTCACGGGCACGACGCCTTTCTGATCGAGTTCCCGCAGTTGGCCGCGCAGCTTCGGCGCTTCCTGGGCGAGGTCGCGTGAGGGGACGCGATCCGCGCGGCGGGCCCGACGGCGACGTGTGCCGCTGACCCTGTCAGCGGCACACGTCGGTTCAGCCCGAAGCGATGGGCGGACCTGCCTAGTAGATCTGCTCCCGCGTGCCGAAGGTCACGGTGTTGACGGCGTTCACGTCGTCCAGCTCGAGGGTCGGGAAGTACGGCGGTGACAGTCCGTCGGCCAGGCGCGGATCGTACGTGAACGATCGTCCGTAGCCGCTGGACGGCTCGCCGGTGGAGCCGTTGAAGGTGCCGAAGGGACCGTACTCCTCTTCGATGATGCCGCCGAGCAGCTCGACGTCGCCGCGCGGGCTGCCCTGGTTGTAGTCCTCGACCGTGACGACGCCGTTGCTGGCCATCAGCGAGCCGTGGATGCGGACGTCGCGCGGGGCGTTGAGGCTGCTGGTGGAGTTGGCGTTGCCGATCTGAATGTTGCCCTGCGGGGCGAAGACGCCGAAGACGTTGCGTGCGTCCCGGTTCTCGCAGACGGGACGGGTGATCGACCCGTCGTCCTCGCGCTGCAGGCTGCCGGTGCACGGAACGTCCTCGTAGGTGAGGTCGCCGGTGATGCGCGCGCCCTGGGAGGGAACCAGCGTGAGCTGCGAGAACTCCGCGATCGCGGGACCGGCCGTGTCGGGGTCGTTCGCGTCGCTGCGTCCCGGCCCGGTCAGGCGGCTGATGTAGCCCTCGCTGTAGATCACGCCGTTGAACCCGAGGCGGACGGTCGACCAGGTGCCGCCGTCCAGCCGCTGCAGGATGTCGTCGGCCCCGACGCGGTAGAGGGTCGTCGGCCCGCCGGCCTCGGTGGCTTCGATGTACTGGTAGGTGGACGTCGCGTCGCCGGTGATCGGGTCGCCGTCCTCGTCACCGGCGTACAGCTCCAGCCGACTCAGGTCCTCCGAGAAGTACAGGCCGCCGGTACTGGCCAGCACGCTCTGGTCGTAGGCGTTGGTCGGGAGGTCGATGTACTCGGAGTCCCAGTCGGGGGCGGATTCGGCGAAGACGGGACGGTTGGTCGTGTTGTCGTCCAGGATCGGCGATTGGCCCTGAGGGCCCAGCTCGTCGGCGGTGAAGAACTCGTTCTGGTAGCCCCAGGCACCCGCCCCGGCGGCGGTATCGCCGGCGCTGCTGACGGCCGCTCCGAACCAGGCCGACCCGAAGAAGTTGAAGTTGTCGTTCGTGTGCACCGGGCCGTCGAAGAGCGTCCGGTCGGTGAACCAGATGCGGCCGGCGCTTCCGAACTCGTGTCGGTCGGTGAACAGGGCGTACTGCGCGAAGCTCTGACGGCCGACGCGGAACCGGCCCTCGCCGTGCGTGACGACACGGCGCCGGAAGTCGCCGATCTCGCCATCGGAGACGATCACGTACGGCAGGGCGTAGCGCTGGTTGCCGCCCTCGTTCCGCGCCCGGCCGCTGAGGAAGCGGGGCTCGCCGAGGCGCGTGTCGGGTGGGAGCGCCACGGTGCCGCTGCAGGCGGTCTCGGTCACGAACACGCGAACGTTCACGGTGACGCCGTCGCCCAGGTCGATCGGGTCGCACAGCAGGCCGTCGATGACCGTTTGCAGCTCGTCCGCGACGTCCAGAAGGTCGGCGCGCACGCTGGCTGGGGTGGGCGCCGCGGCGCCCGACTCCGAGGTTCCGAACGACCACGCTTCGACGGTGCTGGAACGGTCGGTAGCGATCTCGGCCAGTTCGTCCTTCACGTCGGACTGGATCAGAGCCTGGGCGATGTTGCTGCCGCCCTGGGCCGCGAGCAGCGTCTGCACGATCATCGTGTCGTCGCGTCCGTGCCGGATGTCGTCCAGAGCGCGCGTGAACATGAGCAGGATCACGGCGGACGCGACGGCCAGAAGGGCCAGCGCGGCCACGATCGCGATGCCGTCCCTGCGCCGGGTCGGGGTTGTGGTCACAGTCCTACTCCCTCTCATCGCTCACGATCCTCCCTCACCCCTTCGGGTCCGGTTCGCTGCCGCCGTCGTCGTCGTCATCGTCCGGTGGAGGGTCGGTCGTGCCATCGTCGTCGTCGTCCGATCCGCCGCCACCGCCAGCGCCGGGGGTGCCGCCACCCGTCGTGTCGCACAGCACCAGGTCGTTGAAGGAGGTTCCCTCGCCGGTGGGGCCGACGAAGTCGCCGGAACCGGACATCTCGACGTAGCCGACGTACTCGCGGGCACCACGGCCGCCCTCGCCACTGGTCGAGATCGTGAGCTTCAGTCGGTTCAGCTCGAAGGTGTCGGTGCCGTCGACGAACTCGGCGACGGGCCACCCGTCGACCTTGACCGGCTCGTCCCGGCGGTCGATCTCGAGCACTTCGCGGTCGACGGTGCGCTCGTACTCGTAGTCGATGTCGAAGCCGGTGATGCCGAAGGCGAACGGGATCGTGTCCAGCGTGCCGTTCAGGACCTCGGTCAGGAACAGCGTCTGCTGGTTCGCGTCGTACTGGAAGCCCAGGGCGCGCGCCCCGAACATCTGCGTGTCGCGCGTCCAGTCGATCGCCATCGTGCAGCCGCTGTGCTGCACGCTGGGCACGCTGGCGTCCACGCTCTCGACGTTGCTCACGATGAGGGCGTCGCCGGTTCCGTTCACGATCAGCGCCGGGCGGAACCGCAGCTCGTCCAGCGAGGAGGGGTCGGGCTCGAAGAAGTGGGTCTCCTCCTCGCTGCCCCAGCCGGCGTGCGAGGTGACGATGTGCCCCCCGGTACCGGTCAGCAGCGTGAACGAGACCGCCGTCCCGCTCGAGGCCACCGGGAAGTCCGAGATGCCGCCAAGGACCGATCCGCGCAGCTCCTGGGTGAGGACCTCCACCACGCGGCGCATCTTGGCCTGGGAGCTGGTGTTCTGATCCTGGACGTCGTGGGTCCGAATGGCTTGGATGATGCCGCTGGTCGTCAAGAGGAGCACCACGCTCAGGATCACGGTCGCGATCAGGACCTCGATCAACGTGATGCCACGAAGGTCGGCTCGTCGGGGTGCGATCGTGCGCCTCACGGGTTCCTCCTCGACACGGTGGTCCCGGTCACGCAGCGTTCCCCGTCGGCCGCCTCGAAGCACACCTCGATCGCGTAGACGGCCAGGGTGCTGGCGCCGACGCTGACGGTGCCCGGGTTGGCACGGGTCACGTTGGCGCGGTAGCGCTCCGCGGGGACGCCGGCCCCGTCGAAGGCGAAGAGGCCGGTGAGCTCGCCGTAGTCGAACGCCACGGTCGCTCCCGCGCCGGGCAGGAGCGCGTCGTCGTTGCCGGCGACGACCCGGCGACCGATCGAGTCCAGCATCTGGGTCGCCTGGATCTGCAGGTTGCCGCTGCGCGTCTGCTGCAGCGTGGCCACGTTCGCGGTGGCCAGGGCGGCCAGAAGGATGGCCGAGATCCCGACCGCGACCACGACCTCGAGCAGGCTGAAGCCTGCGGTGGTCCGCATCGTCACGGCACCTCCTCCGCGATGACCTCGCCGATCACCGAGATGTCCAACGTGTAGCTGCGATCGCCCGCCGTGAACGTCACCGTCTCCGGGAGGGCACGGAGGGTCCCGGGCGGCGGGGTCTCGCCGCTGCCCAGCTCGATCTTGCCGGGCGGCTGGAAGCGCAGGGCCAGCCCGTCGTCCGAGTTCTCCGCGATGTTGGTCGTGACGTCGGCGGGAAGCTCGAAGGTCCGCTCGACGTTGCCGGCGGCGTCCTCGAGCCGCAACTCGCTGGCGTCCGCGTCGTAGATCAGGTCGAACACCGCACCCTGCGACGCGGCGGCGGTCGCGCCCTGCCAGATGCTCTGCTGCATCGTCGCCAAGGCACCTTGTTCCCGCTCGCCCTCGGCGATCCTCCGGCCGTTGAGGAAGCCGATCCCGCCGACGATGCCGATGATCGCGATGACGATCAGCAGCTCGATCAGCGTGAAGCCTGCCCGTGTCCTCACATCCTTCACCTTCCTCGCCTCTCTGGGCGCGACGGTACGCCGGCCTCGAAGCCATGAACCGCACCGAGCGTGCGCTTCGCTACGTGCAGGGTACGGAGGACGAGGGCCCGCCGCATCCCCGCATCGGGGGGAAGGGAGGTTGGCGCTACGTGCGGCGGGCCCGCGGCCGCCGCGCCGTGGAGCCCAGAAGCAGGGTGATCGCGATCCCCGCGCACGCGAACGCCAGCCAGTCGCCCCAGCGCGCGAACGGCGTGGACGTCACCGGCCCCGGCAGCGTCGCGGCGACGGCGGCGGCCTGGCCCTGCGCGGTCCGGACCAGCAGCTCGCCGCGCGGCCCGAACATGGCGCTGGGGCCGGACTCGTTGGCGAAGACGACCGGGACGCCGGTCTCCGCGGCGCGGAACGCGGCCGTCCTGAGGTGGGCCTCGGGCGTGAACGTCCGGCCGGCGAAGGTGTCGTCCGTCTGGTAGATCAGGACGTCCGCACCGGAACGGACCAGGTCCCTGGCCAGGTCGGCGTAGGTGCTCTCCAGGCAGATGGCGATCCCCAGCCGGCGCCCGCTCAGCTCCAGCGGGTCGGTCGCCGGTCCGCGGGTGAACCCCTGCTCGATCACCGGCACGGGGCGACGCTTGCGGTACGCGGTGGTCAACGCGCCATCCCGGGCGAGGAACACGCTGTTGAACCACGCGCCGTCCGCCCACTCGCGGCCGCCGACCAGGATGCGGGGGGCGGACCGGAGCGCCTCGGCAGCCACCGGATCGGGGCTCCCGTCACGGACCGGCGTGGGGAGCACCGTCTCGCCCCAGATGACGACGTCCAGGTCGTCCGGCAGCTCGCGCGTGAGCGTCGCGAAGCGGCTCATGGTGCGGTCGGCCGCGCGCGGGTCGAAGCGGGCCATGAGCATGTCCGCGCGGTGGCCGGCCGCTTGCACCACGCCGACCCGAAGGGTGGGAGCCGGGTGGGCCTCGACCGCCGCGGCGGTCGGCGGGACGGTCGGGAGCGCCAGCGCCGACGCCGCCAGGACGGCGACCAGGACCACGCCGACGCTCCGGCGGCCCGGTGCGATGACGAGGGCGGCGGCCAGGTTGGCGGTCGCGATCCATGCGGTCACGGCGCTCACGCCGCTCCAGGCGGCGGCGGCGACCAGCGGGGTGCTGGACTGGGTGAAGGCCAGGGAGGCCCAGCCGACCGTTCCGGCCAGGAGACCGGGGTGGCGGGCGAGCGCTTCGACCGCGACCAGCGTGGCGACGAAGGCGGCCCCGGCCGTCGCGGCGCCCCAGCGCCGGAGCGTCCAGGCGTGCGCGGCGCCCGCCACGGCGGGCACCAGCGAGGCCAGCACCACCAGCACGAAGAACGCCCACCAGCGGACCACCAGGACGCCTTCGTAGGCGCTGATCGTCACGCCGCTCCAGGCGATCGCCGCCAGCAGGGCCGCGCGGCCCGCGTGGTGTTCGCCTCGTAGCGCCAGGAACAGCGGCACCAGCGCCAGCGCGGCCAGCAGTCCGGTCGCGTCGGGGCGGCCCACCAGCGGGACCAGGCCCGCGGTCGCGACGGCGCCCAGCAGCCGGCCCCTCACCGCCAGAACTCCGGCGCGTCCACGGGTGAAGCGAAGAGGTACACCTGCCCGCCCCATCGCTGGGCGAACGCCGCGTCGGGGTAGAGCAGGTCGCCGTGCAGCGGGTGGGTGACGAACACGTGCTCGCCGTAGCGTTCGCGCACGATCACCGGCGTGGGCGGCGTGCCGGAAAGGAGCGCGAGGAACGGGTACGTGTGGTCGTCGGGCCGCGCGCGCGGGGCGCTGACCCAGCGGCCCGCGAACCCGGCCCCACGAAGCGCGTCGTCCAGGGCCGTGCGAAGGGCGGCCGCATCGTCGGGGGGCGGGCCGTCCGACGCGATCCGAGCGGGCAGGCCGTTCCAGCTCGCCAGGATCGACACGATCGCACCGACCGGATCGTCGCGTCCGTCCGGGATCCCGACGGGTGGCAGGGCGACGCGGTACGCGCCCTCGCCAGGCACGTAGCGCTCGTGGCCCGCGGGGCGCGCGTCGCGCCAGGTGGCGACGAGGTTCACCGCCGGCGGCCCCAGCACGGCGGCGGCCGCCAGCGGCACCAGCAGCCAGGCGACGGGACGGACCGGACCGGGCACGGCAGCGAGTGTACCCGGCCGGGTCGGGTTCGCGCGGTCGCGCCGGTGGAACCGTCCCCCTCAGAGCGCCGTGCGGATGACGCTCGCGATGCGGTCGACGTCCCCTTCGCCCAGCCCCGGGTGGACCGGGACCGACATCGCGCGTTCGCATACCGCCGCCGTGACCGGCGGGACGGGATGGCCGCCGCCCAGCGCCGGCTGGGAACCCAGGGGCAGCGGGTAGAAGTGCTGGTTCGCGATGCCCGCCGCGGTCAGCGCGTCGGCCACCGCCGGGCGCCGTTCCGCCGGCGGTTGGATCGTGAACTGGTGGACGACGTGGTCCGGGTGCACCGGCGGCAGGACGACGTCGTCCAGGTCGCCCAGGGCCGCGTGGTACCAGCCGGCGACGGCGCGCCGCGCGGCGGTGGCCTGTTCGAGGTGTCGCAGCTTGACCCGCAGGATCGCCGCCTGTAGCGCGTCCAGGCGGGAGTTGTGCCCCAGGACGTCGTTCACGTACTTCGCGTCGGGCCGGGAGCCGTGGTTGCGCAGGCGCCGCGCCTTCTCCGCCAGGTCCGGATCGTCGGTCGTCAGCAGCCCCGCGTCGCCGTACGCGCCCAGCGTCTTGGTCGGGTAGAAGCTGAACGCCGCGACGGTCCCCAGCGCCCCGACCCTCCGCCCGGCCAGCGACGCGCGCACGCTGGCCGGACAGGCGCCGTCGCAGCCGATGCAGGTGCCGGAGTAGCCGGCGCCGAACGCCTGCGCCGCGTCCTCGACGATCGCCAGGCCGTGGGCGGAGGCGATCTCCTGCAGGCGGGCCATGTTCGCGGGCAGGCCGAAGAGGTGCACCGGCAGCAGCGCACGGGTGCGGGGCGTGATCAGCGGCGGGACCGTCTCCGGATCGAGGTTCAGGGTGACGGGATCGATGTCGCCGAAGACCGGCGTGGCGCCCAGGCGGGCGATCGCCTCGGCCGTGGCGAAGAAGCTGAACGGCGTGGTGATCACCTCGTCGCCGGGACCGACGCCCAGCGCCTCCAGCGCGAGGATCAGCGCGTCCGTGCCGCTGTTCAGACCGACGGCGTGCCCGACGTCCAGGTAGGCGGCCGCCTCGGCCTCGAAGCCTTCGACCTCCGGTCCGCCGACGAACTGGCCGGAGCGGAGGACGCGCTCGACGGCCGGCTGGATCTCCGACCAGAGCGTGTCGACTTCGGAGGCGAGGTCCAGCATGCCGATGGGGGAGGCGCCCGCGGAGCTCATGGGCCAAAGTCTATCGCTCGGAAGGGGGACGTCGGACCTCGGCGACGGGCCGCGACGACCGCGTCAGACCTGCCAGGGATCCAGGACGGCCACGCCGAGGCCGTCGAGGTCGCGACGGTTCCGAGAAACGAGCGTGAGCCCGTGGACCTGGGCCGTAGCGGCGATCAGGGCGTCCACGACCGGAAGGGTACGGCCACGGGCCATCGCGGCGCCGCGCACGGCGCCCCAGACGAGGGCGACGTCAGCATCGACGTCGAAGATGCGCCCCGCAAACGCGGGGATCAGATCGTCATTCAGCCAGTGGGTGAAGCGCTGTCCGCTGGATCCCGCCTTCGCTGCTCCTTGCGCGATCTCCGCGATCGTCGCGACCGAGAGGTAGGCGGTCGACGCATCGATCCTCGCCAGCCATGCGATCACGCGATCGTCCGGCCTGGGCTTGAGGGGTTCTGCGACGACGTTGGTATCGAGCAGAAAGGCCATGGCTCAGACGAGTTCGATCGGACGCTCGGTGTCGGGCCCCCGGTCGCGCTCGAACAGGTCGACCTCGTCCGGTGCGAGGCGGGGGGCCCTGGCCAGCGTGTCGAGAACGGAGCGGGTCTCGCCTAGCAGCTCCCGGTAGCGTGCGGCGCTGATCACGACCGCGACCTCGGCACCATGGCGGGTCACGATCGTGTCGTCGCCGGACTCCGCACTTCGCACGATCTCGCTGAAGCGGCTCTTGACGTCTTGGAGCGAGCGAACGTGGACCGACATGGTGACCTCCCGGAATCAAGTCTGACTAGTCTGACTAGATCTAGATTAGCACCATCGACCGCCCCTGCGTGACGCTCGGTAGGTTTCGTGCCTAGTGCGGCACGGGCGTAACCCGCCGGGTGATCCAACGACGCCATTCCCCAAGACTCCTGGCCTAAGAACGGTTCGCCCTCCTACGCCGCCTCGTCCCGCTTGGCCCCCGCCATCATCAGGCCCAGGGTGTCGACGTCGGCCTCGTCCGCGGGCACCTCGCCCATGATCCGCCCCTCGAACATCACGGCGATCCGGTCGGAGAGGGAGAGGACCTCGTTCAGGTCGGCGCTGATCAGCAGCACGGCCAGGCCCATGTCGCGGGCGCGGACGATCTGGCGGTGGATGAACTCGATCGCGCCGATGTCGACCCCGCGGGTCGGTTGGGCCAGGACCAGCACGGTCGGGTCGCGCTCCAGCTCGCGCGCGACGATCAGCTTCTGGGCGTTGCCGCCCGAGTACGCGCGCGCCATCACGGTCGTGGACCGGGGGCGGACGTCGTACGCCTCGATGATCGTCTCGGCGTGGTTCTGGATCGTGTCCAGTTGCAGGAAGCCGGCCGTGCCGGCGTAGGGCGCCTGGTGGTGGTCGCCCAGCACGGCGTTCATCGCCGCGCTGTAGGTGCCGACCAGGCCGCGGGCGTTGCGGTCCTCGGGCACGTGACTCATGCCGGCCACGCGTCGTTCGCGCGCGCTGGCGTGGGTGACGTCCTCGCCCATCATGCGAACGGCGCCGTCGTCGGGATCGCGCAGGCCGGTGATGCACTCGACCAACTCGGTCTGGCCGTTGCCCTCGATGCCGGCCAGGCCCAGGATCTCGCCCGCGCGGACCTGCAGCGACACGCCGTCCAGGATGTCCCTCGGCTTGACGGGGTGGGCCAGGCGCAGGTCCTCGACCTCCAGGCGGACCTCCTTGGGCTGCGCGTCGCCCTTCTCGACCCGCAGAAGGACCTCGCGGCCGACCATCATGTTCGCCAGCTTGCGGGTGTCGGTGTCCTCGCGTTCGACCGTGCCGATCATCTTGCCGTCGCGCATGACGCTCATGCGGTCGCAGATCTCCATCACCTCGTCCAGCTTGTGGCTGATGAAGACGATGGCGTTGCCGTGCGCCACGTAGTCGCGCAGGAACTGGAACAGGCCGCGGGTCTCCTGCGGCGTGAGGACGGCGGTCGGCTCGTCCATGATCAGGATGCGCGCGTCCCGGTAGAGGGTCTTGAGGATCTCCACCTGTTGCTGCAGGCCCATCGGCAGCTCCCCCACCGGCTGGTCGGGGTCGATGTCGAAGTCGAAGCGGTCGATCAGCTCCTGGGTCTTCGCGCGGGCGCTGCGGTAGTCCAGCGCGGCCTGGGTGCCGGGTTCGCTGCCCAGGACGATGTTCTCCGTGACGGTCAGCGGCTCGACCAGCATGAAGTGCTGGTGGACCATGCCGATGCCGCGCTGGATCGCGTCGCGGGCGCTGGTCAGGCGGACCTCGGTGCCATCGATCACGACCGTGCCCTCGTCGGCCGGTTGCAGGCCGTAGAGGATCTTCATCAGCGTCGACTTGCCGGCGCCGTTCTCCCCGATGAGGGCGTGGATCTCGCCCCACGCGACGGAGAAGTCGACGTCGTCGTTGGCGAGGACCAGCGGGAAGCGCTTGGTGATGCCCTGCATCCGCACCGCCTCGGACGAGGCGTGCTGCGCAGGGGCCGCGTCGGGGGTCGCGGCGGGCGAGCGATCGGCGTCGGCCATGACGGGAGCCTAGCACGTCCAGGAGGGCGTTCCAGGGCTTCTGGGCAGGCGTCGGGAGGCGCTGCGCCGATGACGTCCAGGAGGCCGGCCCGGGCGTCTGCCCGTGGTAACCTTCGGTGCGTGGGAGCGGTGGCGTAGCCCTCCCACGATGCACCGCGCCTAGGCGCACTCGTGGGGGCGACACGGCTTCGACGGGGCTCGTCCAAGGCACCGGTTGCGCGTCGCGGACGCAGCTGGCCGCGTCATCAAGCTGCACACGCCATAACTGGCAACCAGAACTACGCCCTGGCTGCGTAACCCGTAGCCAGCGTCGCCTAGAAACCCCGTCGGTGGTTCGCTAGGTCCGACGTCCCGAAACCGACTGGTCCAAGGGCAGCCGTTCCCGGCCGGAGGACGAGAACTAAGGGAACTGGACGCTAGGTTCGGTGGGTTCCCGACCTGGCCTTGCGTCGAGATTCAACTGGGGACTACACGCGTAGACGCCGGGCCAAGGGGGCTTCGGACGCGGGTTCGACTCCCGCCGCCTCCACCACCTGCGAAAGGTCGGACCTCGCCGTCCGGCCTTTCCTCGTTCCCACCCCGGGGCGCGGGAGCGCTCCAAGGAGACAGAACGCACGATGCTGCTGTCCCTCGCCGCCCTCGCTGCGGGCCTCGCGACCCTGCTGTACGCCGCCGATCGGTTCGTCGACGGCGCCGGCGCCACCGCCCGGCACCTCGGCGTGCCCGCCCTCGTGATCGGCATGGTGATCATCGGCTTCGGGACCTCCGCGCCGGAGCTGCTGGTCAGCGGGCTGGCCGCCGCGGGCGGCGCGCCGGGCGTGGCCCTGGGCAACGCCTACGGCTCCAACATCGCCAACATCGCCTTGATCCTGGGCGTGACGGCCGTGGTCGCGCCGATCACGGTGCGCTCGAGGGTGCTCCGTCGCGAGCTGCCGGTCCTCCTGGTCGTCACCGCGCTGGCGGCGCTGCAGCTCGCGGACGGCGTCCTGACGCGCCTGGATGCGGCGGTGCTGCTGAGCGTCTTC